>NZ_JAKRFC010000004.1:0-359445 GCF_022348205.1 Epibacterium sp. MM17-32 | reverse complement strand
ATGAAGCAAAGCGCTCCACTTCGGCAAAATGAGGATGATCGCTGCGGCTCACCGCCCAAAACGTTCTGCCAGGCAAACCCACGTCAGATAGGCGCACCACGCACTCGCGGACCTCAGGAGAATATTTGTTTGTTGTCTTGCTCATTGTTGCTTCATCCTACTCAGGAGTTGAAGCCTCCGGCAAGCCTGGTGCTGGTCAGTGCCGCAAGAGACCCGGACCTCCAAACCGCAACAATCCATATCCGCATGGCACTCGGAACCGCCGAGGTCGTCCGCGTCGCCTAAGTTCGGAGGGTAACGAGGGGACCTGGCCTCAAGAGGAAGTTCCGCAACAATGCCAGTTGACCTGTTGAAATGCAGAAGCGAGAATATGAGCATCGGCGGGGGGGTGAATATATCAATGAGGTAGAAACACTTGGTTATTTGTTCAAACAACAGCCACCTTCGGTAGGTGATGGCAATTGTTTCTTGGCGACCTCGGAACCACCAAGCCTATACCAACAGATCCTCTTGGTCGCGCAGTAATGTGCTATTGCGTGAGGACTGGGTACCTCCTTATTCGCGTTTAGAACCTACTCAACTTGGAACCAGAGGCACTCCTTGATTTCTATCAGTATCGTTCGAAAATGTTGTGCAGAAGTGCGGGCTTCGGCGATGGTGCTGGCTGTTAGTTGCGCCCTTCCTGTGGGGGCGCAAGAATACAGTCTCGGAGCGATTTCTGACCCTGAGATCTATGGTGCAGTGCCAAAATCCGCGCCATTGGCGCGCGGGGATTATCTCAGCGCACCGGCTTCGATGTCACTCAAACGGTTTGTCCCACCTGTGGGCGACCAAGGGCAGCAAGGCAGCTGCGTGGGCTGGGCTACAGCCTATGCTGCACGCACTCTATTGACCGCCAAAGATCTGGGCGTCGACAATTCCACACAGTTGAGCAGCATGATCCTGTCGCCTGCCTATGTGTTCAACCAGATCCACCAGCCGGGCTGCAATGGCTCTTATGTGGCGGAGGCGCTGACATTGATGCAGCGTCAGGGCGTGTCGCTGCTGAGCGATTTTCCCTATGATGAATATTCCTGCACGGCGCAGCCCTCCTCCAGCGTGCGCGACAAGGCGAGCGCCTTTCGCATCAAGGGATATTCCCGACTTTGGGGAGGTTCGGGGCGCAACAAACACGTTGCCACTCGTCGGGCCTTGGCCAACGGCAACCCGGTGGTGATCGTGATGGGGGTGGGCGAGGGCTTTATGCGCCATAGCGGCAGTGGCACATGGCAGCCGTCCTCGACCGAGTGGAATGAACTGCGCAGCAACACGCTGGGCGCCCATGCGATGACCGTGATCGGCTATGACGACACGCGCGGGGGCGGCGCGTTTGAGGTGGTGAACTCGTGGAGCAGCGGTTGGGGCAATCGCGGGTTTTTCTGGATTTCCTATGAGGATTTCAACGCCTTTGTTTATGAAGGCTATGAGGTGCTGCCACCTGATCCGCCACCGCCGCCTCGGGTGGTGGACATGGGCGGCAGTGCGCGGGTGTTGCATATTTCGGGCGACGCGCTGGATGTCGCGCGCACGAATGACGGCTATCGGCTGCGCCAGCCTCTGCCCTCGGGGACACGGTTCCGGGTGGAGGCCTCCAGCCAGTTCAACGGTGCGCTTTATGTGATCGGGGGCGATGCAAGTGGTGACTATGTGACCCTGTTTCCGCGTGGAGATCGGGTGACGCCTTATACACATAGCGGCACCACACTGTTGTTGCCGGGGCCGACAGAGCAGCATTTCACCCGACTGAATGACACGGTTGGCACCGATTATTACGTGGTTCTGTATACCCAAGAGCCGCTGGATGCGCAGGCGGTGGCCGCGCGGATGGCGCGTGCCTCGGGCAGCGTGGCTGCACGGCTGCGCAGTGCCTTGGGCAACCGGCTGGTGCCACAGGATGAAATGGAGCTGCTGGCTTCTGGGATTGGCTTTGAGGCCGACAGCGGTGATGCCGATGTGGCGGCGGTGGTTCTGAGCATCGATCACGTCGCGGCGGACCCGGCCAAGGACGACAGCGACGCGCCGCTCATCGTGCTGACGGATCCCGCGCCAGAGGCATTTGACAGCGATGACACGGTGATCCCGGTGCCAAGCCGCCTGTTCCGCCTGGAGGGCATGGCGCAGGACCAAAGCGAGATTGCATCCCTCAAGGTCGAGGGAGCGCTGAGCAGCCGCTATTCCTCGCGCGGGCCATTCCGGGCAGAGATCGAACTGCCCGAGGGGCCGGGGCCGCACCCGATCAGCATCGAGACCCGAGATGCGGCAGGCAACACTGCGCGCCGCACCTTTCAATTCAGCCTGACTTTCAACTGATCCTTGCAGGAGACGTTCCGTGATCCGAACTGCCATACTTCGAGTAATTTGTTTTCTATCGCTGGCATGGGGGAGCTCTGCGCAGGCGCTGGAATGTCGATACTGCGAAGGCAAGGACCTTGGCGATCTGATTGAGCTGTCGGTGTCGCGCGACAGCGGCGCGCTGCGCTCTCAGATCCGTGGCTGGATTGCCGAAAAACACCCCAATACGCCCGCAGGATATGTGGCGCGCGCCTGGGTGCTTGATCAAAGCGGCGGTGATCTGAAAGAGGTTGAGCAGCTCTATAGGGAAGGCATCAAACGCGACCCTTCGCTTGGTCTTGGCTTTACCAATCTGGGCTACAATCTGGAACGCCAAAAGCGGTACGACGAGGCGTTTGATTACTATCTGCAAGGGGCCAAAGCCTGGCCGCATCACGCATTTTTTGTACAATACGCCTATTTCAACCTGAAAAACCGGGAAGGTGAGGCCGCCGCAAACGCGTGGTTCAACAGCTACGCGCCGACCGGTCCGGCGCAGGATTGGGTGTATGATTATGTGCGCGGGGTGATGGCGCGCACCAAGGGCGACCGCAGCACGGCGGACCGCTATTTTAAACAGGCGCTGGATCGCTCCACCAACGTTAGCGCTCTGACGGCGTGGCTTGATAATCGGCTGCGGATCCTGAGCGCCCAGCGTGCAGACCGCAATACGCGGTTTAATGCCATTCGCGAGGCGATCGATTGGGCCAACGACAACCGCAATGACGCGGCGCTGCGCCATATCGGCAAAATCCTGTGGGAGGATTTTAAGATGCACCGCGAGGCGCATCCGATTTTCCGCGCGGCCTATGAGATGAACCCGTCGCCAGAGGCGGCGCATGATGCCTTTGGCTCTATCGGCAATGATGATTTTGAGGCCGCGATTGCGGTCCTCAATCAGGGCTTGCGCGATTTTCCGAACAATTATCATGTGCTGATTGCAGCGAACTGGGCGTGGAGCGAGTTCAAGTTCGATCCGCAAAAGGCCGAAGACTACGGTGCCCGCGCAATCGCGATGGCCCCCACACAGGGCGAGCTTGATAATGCGATCAACCAATATGCCCGGTTCGCCAAAGAGGCCGCGCTTTATGATCGCGCGGTGCCGGTGTTTGAAAAATACCTGCCGACGGTAAACGGCACCGCCTATCGCAATATTCTGGGCGATTACGTCGACAACCGTGTTCATGCGCGCGATTTTGAGCAGGCCAACCGCCTGCTGCAACGCGCCAAGGAATATGGCGGTTTTTCGGAAAACTGGATCGCCGGGCGGGAAAACCGCATTCGCAACGCGCTGCGCCTGCAAGGCCAGCGTGAACGCTTCTTTGCGGAAAATCCCTTTCTCAAGGATTGGGAGCAGCGTTTTGGGGACAGTCTGCGGGTGACGGTGGAGTTTGCCACCGGCAAGGCCGACATCCGCGAGGCGGGCCTGGGGGTGCTGCAGCAGGCGGCAGATGCGCTCAAGGCGCTGGGGGCTGAAAACTACGTGTTCCTGATCGAAGGTCACACCGACATCACCGGCAGCGACAAGGTCAATCTGCCACTGAGCGATGCGCGTGCCAAATCGGTAGAGCAGTATTTTGTCGAGAGCGCGGGTATTGCGCCGGAGCGCCTGCAAACCGTGGGCTATGGCTCGCGCATACCGCTGGCGACCAATGCCACCGACCGTGGCAAGCAGACCAACCGACGGGTCGAAATCCGCCCCTATGGCAATATCTCTGCGCCGCAGATCTCAACCTCGGGCTGGCTGGATGCGCGGTCGCTGACGCTGAGCCCGGATGGCCGCTATGCGGTGACCGGAAACACGCCCGCACAGGTCTGGGATCTGGAACGGATGCTGCGGGTTCATCAACTGCCCATCGGTGGCAGTTCGCGGGAAATTTCGCCCAATGGGCGCTATATTGCGGTGAAATCCTCCTTTGTCGGGGTCACCGGTGCCACGGATAATCTGCTTTATATCTACGACATGCGCACGGGGCTGATGCACAGCCAGTTGCCCAACTCGATCGAGATTGACGAGATCTCTTGGTCGCCCTTCTCGGATGCGGTGGCCTATAGCGACAGGACCGGTTTCCTGAAGGTCTATGACATGGCAACGCGCAAGTTTCGTGGCGTGACCAAGATGGGCACCATTCGCGGCTCGGAGCAAATCGTGTGGTCGGGGGATGGGGCGCATATCGTGACCAAATCGCCACGTACCGCGCATGCGGTGGTGCGGGACGCCACATCGCTGCAACCGGTGGGATCGCTGCGCAATACCGGATGGCTGCATGGCTTCGCCAATACGCCTGACGGTAAGTATCTGGTGGGGATGAACAACAGCTATGAGCTGATCGTCTGGACCACCTCGGACTGGCGCGAGATTGCGCGCAAGCGGATGCCTGCGATGACGTTCAAACTGATCGCCCATCCCACGGAATCCAAGGTGATGATCGCCGATACATTCACCAATAACACCCGTCTGGCGTTGGTGGAGGTGCCGAGCCTCAACGTGACTGCGCAGCTTCAGGGGGACCCGGAAAAGATCCTCTATGGTGGGTTCACACCGGATGGTGGGCATTACATCACGGCGATGGATGACCAAATCGTCTATCTTGATACCCGTGATCTGAGCGTCGATCAGCGCAAGGACGGGGCCGCATATAAGGGCCGTGGGCTGACCATGGTGCCCTCGCAGAATCTGGTGATGTCGCGCGACAGTGCCGGCACCAGCGTATGGAGCATCAAGACGGGCCGCAGGGTGCACCGGATCGAAGGTGAGGTTTATCAGACGTGGAGGCCGCTCAATCAGGATGGCTCGGTTCTGTTCACCTTTGACGAAGATGGGCAGATGCTGAAGTTCGACACCACCACCTTCCGCAGTGAGGTGATCAAGCAGATCGACGGCAAGCCCTACAGCATGCGCGAAAACGACACGCATATCGTGGTGGGCATGGTGCCGCAGGGCGAGGGGCCGTTTCAGGCGCCGCGATCCACGATCTACATGATCGAAAAGGCAACGCTGAATGTCGTGATGCAAAAGAGCTTTGACATCGTCTCCGAGCCTGTACGGTTCAATGACATCTATGATCCACGTGTGTTTGTGCGCCTTGCGGACAATGGCATGGTGGCGGTGACGTCTTCCTGGATGGCCGGGTTCAAACAGGGCTCGACCGATGGTCGCGTCGTGACGATCTATGATGGGCCAGCCAACCGCGAGGTAACGACGTTTCAGGCCGAGGATCGCTTTTTCCAGATGGACTGGGCCGAGGGGGGCGACGTTCTCAAATTCCGCGGCAAGGGGCGGTGGTATCTGCACGATCCCAGCAATGGCAAAAACACCGGTCGAGAAACGCCCAGCCCGAACTATGAGATCGAGCTTGCGGATGGTCGCACGCTGGAATGGTTCTGGGATCACGTCGCACTGGACGGCAAAGAGCTGACCTTCCCGCACAACCTGCGCTATCTGGAGGCCCACGCAGAGCGCAATCTGGCAATTGGTCTTACCACCGGTAACGAGCTGATCTTTATTGATTTGAACCGGATGGAGCAGGCGCTGACCATTGCGCCCCGCAAGGACGGCGAATGGATCGCCTATACCCCCGACGGGCGCTACACAGCCTCCTTGCAGGGGACAGAGGATGTCTATTGGTCGCTGGGTGACAACTACGTGCCCTTCTCGGCGCTGGCCGAGAACTATGAGCGTCCGGGCCTGATCCGCAATCTACTGGACGCCATCGCACGTGGGGAAGCACTGCCGGATGACGGCGTGGATGTGGATGCGGACGTCTTTGAAGCGCCCTATGCGGTGCGCCTGATTTCGCCCCAACGCAGCAGCACCCAAGACGAAACCTATGTGGTGGAGTTGGAAGTGCTGAAGGACAACGCCGATCTGGCCGATCCTGAGATCGAATATACGCTCAACGGGCGCCGGGTGCTGAAATCACGCGGCTTTGAGGAAGAGGCGTTTTTCGACGGGCAGGAAACCGTGGGCTTCAGTCGCCGGTTTGACCTTAATCCGGGGCGCAACGTCATTGAGGCATCATTGGTGTGGCGCGATGCACGCATCCAGACCCAGACGCTGGAGATTATCCGCGAAGGCGGCGAGGCCCCGGATGAGAAACCTTCCGGCCAGACGCTGTGGTTCTTTGGGGTTGGGGTGTCCGACTACGAGCGGTCCAGTCAGAACCTGAATTTTGCACACCGTGATGCAACGGAACTGGCAAAGCTGATGGAGTCGCAGGAGGGCAAGCTGTTTAATCGGGTCGAGACCAAGGTTCTGACCGATGCAGAGGCCACAGAGCGCAATGTCCGCATCCAGATGAACGAGTTTCTCGACCAGTCAGCGGATGACGATGTGGTTGTGCTGTTCCTTGCCGGGCATGGTGTGGTCGACGCGGAACAAGAGCTGTACTTCATGACCCATGAGGGCGATCTGGCCAAACCCTATACCGGCATGAGCGTTGATCGCTTCCGCGACTATCTGGAAAACCGGCCGCTCAACCAGAACGCGCTGATGCTTCTTGATATTTGCCATTCTGGTGCGGGGGGGAACCGGGTGGTGGCCGATGATGCGGTGCAAAACCTCACCAAAGGCACTGGGGCTGTGGTGTTTGCGTCTTCCTCCGGATCGGAGTTGAGCTTTGAGGACGATAGCTTTGGCGGTGGTCACGGTGCCTTTACGGCGGCGCTGCTCGAGGGCTTGCGTGGGTTGGCAGACAACCGTGTCGGGGATCGCAACGGGTTTAACTCCTTGCAGGAACTGGTGTTGTTTACCTCGTCGCGGGTGCCGGAACTGACCGAGGGCCAGCAGCGTCCGCAAATTCCGGCGCTGTCGCTCAATGTGGATTATCCTCTCAGCGTTGCAACAAACTGACCGATCAGGACATTGCATTGATTGCTGTAGGCAGGGCGACCGCGCTGCGCCGCCCGCCACTTGGCTGCATTGACCACACGCAGGGACGAAACACCTAGATCGGACAGAGCAGCCGAGGAAACGGAGCGTTACTCAAACTCGACGGCGACCACGGGCTAGGAGGCTATCCGGGACAGAACGTCCTGGGTATTCGTGTACATCTCCTGAGCAAAGCTGCCAGATGACATACCCCGGAAGGTCGTATCAGGCGCATCTTCTCTGACCGGTTGCGTCATTTGAGCGTTCAACAAGCTTTCGAGCGGAGGCAATGTGATCGGGTCCATCGCCTCGGGCGCCGGGGCGGGAGGAACTTCGGCGCGGATGGCATTGTCGGCCGACGGTGTTGCGGGAAGCCCATCATAGGGGGACAGCCTGTCGCTGCTGAACAGGGAGTCAAGGTCGCGGTCACGCGGCGCCGGGTCATCGCTCAAGAAGCTGGCAAGACGACTGTTGGCAAACTCCGCACCTGTTGCCCCGTCTGCATCCGCATTCAGGGCCATGGTATCGGTTTGCGTATATACCGTGATGTCGGGAACATTCACGGGGGCGCCGGAGTAGGCACGCATCGCTGGGGTCATGTTGCATTCCTTTCCACAGATGTGACGAGTCTCATGACTCTCAGGAAAACTCGACCTCATATTAGCATGCGCGTCCTCGCATTTGTGAGTATGGATAAATGTTTAAGTTTTTTGGTCTCCGGCGATGGTGTCGGGATTTCTCCCGAGACTTCAGCGCCTTGCGCTGTTTGTTCAAATACAGCTCGATTTGCGTGTATGCGACGTTCACGTGACCTGCCTGGAATATACAGGCCACGGTGAGTGCCGGCGTGAGGTGTTGATGAAGTCTAATGCCGTGACCGGAGGTGCTTCAGGGGCGCTGAGACCTCAGGAAAGGATACCCATCGCACGTTCATAGTTTTCACGGGCCAGGAGGGCGCTCATCGGAACCGGGCCCTCGACATTGCCGGACATGACGCTCTGAATGTAACGGGACATATCAATGCTGTTGGCGTTGATTTGCGTGATGTCGCCCGAGGAGATGGCATCGCGAACCTCCAGTACGGGCTCGTAGGGGGGCGTTTCTTGGGGGGAGGCTGTTCCGGTAAGCGCCTGTTCGCGTTGCAGGGCAAAGGCCATTCCCTGAGTGCTACCGGAACTGATCGGAGCCGTGAGAGCCTGAGTGATCTCGTGATTTGTCTGCGCCGCGTTATGATTCGCAAATCCATTCAGGTGACCTTGCATCATGCGATACACGCCCAGATCCATAGCAGTCGTATTCATTGTTGTGCTCCATTGTCCCGCATTTGAGCTGAATTTTAGACAAATGTGTTAGGAGCGCATCCGCGTATTGATCTATGCGACACCTCATTCAGGTAGGCGCAGAGCAACGATCGATATTTATGACATACTTCGGGATAGAGTCGCCGGGGCCACTTGGAGCGTGCCAGCATGTTGGCGGGATCTGGCGCGCGCCGAGGGGAGCGTCGGGGCGGTCCTTGTCGAGATCCGTATCAGAGGATGGATTTGGCACCGGTGTACAAGCGGCTTGCCTCGCGGCAACTGGTTGCGGGCCGGTCCGGTTGCGACATCAGACTGAGTTCCAAGTTGCCCCGACGGGCACGCGCTTGGGGGCTGGTGGTTGGCGCTTCTGCTCCCTCATCGGTATCAACCGCGCGTGGGAAGACGGCGTTGGCGGCCGCCTGCTGCAGATTTGCCATCGCCTGCGCCAGTTGCTGTCTGGTATGGGCCGAAGTGCTGGCTGCCTTGTAGCGCGCTGCGGTGATGGGCACCGGTAGCGGCGGCGCTGTGTTTTCCTGCTGCGAGGACATGGCAAGGGCTCCTGAACCTGGGCACTGGGACTAAAACAAGTTGCCTAGTATTTTCAGAAGTTGTGCTTAATGCTTTCCTAAATTATCCGCGAAACCGCGCGGTGATATCGCTAAAACGGAATAAAAACAGCCAGCAGATGCTGCGCACCGAGGGAGATGCCCGTGTTGCGCAATGCGGGGGCACGCAATCCTCTGGCGATGTTTCAGGATCGATCAGGGACGATCTGCTGTGCCACGCCAACCAGAAGCAAGTAGACGGAGGTGAGCAGCAGCGCGGTGTTGACCAGGGTTCCTGGCGCAAACTCAACCCAGGCCGTCCAGCCCGCCAGTGCGGTCCACACCAGCGCGATCGGCAAGGAGATGCGACGCCAGCGTTCGGTGCGCACCGGGTGGATGAATTTCAGCGGCAGGAACTGGGTCGCAGAGAGCACGGCCACCAGGCCGAGGCTGATCCAGTGATTGGGCTCCAGCGCAAAGATGACCAGCACCAGCATGTTCCAGCACCCCGGAAACCCGGAAAAGGAGTTGTCCTTGGTCTTCATCCGGGTGTCGGCAAAGTACATCGCACTGGTGAAGGTGATCACGATGATGGCCGCCCAGCCGGTCCAGCCCGACATGAGATCGGATTTGAACAATGCAAAGGCCGGGATGAACACATAGGTCAGATAGTCGATGATGAGGTCGAGGAGCACCCCGTCGAATTGGGGCGCGTTCTGTTTGACATCATAGTGGCGCGCCAGCGGGCCATCGACACCGTCCACCGCAAAGGCCACCACAAGCCAGAGATACATAAGATCCCATTTCGCATCCACGGCGGCGAGCATGGCCAGCATGGCAAAGACGGCGCCGGTTGCGGTGAGGAGATGGACGGACAGGGCACGGAGTTCAATCGACATTCGCCTGTGATGACGAATTTCCGGGCGGGCTGCAACCCGCAACCGGGCGAAAGGGCTGCGTCGAGGACAGATTGCCAGGAATTCGGGGCAGATCCTCGTCAGGGGCAGACGCCCGCGCGAGGCGGGGCGTCAGGCCTTTGGGTGCGCGCGGGTGTAGACTTCCATCAGATGGGCGGTATCGACCGCCGTGTAGGCCTGTGTGGTCGAGAGGGAGGCATGGCCGAGCAGCTCTTGGATGGCACGCAGATCACCGCCCGCTTCAAGCAGATGAGTCGCGAAACTGTGGCGCATGGCATGGGGGGTGGCCGTGGCCGGCAGCCCCAGTTGACGGCGGGCATCGGCAACGGCCCCTTGAACCATCCGCGCATGCAGCGGGCCGCCACGTACTCCGCGAAACAGCGGCAGGTCATTCTCCTTGGGATGCGGACAGAGCTGCAGATAGCGCTCCACAGCCTGCTGCGCGGCGGGCAGGACGGGAACGACTCGTTCCTTGCCGCCCTTGCCGGTGATCCGAAGCGTCGCCGGCAGCGGTGCATCCCGTCCGAGCAGGCCCAATGCCTCCGAGATCCGCAGCCCGCAGCCGTAGAGCAGGGTCACAACCGCCACATCGCGCGCGGCAACCCAGTTTTTCTGGGACTGCAGCTCGACCGTGGCAATCATTGCGCGCGCGGCGTCCCTATCCAGGGGGCGGGGGAGCTTCTTCTGGAATTTGGGCGCACGGGTCGACAGAACAGCCGTGGGCTCAAACCCCTCGCGTTTGGCCAGCCAGCCGTAGAATTTCTTCACCGCAGAAAGTTTACGCGCGAGCGACCGTGCCCCCGTGCCGGTGCCGCGTGTCGAGGCCATCCAGGCGCGCATGTCGGCGGTGGTGATCCGTTGCAGGGCACCAAGGCCCTGCGGGCTGCCGAAATGCAGGCTCATGAAAGCGAGGAAATCCACCACATCGCCGCGATAGGCGGCGCGCGTGTTCTCTGCCGCCCCCTCAAGCGCGCCCAGCCCATCCAGCCAGGATTGCAGCGCATCCCGCGCCGCCGGAGAGATCAGGGTTGGGTCCGCCGCGCTCAAGACAGCCAGCGGCGCATGCAGCGCTCGAACACACCGCCGAAGAACGTCAGCAGGTCGGTGCCGTGTTGCGGGGTGAACTGATGCGGGTCCTCTGCGCCAAAGACCAAGAGGCCGGGCAGGCGCCCTTCGCCCAGGTCGAGCCGCAGGCAGGCCTCGGAGCGCAGGTCCGCGGCGCGTTCGCCATAGATCCGGGAGGGGCCGGAGCGCACCTGACGCAAGATCACCTGGCGGTCGCCGCCGTAGCTGCGTCCCTGAGACAGATATGTATCGACAAAACCGGCCTCGGTAAACTTCAGCACGTCGCCGACCCGCTCCACCGCAGCGCCGGCTTCTTCCTGCGTGGTTTCGAGAATCAGGGCCAGAGCGTCGACGCGCAGGATATCACGCAGGTCGCCGCGCAGGACCTCCATGAACCCGGCAAAGCTCTCTGGGTCCAGCAGGCGCAGAACGGCCCGGTGGATCTGGTTGGTTCCGGCGAGGTTTTCATAGGCCGCAGCGATCACCGACCGATGCGTGTCCTCCAGACGGTCGAGCCGGGTTTCCAGCCGTTCCATCGCGATGCCACGCAGGTCCACGATATTGGAGCCCATGGCACGCTCGTTCGCAGCCACCAGCGCCCGCATCACATTGGGGTCGTCCAGCACCATATCGGGCTTTTCAATGATTTTCTGGCGCAGGCTGTCGTCCAGCTCGGCGGTTGTGCTGCTCATCGTCTCGTTTGAACCTCTGACCGGGTTTTGAGCACTATAACATGAGGTTCAGGCCTGCGCGCGCGAAAAATCGCAAAAACGTCCGAGCTGCGGATCAATGGCCTCGGGTCGGCAGCAACCTGCTGAACCGGAACAAAAAAAAGCGCCCCTGTGCCGGGGCGCCACCGTGTCGATCTTGTGATGGTCGGACGGTTCAGAGGATTTTGATCCCGGCCGCCTCGATGTCCGCGAGAAAGGCCGACAGGCCCTTGTCGGTCAGCGGGTGGTTGATCATGGATTTGATGACGGCGGGCGGGGCCGTGATCACGTCGGCCCCGATCCGGGCGCTGTCGATGATGTGGTTCACGGAGCGGATCGACGCCGCGAGGATCTCGGTCTGGAAGCCGTAGTTGTCGTAGACCGTGCGAATGTCCTCGATCAGATCCATCCCGTCGAGGTTGATGTCGTCAAGGCGACCGATGAAGGGGGAGATGAAGGTCGCGCCCGCTTTGGCGGCCAGCAGCGCCTGATTGGCGGAGAAGCACAGGGTCACATTGACCTTGTGACCTTCGTCGGTCAGGGTTTTGCAGGCCTTCAGACCGTCCCAGGTCAGCGGCACTTTGACCGCGATGTTCTCGGCGATCTCCAGGAGCTTGCGCCCCTCGGCGATCATGGTTTCGGCATCGGTGGCGGTAACTTCGGCGGAAACCGGACCATCGACGAGATCGCAGATTTCCTTGGTGACTTCGATGATGTCACGGCCGGATTTCTTGATCAGGGAGGGGTTGGTGGTGACGCCGTCGACCATGCCAAGATCGTTCAGCTCGGCAATGGCCTCGATTTCGGCGGTGTCTACGAAGAATTTCATGGGCTTTGGTCCTCTGGATGGCTTGGCCTCGGTGCGCCTTGGCTTTACCTGATAGGAGGTCTCGCGAAAAGTGCGAAAGATTTCGCAGCGAGCCCGGGCGCGTTCGCGCGCATGTTAGCGTAAACATCTGGCCGCGGCTACCGTTGGGTCAACAAAAAGAGCAGGGTCACGCGAGGAATGGCGCAGCAAGGCGAAAGCCCGGAGTTTTTTGCCCAAGGGGAGCGGGTGGGTGTGCTGACGGCGCAGCCGCTGGACCGGCTGCTGGACTATCGCGCACCCGAAGGGGGCTGTTTTCTCGGGGCCTTTGTCGAGGTGCCGCTGGGGCCGCGCAAGGTGATCGGCGTGGTCTGGGGGCCGGGTGCCGGGGATTTCGACGCGGCCAAGCTGCGCTCGGTGATCCGGGTGCTGGATCTGGCCCCGATGCGCACCGAGATGCGTGGCTTTCTGGAGCGCGCGGCGCAATACACCCTGACGCCGTTGTCGATGATGCTGCGGCTGGCAACGCGGGCGCCGGGGCTGGCGGATCCGCCCTCGATGCGCAAGGTCCTGCGTCGCGGGGAGGGCGAACCCGACCGCATGACCGATGCGCGGGCCAAGGTGCTCGACGTGATGGACGAATATGACGGTGCGGCGTTTACGGCGTCTGAACTCTCCGGGCTGGCAGGGGTGACCAGCTCGGTGATCAAGGGGCTGGTCAAACAGGGCGCCATCCGCGAGGAAGAAGCCCCCCGCGACCTGCCGTTCCCGCCGCTGGACCCGGAATTGCCGGGCAAGACCCTGTCGGAGGATCAGGCCGCCGCCGCTGCCGCACTTGAGGCAGGGGTGAATGGGGGACGTTACGGTACTACGCTCCTGAAGGGTGTGACCGGCTCGGGCAAGACCGAGGTCTATCTGGAGGCTGTGGCCGCCTGTCTGCGCAAGGGGCGACAGGCGCTGGTGCTGTTGCCGGAAATCGCGCTCACGGCGGAATTCCTGAAGCGCGTGGAAGCACGGTTTGGTGCGGTGCCTGCGGAGTGGCACTCTGGCGTGACCATGACCGAACGGCGCCGGGTCTGGCGGATGGTGGGACAGGGTGCCGCGCAGCTGGTGATTGGCGCGCGGTCCTCGCTCTATCTGCCGTTTCGCGATCTCGGCCTGATCATCGTCGATGAAGAACACGACACCTCTTACAAGCAAGAAGAGGGGGTGCTCTATAACGCGCGGGATCTGGCGGTCTGGCGGGCGTCGCTCTGTCAGGCGCAGGTGGTTCTGGCCTCGGCCACGCCAAGCCTGGAGACATGGGCGAATGCGGAGGCGGGCAAATACCAGCGCCTCGATCTGACGTCGCGCTTTGGCGAGTCGGTGCTGCCTGAAATGCGCGCGATCGATATGCGCAACGAGGATCTTCTGCCCTCAACCTGGATATCGCCGACGCTCAAGCAGGCGATGAAGCTCAGGATCGAACGCGGCGAGCAGTCCCTCTTGTTCCTGAACCGGCGGGGCTTTGCCCCGGTGACGATCTGCCGGGCCTGCGGTACGCAGGTGGCCTGCGACAATTGTGATGCGCGCATGGTCGAGCACCGGTTTATGAAACGGCTTATGTGCCACCAATGCGGCGAGACCAAGCCGGTGCCGACCGAATGCCCATCCTGCAAGGTCGAAGGCAAGATGGCCCCCGTTGGCCCCGGTATCGAACGGCTGGGCGAGGAGGCGGCGGCGCTGTTTCCAGAGGCCCGCATCGCGGTGCTCAGTTCCGATCTCTTCGGCTCTGCCCGCGCGCTGAAGCAGCGGATCGAGGAGATCGCCGCCGGTGAGGCTGATATCATCCTCGGCACCCAACTGGTGGCAAAGGGGCACAACTTTCCGCTGCTGACCCTGGTCGGGGTGATCGACGCCGACCTCGGGCTGCAGGGATCGGACCTGCGCGCGGCAGAGCGCACGTTCCAGCTGATGCGGCAGGTGGCAGGGCGCGCAGGGCGGGCGGAGCGCCGGGGAGAGGCGCTGATGCAGAGCTTCCAGCCTGAACACCCGGTGATCCGTGCGATCCTGTCCGGTGATGAGGAGAGCTTCTGGCGTGCCGAGGCGGAGCAGCGACAGGCCGCAGGCGTGCCCCCCTATGGGCGTATGGCAGGGGTGATCCTGTCGGGCACGGATCTGGCCCAGGTGTTTGACCTCGGCGGCGCATTGGCGCGCAACGATGGGCCGCTCCGTCAGGTGGGGGCGCAACTCTTTGGCCCGGCGCCGGCGCCCATTGCACGGGTGCGCGGGCGTCACCGCGTGCGTCTGTTGGTCAAGGCCGACAAGGGCGCTCCGTTGCAAGACGCAATCCGCCGCTGGATCGCACCGTTCAAGCTCAAGGGGGATCTGCGCCTGAATGTGGACATCGATCCGCAAAGCTTCCTCTGAACCGAATGGGTGGCGAGGCGCTGAACCGGGGGATGGCCCTGCGGGAATGCAGGGGGATCTGTGCGCTCACTGGCGTGATTTGGTACAATTCTTGACTCGCCCTGTCGAGTAAAGCGCTCTAAAGCCAAGGCATGAAAACGCCCATGTCCCTCGATCAGGCCCGGTCGCTGCCGTTCTGGCGCCGTCCCATCACGTTGCTGTTTCTGATGGCGATCGCCATGCCCGTCGCCTTCAACACCTGGTCGGCGTTGCTGAACAACTTCGTGATCGAAGTGGCGGATTTCGATGGCGCGGACATCGGCCTGCTGCACACCGTGCGTGAGATCCCCGGCTTCCTTGCGTTTCTCGTGATCTTTCTGATCATCTTCATCCGCGAACAGGTGCTGGGCCTTCTGTCGCTGGCGCTGCTTGGCGCGGCAACCGCGCTGACGGCGTGGTTTCCGACCTTGCAAGGCATTTTGATAATCACGGTGCTGAGCTCGATCGGCTTTCACTATTTCGAAACCGTGGCGCAATCGCTGCAATTGCAGTGGTTGTCCAAGGAACGCGCCCCGCAGATGCTGGGCTGGCTGGTGGCGACAGGGTCTGCCGCGACGCTGGTCGTCTACGGCGCGATCGTTCTGCTGTGGGAGCCGCTGGGCCTGACCTACAACGCTGTTTATCTGGCGGCGGGCGGTTTCACGGCGGTGGTCGCCATCTTCTGCCTGTTCGCGGTCCCCCAGTTCGACGGTCCGACCCCGCAGAATAAGAAGATGGTGCTGCGGCGGCGCTACTGGCTGTACTACGCGTTGCAGTTCATGGCCGGGGCCCGGAGGCAGATCTTTGTCGTTTTTGCGGGGTTCATGATGGTGGAGCGGTTTGGCTTTGAGGTGCATCACCTCACCGGTCTCTATCTGATCAACCTTCTCATCAATATGATCGCCGCGCCGATGCTGGGGCGGTTTGTGTCCCGGTTTGGGGAACGCCGTACTCTGATCTTTGAATATGTCGGTCTCGCCACCGTCTTTGCCCTCTATGGCGGCATCTACTGGTTCGGCTGGGGCGTGGTGCTGGCGGCGACGCTCTATGTGGTGGATCACATCCTGTTTGCGCTGGCACTGGCCCTGAAGACCTATTTCCAGAAGATCGCCGATCCGGCCGATATTGCGCCGACGGCGGCGGTTGCCTTTACCATCAACCACATCGCGGCGGTGTTCCTGCCGGTCTTGCTGGGTCTCCTGTGGGTGGCCTCTCCGGCGGCAGTCTTTGGGCTGGCGGCCCTGATGGCGCTGGTGTCGCTGGCGCTGTCGCTGATGATCCCGCGCCACCCGGAGCCGGGAAACGAGACCATCTTTGCCCGGTTTGTCGCCCCGGCACCGGCAGAATAACCTTAGGGGCTTGGGGGCGCAGCCCCTGCTGCCTCTTGACCCTGCATGCAAGGCTCGCGTAGGCGCTGATCCAGCCCGCGCTCTGTGCGCCCAGTTGTTTCGGAGACCCTCCATGCCCACCTTCACCGCCCTCACCACGCTGACCGGAAAAGCCCAGGCCGAGGCGCTGGGCGAGGCAATGGAGCGGCTCAACCCGGAGCCGACTGGGGTCGGTGTCTTCGAGGTCGAAGATGACTCGGGGCTCTGGGAAGTGGGGGGCTATTTCACCGACGCTCCGGACGAGGCGGGGCTGGCCCTTTTGGCGACGCTGCACGGGGCGAAGCCCTTTGCGGTCTCGGAACTCCCCGAGACGGACTGGGTGGCGCATGTGCGTCGCGAACTGGCACCGGTCGAGGCGGGCCGTTTCTTTGTCTACGGCAGCCACGATGCCGACAAGCTGCCCGGGGACAAGATTCCCTTGCTGATCGAGGCGGCGATGGCGTTTGGCACCGGCCATCACGGTACCACCCTGGGCTGCCTCAAGGCGCTGGATCACCTGATCGGCACGGGGTTCGAAGGAGACAAAGTCGTGGACATCGGCTGTGGCACGGCGGTCCTTGCCATGGCGGCGGCGCGGGTCTGGCCGCAGGCACGGGTTCTTGCAAGTGACATCGACGAAGTCGCAGTTGATGTGGCCGAGGCCAATATGGACGCCAACGGCATGAAGGGCGCGGTGCAATGTCTTGAGGCGGCAGGCTTCGATGCACCGGCCCTGAAGGAAAGCGCCCCATATGACTTGATCTTCGCCAATATCCTCAAAGGTCCGCTGGTGGCACTTGCCCCGGACATGGCGGCGCATCTGCGTGCGGGCGGATATGCGATTCTGTCCGGTATCCTGAACGATCAGGCCGATGACGTGATCGCCGTTTATGCGCAAAACGGGGTCAATCTGGTCCAACGCGCAGAGATTGGTGAGTGGACGACGCTGATCTTGCAGAGGTAAACGGCGATACCGGGCCAGTTTAATAGAGTTTTAGCGATCTGCCTTCCTTTGGTCACAATTCAAGCTTAACTTCTTTCCATCCGCTGGTGGGGGCCAGTTCGGAGTTTCGCAATGAGCGACCAACACGCAGAGTTTCGCCACCGACTCCGTCGGCTGGACCGTAAGAGCTTGCAGATGAGCCAGGGCTACACAGCCAAGATGCGCGCAGACGGGCTGATCATTGTCGAGCCGCGCAAGGTCGTGCGCTCCAAGATCACCCTGCGCTCCCTCATTTTGTTCCTGACAGCCATTCTGGTGTTCAAAGGCTTCCTGATCGCATCGCTTGGCTACAGCAGCTACGATGAACGTGTGCAGAAACTCAGCCGCGGCACCGCAGTGGAACAGGGGGGTGCCTTCCTGATGCAGGCCGATCCGATCTCGACCGCCATTGCCTCGCATCTGGTTCCGTATTTGCGCTGAATCTGCGCTGATCGGGACGACGCCCGGTCGAAGACGGTCGAGCGAAGACAGTCGCGCCAACGAACAAAAACGCCGCCCCGGAACCTCTCCGATGGGCGGCGTCGCGTTTGTATCCATCCGGGGCCCGCGCACGGACCGGCGTCTGTTTCAGACCAGCGGGGAATCCATGCCGATGCTGTCAACATCGCCGCGGTTGAGCCCGATGTCGGACAGCTCGCGGTCGGACAGCGCGCCAAGCGCCTTGCGGGTCATGCGCGCGTCATTCCAGACGGCGACGGTGGCGATCAGCGTATTCACAAGAGCGCCGATACGGCCGATCAGGCCGGTGGTGCCTTGGGCGGTGCGGGTGGTGTCGAGTACAGCCATATCCACGTTCTCTCTCATTCGAGTTCAGGTTTGTCGCATCAGTGCGATGAGCGGCAGATAGAGACGCTTTTCGCAGCTCACAAGCGCTATTTTTGCATGTGTCCCATGCAGTTTTCGCATAGCTTTGAGGTATGGAAATAAGGGGTTTCGTCACGTTTCCGGGAAAGCGCGGAAATCTGTCGGCGTCGTATTTCGGGATGTCGTTTCCAGGCGATTTTCAGGCTGCGCGGGTCGGCCTGCTGGGAGTGAGATCGAGGAACCGGAGCGAGGCCCGCCGCAGGAAAGCGATTGGTTGTGTTCGCGTTTTGTGCTAGCTGGGTTTACAATCCGTAAAAAACACAACGACAGATCGGGCGGTGAGATGCGAATACTAGGGATCGATCCGGGGCTCAGGACCCTTGGATGGGGCGTCATCGAATCAAATGGCGCGCGTCTCAGCCATGTTGCCAACGGTCTGTGTCACTCTGACGGTGATGATCTGGGAGAGCGGCTGTTGTCGCTGCACAATCAGGTCACCGAGATCATAGCCGCCTATCAGCCGGATCAGGCCGCGATCGAGCAGACTTTTGTGAACAAGGACGGTGCCGGGACGCTGAAGCTCGGTCAGGCACGCGGTGTGGCCTTGCTCACCCTGGCCAAGGCCGGACTGCCCACCGGCGAATATGCACCCAACCGTGTCAAGAAGACCGTGGTCGGTGTGGGGCATGCCGAGAAGGAACAAGTGCTGCATATGGTCAAGTTGCAATTGCCGGGCTGCGCCCCCAAGGGGGCGGATGCGGCCGACGCACTGGCGATCGCCATCTGTCACGCCTATTACGGGGGCAGCAACCAGCGGCAACTGAAAGAGGTACGCGCATGATCGGCAAACTGACCGGCCGGCTCGACTACAGGGCGCCCGATCATGTGATGATCGATGTGCGCGGCGTGGGCTACATCGTCTACTGCTCGGACCGGACGCTGGCCAGCCTGCCCACGGCGGGGGAGGCGGTGCAGCTTTATACGGAACTGCTGGTGCGCGAGGATCTGATGCAGCTCTTTGGCTTCACCTCGCTGGTGGAAAAGGAATGGCATCGCCTGCTGACGTCGGTTCAGGGAGTGGGGGCCAAGGTTTCGCTGGCGATCCTGAGTGCGCTTGGTCCCGAAGGTGTGAGCCGCGCGATTGCGCTGGGGGATTGGGCGGCGGTGAAAGCGGCCAAAGGGGTCGGCCCCAAGACCGCGCAGCGGATTGTGCTGGATCTGAAGGACAAGGCGCCGTCGGTGATGGCGATGGGGGGCACGATCACAGAGGCACTGGACGGGCCGGATCTCGACGCGGTGGTCGAACCCGCCTCGGAGGCGCCGGTGAAACCCGGGCGCAAAGCCGCCCCCAAAGCTCCGACCGGCGCGGCGGCGGCATCGGCGGGCGCACTGTCGGCATTGGGCAACCTCGGCTATGGACCCTCTGACGCTGCAAGTGCGGTGGCTGAGGCGGCTGCCGATAACCCGGAAGCAGGCGAGGCAGAGCTGATCCGCGCGGCGCTGCGCCTGCTGGCGCCCAAAGGCTGAGGGGATGAGTGAATGATTGACGCGGACCCCACCCTGCGCCCCGAGCCGCTGCCCGAAGACAACGACCGCGCCCTGCGTCCGCAGGGGCTTGGCGAATTCATCGGCCAGGCGGAGGCCCGCGCCAACCTGCGGGTGTTTATCGAATCTGCCCGCCGGCGCGGCGAGGCGATGGATCACACCCTGTTTCATGGCCCGCCGGGGCTTGGCAAAACGACGCTTGCGCAGATTGTGGCGCGCGAGCTGGGCGTGAACTTTCGCATGACCTCCGGGCCGGTGCTTGCAAAGGCGGGCGATCTGGCCGCGATCCTCACCAATCTTGAGGCGCGCGATGTGTTGTTCATCGATGAAATCCACCGCCTGAACCCGGCCGTTGAGGAAGTGCTCTATCCGGCGATGGAGGATTTCGAACTGGATCTGGTGATCGGCGAGGGGCCTGCGGCACGGACGGTTCGGATCGAGTTGCAGCCTTTCACACTGGTGGGGGCAACGACGCGCATGGGGCTTTTGACCACGCCGCTGCGAGATCGGTTTGGCATTCCGACGCGGCTGCAGTTCTACACCGTGGATGAGCTCTTTGAGATCGTCAGCCGGAACGCGCGCAAGCTGGGAGCCCCTGCTGATGACGCCGGGGCGCGGGAGATCGCGCGGCGCGCCCGCGGCACCCCAAGGATCGCCGGGCGGCTCTTGCGCCGCGTGGTGGACTTTGCGGTTGTCGAGGGCGATGGAACGATCACCCAGGAACTGGCCGATGGCGCGCTGACGCGGCTCGGGGTGGATCAGCTGGGTCTTGATGGCGCGGACCGACGGTATCTGCGTCTGGTGGCCGAGAACTATGGCGGTGGTCCCGTCGGGATCGAGACCATGTCCGCCGCGCTGAGCGAAAGCCGCGACGCGCTGGAGGAGGTGATCGAGCCCTATCTTCTGCAACAAGGGCTGATCCAGCGCACGCCGCGCGGACGGATGCTGGCGCAAAAGGCGTGGCAGCATCTGGGCCTTGCGCCTCCCAAGTCGCACAGCGATCTCTTTGGCTGAGAACAGGAGCGCGCGATGCAGGATCTTGGTGAACTGACCGCCGTCGCCAATCGGGTGAGTGTGCTTTACGCGCAGCGCTTCGGGATCGAGCGGGATGCCGCCTGGTATCTGGGCAAGATGACCGAAGAGCTGGGCGAGGTGGCCTCTGCCTATCTGAGCCTTGCGGGGCAGACACGCAAGGACGGCAGCAAAACCGATCTGGAGAACGAGGTCGCCGACCTCCTCGGGTTTCTGCTGTTGTTTGCCGATTGGCAGGGCATTGATGCCGGCGCGGCGTTTGAGCGCAAATGGGGCGCTTATCTCGCGCAGGAGGCGTGACGGAGCGGCACGGGACTTCTCCCCTTGCTCCGCCTAGGACAGGTCCGTACAAACGCCCGACGAGCGAATGAAATGACGAGGCCGCGCATGTCCGCACTCCTGCTGCCAGAGGAAATCGAAGCGCTTTTCACCCGCGAGGACGGCACCTATGCCTTTGCGCGCTGGGGGCGTCCGATCGCGCCCATCGTCTTTGGCGTTACGGACGAGACACTTGTCACCGTGAAAGGTGCGGTCGAGGCCATGGCCACGCTGGCGGGGCATCAGATGGCGGAAACCGATCCGGAGCTTGGCGCGAACCTCATGTTCTTTTTCTTCCGGGAGTGGGAAGAACTGCTGGAGGTCCCAGACCTTGATCGGGTGATCCCCGGGCTGGCGCCACTGGTGAACCGCCTCGCGAAAGAGGATGCAAGCCAGTATCGCGCGTTTCGCTTTGACGATCAGGGCGCCATTCAGGCCGCCTTTGTCTTTCTGCGTATGAAAGGCGCGATGGCAGAAGTTCCGGCAGAGACGCTTGCGCTGACACAGGCGGTGCAGGTGATGCTCCTGTGGGGAGAGCAGGCCTTTGCGGAGGTGTCGCCGCTGGCGGTCTTGCCGGAAAATGGCAACACGATCCTGCGCCCCGAGATCGCGGGGGTGATTGCGGCCGCCTATGATCGGATGATGCCCGTGGCGGCGCAGGATGCGAGTCATGCGCTGCGACTCTATGCGCGGCTACAAGCGCCGCCGTCGGATATCCGGGGCGATGAGGCATGACGCACCAGTTCCCGATCACGGTATATTACGAAGACACCGATATGGGCGGTGTGGTCTATCACGCCAAT
Source organism: Epibacterium sp. MM17-32 (assembly GCF_022348205.1). Classification (NCBI taxonomy): domain Bacteria; kingdom Pseudomonadati; phylum Pseudomonadota; class Alphaproteobacteria; order Rhodobacterales; family Roseobacteraceae; genus Epibacterium; species Epibacterium sp. MM17-32. The sequence goes on along the minus strand of NZ_JAKRFC010000004.1, from coordinate 337,563 downwards.
TTCCTGCGGTTCATCGAGCGCGCCCGCAGCGACTATGTCCGCCGGTTGGGTGTTGATCAAAACGCCATGCGCGACGCCGGCATTGTCTGGGTGGTGACGCGGATCGAGGCCGATTACCTGTCGCCTGCACGGTTCGAGGATGAACTCACCGTGGAAACCGCCCCCGAGAAACTGACCTCCGCCCGGCTGACCATGTCGCAGGTGGTCCGGCGCGACGGGCGCGAGTTGTTTCGTGCCCGGGTGACCGCCGTCTGCATGGATATGCACAGCGGCAAACCGGTGCGGCTTCCGGCAGAAGTTCGCGCATCCCTGTAACAATCGGCGGCAATGCCCCTGTTTGCTTGGCAATGTCGCTTGTTTTGCGCTAGCGTCCGCCCCAATTAGGCCGCGCAAGCACAACGACGTGGCAACTGGCTATAGAGCAGGCAGATGGAAGCAGAAACTCTGGCACTGGCGCAGGAGATTGATTTCTCCATGTGGGGGCTGTTCGCGCGCGCGACGCTGACCGTGAAATTCGTGATGATCATGCTGATCGTCGCCTCGATTTGGTCGTGGTCGATCATCATCCAGAAACTCATCACCTACAGGTCCGCCCGTCGCGAGGCGCAGGTGTTCGAACGCGCCTTCTGGTCCGGCAACCCGCTGGATGAGCTGTACGAGGACATCGGTCCCGACCCCTCTGGCCATTCCGAGCGTATCTTTGCTGCCGGCATGACCGAGTGGCGCCGCAGTCACCGCACCGATGGGGCTCTGATCCCCGGCGCGCAGGCCCGCATCGACCGGTCGATGGATGTGGCGATCTCCAAGGAGAGCGAGGGATTGCAAAGCGGCTTGCAGATCCTGGCAACCGTCGGCTCCACAGCGCCCTTTATCGGCCTGTTCGGGACCGTGTGGGGCATCATGAATGCCTTTATCGAGATTGCAGAACAGCAGAACACCAATCTTGCCGTCGTGGCGCCGGGCATCGCCGAAGCGCTTCTGGCCACCGGGCTCGGGCTTTTGGCGGCAATTCCGGCAGTGATCTTCTACAATAAGCTCTCGGCGGATGCCGACCGGATCATCGGCGGCTACGAGGCCTTCGCCGATGAGTTCGCCACCATCTTCTCGCGTCAGTTGGACAGCTGAGCCATGGGTGCAGCCGTACAACAGAAGGACGCAGGCGGCGGGCGGCGACGTGGTCGGCGGCGGTCGCGGTCGCGGCCGATGGCGGAAATCAACGTGACGCCCTTTGTCGACGTGATGCTGGTGCTGCTGATCATCTTCATGGTGGCAGCGCCGCTGATGACGGTCGGCGTCCCGGTCGAATTGCCGAAAACCGCTGCCGGCGCCTTGCCCGGCGAGGACGAAGAACCCCTGACCGTGACCATGACCGCTGCGGGCGAGATCCAGATCCAGACCACGCCGGTCGCGCGTGATGATCTGGTCGCGCGCCTGCGTGCGATCGCGGCGGAACGCACCTCGGACCGTGTCTATCTGCGCGCGGATGGCACCATTGCTTACAGCGATGTGATGCAGGTGATGGGGGCGCTCAATGCCGGGGGCTTTGCCAATGTGGGCCTGGTGACCGACACCGGCGGACCAGCACTCGACGGGCGGCCTGCCGCACCGGACGAGTGATACGGGTGATGATGTGCAGACCGGCACGAAGATCTCTGTAGCAGGCCATGGGATCCTGATCACATGGGCGCTTGTGGGCGGGTGGTTCCACTCCGACCCGCTGCCGTTCCAGAGTCAGGACGTCTCCATTATCTCCGCCGACGAATTTGCGCGGCTGAGCGAGCAGCAGGCCGCGCCGGAGGTGGCCGAGGACCCGGTTGCGCCGGTCACGCCCAGTGTGGCCGAGACCGCACCCGCGATCCCCGAGCGGCCGCAGCCCGAGCCGGAACCGCCCACCGCACAGCCCGAGCCGATCGAGGCGCCCGCAGTCGAAGCGGAGCCGGAACCGCCCGCGCCGGAGCCGACACCGGAGGTGCCGACAGTGGTGCCGGACGCGCCGGATGTGCCCGACATCGTGACCGATCTGCCGCAGACCGCAGAGCCGGAGACCGCGCAGCCGACGGATCGGGTCGCGCCGGAGCCGGTGCAACCACCGGAACCGGACACCCAGGTCGATGATGTGGCCCGGGAAGAGGTCGCACCCGATGCGGGCGCCGAGGCCAATCAGCCGGTGCAGGAGGCCACCGCCCCGGAGGCCGCCAGTGATCGCATCGTGACCGAGGCGGAGGCGGATGATGCCGAACCGACCGCGCCGCTGGCCAGTGTCCGACCGCGTCTGCGTCCCGAACGTCCGACCGCCGCACCGGAGCCGGAGCAGGTCGAGACTGCAACAGCGCCGGAAAATTCCGACCCGGTGGCGGAACCAAACCCCGAGGTCGAGAGTTCCGCCGTGGATGATGCGCTTGCAGAGGCGCTGGCCGGGACGGGCGAGGTCGAGGCGCCGGAACCCTCCGGCCCACCGATGACGCGGGGGGAAAAGGATGCACTGCGGGTTGCGGTATCGCGCTGCTGGAACGTCGGCTCGCTGTCCAGCGAGGCGCTGCGCACCACCGTTGTGGTCAGCGTGGAGCTGTCGCGCGACGGGGTGCCCGACATTGGGTCGATCCGAATGCGGTCCAGTTCCGGCGGCTCCGACAGTTCGGCCAGACAGGCCTATGAGGCCGCGCGCCGCGCAATCATCCGCTGTGGATCAAAAGGATTTGATCTCCCGGCTGACAAATACGCGCAGTGGCGTGATATTGAGATGACATTCAATCCCGAAGGAATGCGGATCAGATGAGAAACGCGATAGCGATACTACTCCTTGGCCTTGCGATGCTGCTGCCCGTGGGGGCGGCGCAGGCACAGGACGGGCCGCTCAGGATCGAGATTACCGACGGCGTGATCGAACCGCTGCCCTTTGCGGTGCCGGATTTCATCGCCGACACGCCTGCAGCCTCGCAGTATGCGGCAGATATCGCGCGGGTGATTGCCGCCGATCTGACCGGCTCCGGCCTGTTTCGCGAGATCCCCAAGGTCGCCTATATCTCGCCCTACAGCGATTTTGACGCGGCAGTGAACTTTACCGACTGGAAGGCGATCAATGCGCAGGCCTTGATCACCGGCGCCGTCAGCATCTCTGGTGATCGCCTGACCGTTCGGTTTCGCGCCTATGATGTGTTTGCGGGGCAGGAACTGGGGTCCGGTCTGCAACTCTCCGGTACCACCGACGGGTGGCGCCGCATCGCCCACAAGGTGGCGGATACGATCTATTCGCGCCTGACGGGCGAGGGGGGCTACTTCGACAGCCGCGTGGTGTTCGTCTCTGAAACCGGGCCGAAGAATGACCGCAAGAAACGGCTGGCGATCATGGATTACGACGGCGCCAACGTGCAGTATCTGACCAACTCCGAGTCGATCGTGCTGGCGCCACGATTCTCGCCCACCGGGGACAGGGTGCTCTACACCAGCTACGAGAGCGGTTTCCCACAGATCCACGTGCTTGATGTGGGGCGGGTGCAGCGCCGGGTGCTGTCGGCAGGCAGCGGCACCATGAGCTTTGCACCTCGATTTGCGCCCAACGGTCAGACCGTTGTCTATTCGCAGTCTGAAGGTGGCAACACCGACCTCTATTCCATGGACATCAACTCCGGCCGCACCCAGCGCCTGACCAGTGCCCCGTCGATCGAGACTGCGCCGTCGTTCTCGCCGGATGGCAGCCAGGTCGTGTTCGAAAGCGACCGGTCCGGGGCCTCGCAGCTCTATGTGATGCCGGCCAGCGGCGGCGAGGCGAAGCGGATCAGCTTTGGCCAGGGGCGCTACGGCACACCTGTCTGGTCGCCGCGCGGGGATTACATCGCCTTCACCAAACAGAACGCGGGGCGGTTTCACATTGGCGTGATGCGCACCGATGGCAGCGAGGAACGCCTGCTGACCGCGTCCTTCCTTGATGAGGGACCGACCTGGTCACCCAACGGGCGCGTGATCATGTTCACCCGCGAAACGCAGGGGGCAAGCGGGCAGGCGCGGCTCTATTCAGTGGATATTTCCGGGCGCAACCTGAAACCGGTCAAGACGCCGGACGGCGCCTCCGACCCGTCCTGGTCACCGTTGCAGGATTGATGAACCGTCTGGCCACGCCGTGGTGCAAGCCCGTGGCGTGGCCAGACAGACTATGCTAACACTTCGACAAGAAATGTCCGATGACATGAGGCGATTTCAAATGAGCAGTATCGACAAAGCAATTCTTCTGGTGGCCGGTCTGGCCCTCGCGGCCTGTTCCGACGCACGTTGGGATGACACCACTGCCGGCGCAGGTGGCACGGGGCTGGGTGCGGATGGCAGCACCGCGGACCCCTCCAGCCCGGCCTACTTCCGCGAGGCGATCGGGGACCGTGTCCTGTTCGAGGTCGATCAGTCCAGCATCTCTGTTTCGGCGCGTTCGGTGCTGGACGGGCAGGCGCGTTGGCTCAATGCCAACCCGGACTATGTCGTGACCATCGAAGGCCATGCGGACGAGCAGGGCACCCGCGAGTACAACCTGGCGCTGGGCGCCCGTCGGGCCAATTCGGCGCGTGAATATCTGATCTCGCAAGGGGTCGCCTCCAGCCGTATTCAAACCGTGTCCTACGGCAAGGAACGTCCGATCGAGATCTGTTCTGCCGAGAGCTGCTATGCCCAGAACCGCCGCGCGGTGACCGTGCTGGCCGGCGGCGCGGTGAGCTGACCCCGATGCGTGGTTTGCGACAGATCCTCCTTTCAACGGCACTGGTTGCGGCCAGCGCCATGCCCTCTTTCGCGCAGGACCGCGAGCAGACCCTTGCGGACATCCGTCAGGAGCTGACGGTCCTGCACGTGGAAGTGCAGCGCCTGAACCGGGAGTTGTCCACAACCGGTGCCCCGTCGGCCTCGCTGGCGGGCACTTCGGTGCTGGATCGGGTAACGGCGATCGAGGCGGAACTGCAACGGCTGACCGCGCAGACGGAGCAGCTGCAGTATCGCATTCAGCGTATCGTCGAGGATGGCACCAATCGGATCGGGGATCTGGAGTTCCGTCTCGTGGAACTTGAGGGGGGCGACCTGTCGCAACTCGGTGAAACCACGACCCTGGGCGGCTCCGTCGAGGGCGAGGGCGCTCCCGGACTGGGCGAAACGGCGGTGATTGCACCGGGCACGGCCGAGACCGCCGAACCGGGGACAGGTGAGCTCGCCGTGGGCGAGGAAGCGGACTATCAGGCCGCGATGACCGACCTCGAGGCAGAGAACTACCAGATGGCTGCCGACAAGCTGGCGACCTTCAAGGAGGCCTATCCGGGCAGCCCGTTGACGGCAAAGGTGGATTTCGGGCGCGGCAAGGCGCTTGACGGTCTGGGCGATACCCGCGAGGCGGCACGCGCCTATCTGGCGGCCTTCACCGGTGACACCTCGGGCGCCATCGCTCCCGAAGCCCTCTATGAGCTGGGCGCGGCCTTGGGCCGGCTCGGGCAGGTGGACCAGGCCTGCATCACCCTTGCGGAGGTATCTGTCCGCTTCCCCAACGATCCGGCTGTGACCGCGGCGGAAGAGGAACGATCCAAACTGGCGTGCTCTTGACGCCCACCGAAGACGCTCTGTTGGCCGAGGTGCGGGCTGGCTTGGGGGCGGTGCCCGGATCTCTGGGCGTGGCGGTGTCGGGCGGCAGCGATTCCCTTGCACTCCTCTACCTGTTGGCAATCATCGCTCGTGAGGAAGGGACCCAGCTGCATGTGGTGACCGTGGATCACGGGCTGCGCGCCGAATCACGGGCCGAGGCGGAGCAGGTGGCGGCCCATGCCAAGGCGCTGGGCCTCTCTCACGACATTCTCAGCTGGCAGCCTGATGATACGCGCCGCGGCAACCTGCAGGGTGAGGCTCGCGATGCTCGATACAGGTTGCTGACGGATTGGGCCCAATCCCGCGGCATCCCGGCGGTGGCGGTAGGTCATACAGCCGACGATCAGGCGGAAACCGTGTTGATGCGCCTGCGCCGCGCCTCCGGGGTCACGGGGCTCTCTGCGATGCCGCGACGACATTCCCGTGACGGGACCGCGATCCTGCGGCCCATGCTGGGGCTGCGCCGTGACGATTTGCGGGCCTACCTCAAGGCGCGGGGGCTGGACTGGATCGACGATCCCTCCAATCAGGACCTGCGATTCGAACGGGTGCGCGTGCGTGATGCGATGAAAGCGCTGGAGCCGCTCGGATTGACGGTGGAGGCGCTTGCCGCTGTGGCCGACAACATGCGCATGGCGGATGCGGCGCTGGATCATCAGGTGGCAGAGGCCGCACAGGCGCTGGGGCAGGTCCGCTTGGGCGCGGTAGTGCTTGATCGGTCAGGGTTTAATGCCCTGGCGGAGGAGATCGCCCGCCGCCTGCTGGTGGGCGCGGTTTCTTATGTGACCGGGCTGGGCTACCCGCCGCGACGCGTGCCCCTGATGGACGCGCTGCGCGCGCTGGGCCGGGGCAGGGGGGCGACGTTGCAGGGCTGTCAGATCCTGGTGAAAACCGATCATATCTGGATCTGCCGCGAGTATCAGGCGGTGCGCGATCTGTGCCAGCCCTGGACCGGGACGGAGGCCCCGGCAGAGGCGGCGGCTCTCTGTTGGGATGAGACCTGGCGTATTTCAGGACCTGTGCCTGATACGGGAGCCGGTTTCGAGGTCCGCGCTCTGGGGGCGGACGGCTTGGCGCAGCTGGAGGATTGGCGCGGGCACGGGGCCCCGCGTGAGGTGCTGATGACCTTGCCAGCGGTCTGGCGTGGCGATGTGCTGGTGGCCGTTCCGCCGCTCCAGTCGAGCGAAACCTGGTCGGCTGCGGCAATCCGACGACCCGAGACATGGGCGCAGCCTGCTTTATCGCATTGAACCTGACCAAATCATCCTTATTTTAGGTACAACTGATGGTCGTCGCGTGCTAGGGCCGTGGCGTCCTTGGAATTCTTGGGAGAGCCATTTTGGGCAACGCACGCAATATCGCCTTCTGGGTAGTTCTGTTCCTGCTCGTCGTGACCCTGTTCAACCTGTTCAGCGGATCCGGCAGCACACTTCAGAGCCGCGAGAAGACTTATTCGGAATTCGTGACCTCCGTTGAAGGCGGAAATGTCAGCACCGTGACGCTGGATGGCGAACAGGTGCGCTACACGACCTCCGACGGCCAGAGCTACACGACGATCAAGCCGGGAGACGCCGAGGTCACCCAGATGCTGATCGACAACAACATCCCCGTGCGCGCGGAAAAGCAGCAGCAGTCGACGTTCCAGTCCTTCCTGCTGACGCTTCTGCCGTTCCTGCTGCTGATCGGTGTCTGGATCTATTTCATGAACCGCATGCAGGGCGGCGGCAAAGGCGGTGCCATGGGCTTTGGCAAGTCTAAGGCCAAGATGCTGACCGAAAAGCACGGTCGCGTCACCTTTGACGACGTCGCGGGCATCGACGAGGCCAAGGAAGAGCTGGAAGAGATCGTGGAATTCCTGCGCAATCCGCAGAAATTCTCTCGTCTCGGCGGCAAGATCCCCAAAGGCGCGCTGCTGGTGGGCCCTCCGGGGACGGGTAAGACGCTGCTGGCGCGCGCGATCGCGGGTGAGGCCGGTGTGCCGTTCTTCACCATCTCCGGGTCCGACTTTGTCGAAATGTTCGTGGGTGTTGGTGCAAGCCGCGTGCGCGACATGTTCGAGCAGGCCAAGAAGAACGCGCCCTGTATCGTCTTTATCGACGAGATCGACGCCGTGGGCCGCCATCGTGGTGCCGGTTATGGCGGCGGCAATGACGAGCGCGAACAGACCCTCAACCAGCTGCTGGTTGAAATGGACGGGTTTGAGGCCAACGAGGGCGTGATCATTCTGGCAGCGACCAACCGCAAGGATGTGCTCGATCCGGCCTTGCTGCGTCCTGGTCGTTTTGACCGCAACGTGACCGTCGGCAACCCCGACATCAAAGGCCGTGAGAAGATCCTCGGCGTACACGCTCGCAAGACACCGCTGGGCGCTGACGTGGATCTGCGCATCATTGCCCGTGGTACCCCCGGTTTCTCCGGTGCGGATCTGGCGAATCTGGTCAATGAGGCCGCGCTGATGGCCGCGCGCGTCGGTCGCCGCTTTGTCACCATGGAAGACTTCGAGAACGCCAAGGACAAGGTGATGATGGGCGCGGAGCGCCGCTCGATGGTGCTCACGGCCGACCAGAAGGAAAAGACCGCCTATCACGAGGCGGGGCATGCCGTGGTCGGGCTGATGCTGCCCGAGTGCGATCCGGTCTATAAGGCGACCATCATTCCCCGTGGCGGTGCGCTTGGCATGGTGGTGAGCCTGCCGGAGATGGACCGTCTGAACTGGCACAAGGACGAGTGTGAGCAGAAGCTGGCGATGACCATGGCGGGCAAGGCTGCCGAGATCATCAAATACGGCGAAGGCCACGTCTCCAACGGCCCTGCAGGCGACATCCAGCAGGCCAGCCAGTTGGCCCGTGCGATGGTGCTGCGCTGGGGCATGTCCGACAAGGTCGGCAATATCGACTACGCCGAAGCGCATGAGGGCTACTCTGGCAACACTGCCGGGTTCTCCGTCTCTGCCAATACCAAGGAGCTGATCGAGGAAGAGGTGCGCCGCTTCATCGAGGAGGCCTATCAGCGCGCCTACAAGATCCTGGAAGAGCACAAGGAAGGGTGGGAGCGTCTGGCGCAGGGTCTTCTGGAATATGAAACCCTCACCGGTGAAGAGATCAAGCGCGTGATGAACGGCGAACCGCCGCAGGCAGATGATGACGCCGACGACGACGCGGATACCGGGGCCACCTCCGTGACCGCGATCCCGAAGGCAAAGCCCAAGAAATCCCCGCCGGAAGGCGATATGGAGCCGGAGCCTTCGACCTAGCGCAACGGCCCGCCGCCGGGCTGCGACCCGGAGGGTCTGGACATTTCTGAAAGAGCCGCGATCCTTCGCGGCTCTTTTTTTGTTTTCCAGGACAGGAGACCATCCGTTACGTAAATAGCGTCACAAAATCGTTACAAGGTGCTTGACCCCCGCGCTCCGCACCCAAATATCAGGGGTCCTTTGCAAGCGACCGGAGCTATTGTGCGCATCCCTTTTACAGATCATTCTGCCCGACCAGCGACGCAAGAGCGGTCCACATCAAATCCATTTCTTCCCGCGCCGGTTGTATTTGCGGTGCTGGTGACTGTCTGTGCCTGCGTCGCCATCTGGGCGTCCGCAACCTATTACAGCCCGTTCAGCGCAGGCCTGCACGAGGATGGTCCGGTCGAAAAGGTGTCCGCAGCCCTCTGGGGCTTGTGTGCCGTCATGGTGATCTATTTCTCGCGCTCGCGGGTCCTGGGACCCCAGTGGCAAGTCTGGGCGTTGTTTCTAGTGCTGAGCAGTCGGGAACTCGATTTTGACAAGCGGTTCCTGAGCGAGGGCATCCTGCAACTGCGGCTCTATTCCGGGGACGCTCCGATCTGGGAAAAAGCAGTGGGCCTGATGGTTGTGCTCCTGGTGCTGACGATACTGTTGCGATTGCTTCGACTGAATGCGCCCGGGTTCGTGTCGGGGCTGCGCCACTTTCGCCCCTGGGCCTGGTGCGGGGCCTGTGCTGTCGGATTTGTCATCGTCGCCAAGAGCATCGACGGGATCGGGCGCAAGCTTGGGGAAATTGGGCTGACCCTCGATCCGGCGGTCATCGAAACGGCAATGATCTACGAAGAATTGCTGGAGCTGCTCGCGGCAGCCCTGATCGCGTGGTCGATTTGTCTTCTGGAAACGCAACTGCGGCGGGCACGCGTGGGCTGACCCCCTTGTGGCGGCGCGGCGCTTGGCTAGACTTGCGCCAGATTTTCAGAGCAGAAAGACATCACCATGCCCGTTTTACGCGAAACCGAATTCAGCGCAGAGGTCACCTGGATGGGGATTGTCCCGGCAGATGGCGGCATTCAGGCCGATATGCGCGATGATCTGGAATTCGGATTTCACGGCCTCACCGGCGAACGGCACGCGGGCGCGCAGCGCCCGTCCTGCGTGCGGGTGAAAAATCTCTATGCGCCGGGAACCGAGATCCGGAACACCCGCCAGGTGACCATTCTCTCGGAAGAAGAGCTGACGCAGATTGCCGCGGACATGGGTCTTGGCCAGCTCGATCCGCGCTATCTCGGTGCGACATTGGTTGTCCGGGGCATTCCGGATTTCACCCATGTGCCCCCCAGCTCGCGTTTGCAGGGGCCGGATGGCGTCACCCTGACCACAGATATCGAGAACCGCCCCTGTGTGCTTCCCGGTCGCGAGATCGAAAAGGACCATGCCGGCTTTGGTCCCAAGTTCAAGGCGGCAGCCCGGGGCCGGCGGGGAATCACCGCGTGGGTGGAGCGTCCGGGGCGGCTCAAGCTGGGAGACACTCTGCGGCTGTTCGTGCCGGATCAACGGGCCTGGAGCGCTGGTTCCTGATCCCACGGGGAAGAATATGTCCCACGGCCTCGGGTCCGGGGCGGTTCGAAACCGATCAAAGACGCTCTGAAGCGCAATTATGTCGGAAACCAATGGCGCGGTTTTTTTGTGAAGGGCTAAGCGTAGGGCAGTCGCCGGTCCCAGTGGCCGGCCCCTGCCAACTCGACACTTAGGAACCAGGCCATGAGCTACAAGAGTGACATTGAAATCGCCCGCGCGGCGAACAAGCTCCCGATCCAGGAGATCGGCGCCAAACTGGGCATGAAAAACGAAGACCTTCTGCCCTATGGCCACGACAAGGCCAAGGTGAGCCAGGAGTTCATCGACTCCGTGCAGGGCAAGGAAGACGGCAAGCTGGTCCTGGTGACCGCGATCAACCCGACTCCGGCGGGTGAAGGCAAGACCACCACCACCGTCGGCCTGGGTGACGGCCTGAACCGCATCGGCAAGAACGCGATGATCTGCATCCGCGAAGCGTCCCTCGGCCCGAACTTCGGCATGAAGGGCGGCGCAGCTGGTGGCGGCAACGCGCAGGTCGTTCCGATGGAGGAAATGAACCTCCACTTCACCGGCGACTTCCACGCGATCACCTCCGCTCACTCGCTGCTGTCGGCCATGATCGACAACCACATCTACTGGGGCAACGAGCAGGAAATCGACATCCGCCGCGTTGCATGGCGGCGTGTGGTCGACATGAACGACCGCGCCCTGCGCCAGATCACCGCCTCCCTCGGTGGCGTGTCCAACGGCTTCCCGCGTGAAACCGGGTTTGACATCACCGTGGCCTCCGAGGTCATGGCGATCCTTTGCCTCGCAAACGACCTGAAGGATCTGGAAAAGCGTCTCGGCGACATCATCGTCGCCTACCGCCGCGACAAGACCCCGGTCTACTGCCGTGACATCAAGGCCGAAGGCGCAATGACCGTTCTCCTGAAGGACGCGATGCAGCCGAACCTGGTGCAGACCCTGGAAAACAACCCGGCGTTTGTGCACGGCGGCCCGTTCGCCAACATCGCGCACGGCTGTAACTCCGTCATCGCCACCAAAACCGCACTGAAAGTGGCGGACTACGTGGTGACCGAAGCCGGTTTCGGCGCTGACCTCGGCGCAGAGAAGTTCATGAACATCAAGTGCCGCAAGGCCGGTATCGCCCCCTCCGCGGTGGTGATCGTGGCCACCGTGCGCGCGATGAAGATGAACGGCGGCGTTGCCAAGGCGGATCTCGGTGCCGAGAACGTCGAAGCGGTTCAGAACGGCTGCGCCAACCTCGGCCGTCACATCGAGAACGTGAAATCCTTCGGTGTGCCGGCGGTTGTCGCGATCAACCACTTCGTCACCGACACCGATGCGGAAATCGACGCGGTGAAGGAATATGTAGCCTCCCACGGTGTCGAGGCGGTTCTGTCCCGCCATTGGGAACTGGGCTCCGAAGGCTCCGCGCCGCTGGCCGAAAAGGTCGTGGAACTGGTCGAAGGCGGCTCCGCCAACTTCGGTCCGCTCTATCCGGACGAAATGCCGCTCTTCGAGAAGATCGAAACCATCGCCAAGCGCATCTACCGCGCCGACGAGGTTCTGGCCGATGCGAAGATCCGCAACCAGCTGAAAGAGTGGGAAGACGCGGGCTATGGCCATCTGCCGGTCTGCATGGCTAAGACCCAGTATTCCTTCTCGACCGATCCGAACCTGCGCGGTGCGCCCACCGGTCACTCGGTGCCGGTGCGTGAGGTACGTCTTTCGGCAGGTGCTGGCTTCATCGTGGTTGTCTGCGGTGAGATCATGACCATGCCGGGTCTGCCACGCACCCCGGCGGCGGAAAGCATCCGCCTGAACGAAGAAGGTCTGATCGAAGGCTTGTTCTAAGGCTCGAAATGGGCAATCTGCGGCCCGGGGCATATGCCTCGGGCCGTAGGAGTTTTGAAAGAGAGATGACCCACCGCAAACCGCCGCAAGACTGTGCCGACATGTCCGAACTGCGTCAGGCGATCGATGCCATCGACGTGGAACTGGTGAAGCTGCTTCGGGATCGTGCCGACTATATTGATCGCGCTGTGACACTGAAGCAGGCCAATGGATGGCCGGCACGCATCCAGTCCCGGGTGGAGGAGGTTGTCGCCAACGCGTGCCGGGTGGCCGAGGCCGAGGGTCTTGATCCGCGTCTGGTAGAGCGCATCTGGCGCGATATGGTGGATTGGTCGATTTCGCGCGAGGCGCGGGACATCCCGGAGACTTGAGCAGCGCCCGAACGAAGGGTCTGCACCGTGACAAGGAACAAAACGATGGCAGCAGAAATCATTGACGGTAAGGCCTTTGCGGCCAAGGTCCGCGGTCAGGTGGCAGAGCATGTCTCCCGCCTGAAGGAAGAGCACGACATCACCCCTGGGCTCGCCGTGGTGCTGGTGGGCGAAGATCCTGCGTCGCAGGTCTATGTGCGCTCCAAGGGCAAGCAGACCGTCGAGGTCGGCATGAACTCCTTCGAGCACAAACTCGATGCGGAGACCTCCGAGGCGGATCTGCTGGCGCTGATCGACCAGCTCAACACCGATCCGGCGGTGCACGGCATTCTGGTTCAGCTGCCGCTGCCGAAACATCTGGACGAGGATCTGGTTATCAACTCCATCGCGCCGGAAAAGGATGTCGACGGGTTTCACATCTCTAACGTGGGTCTGCTGGGCACGGGACAGAAATCCATGGTGCCCTGCACCCCGCTTGGCTGTCTGATGATGCTGCGGGACCATCACGGGTCTCTGTCCGGCCTGGATGCGGTTGTGGTCGGACGTTCCAACATCGTGGGCAAGCCGATGGCGCAGCTTTTGCTGGGTGACAGCTGCACCGTGACCATCGCCCATTCGCGCACCAAGGATCTGCCGGACGTGGTGCGCCGCGCCGATATCGTCGTGGCCGCCGTGGGCCGCCCCGAAATGGTGCCCGGGGACTGGATCAAGGAAGGCGCCACCGTCATCGACGTGGGTATCAACCGGATCGACGCACCGGAGAAGGGCGAAGGCAAGACCCGTCTGGTCGGGGATGTGCATTATGAGAGCGCAGCGGCACGCGCCGGCGCGATCACGCCGGTGCCCGGTGGCGTGGGGCCGATGACCATTGCCTGCCTGCTGGCAAACACCGTCACCGCCTGCTGCCGGGCCAATAACCTGGCCGAGCCCGAAGGGCTGACCGCCTGAAGCGACGCAAATGCGTCGCGGCCTCCGGCGGAGGTATTTGTAAAAAGATGAAGGACCGGCGTGCCCCATCAGGCGCGCCGTTCTTGCGTTATCGGGGCATCGGACAGGGCAGGGCGCGCGCGCCGGTCAGAATGGCCAGAGCCTGCTTCTCCATCAGCGCGGTGAGTGCCGGGTCGGTGCTGCGCAGCCCGCCGGTATAGGTGCCGAAGGCTGGCAGGATCATTCGGTTGCGATCCATGAGGAAGGCCGGGCGTGATTGCCCGCGCAGGCTGGCCTTGGGGTGGTAGTGGCCACTGATTTCACCGACGCCCTGCGGGGTTGCGATATGTCGAAAGATCAATGACCCGAGGCTGAATTGCGCCACGGCCTCGCCGCCCAGCGGCGGCGGCGTGGGGTCGTGGTTTCCCTCCACCCATATCCAGTGTCGCCCCTGCATCAGCGCCGACAGGCGGGCCTTGTCCTGGGGGCCAAGGCTGTTGGCCGCGCGATCATCGTCAAAGCTATCGCCGAGACAGATCACCCGTTTGGGTGACAGTTCCGCAATCAGCCCCTCCAGCCGGTGCAGCGTATCGCGTGTCTCATAGGGGGGCAGCGACACCCCCGTCCGGCGTGCGACCCGCTCGGATTTGCCAAGATGCAGGTCGGAGGCGATCAATGTCGTTTCTTGCGGCCACCAGAGCGCACGTGCACCCAGCGCACAAAGTGCGGCGCCATGAAACGAAAAGGCATAGCCGGTAGATGATGTCGTGTTCATGCGCGCAGGGAATGGCGTTATTGGGCCAGATCCGCAAGCCCGGACGCGCGCATCAGGGTTTCCGCCTCCTGAGCCATCAACCGTTCGACACCGGCGCCCTTGATCGGGATCTTTCCCACCTCCAGCAACAGCGGCGCTGCAAGAGGAGAGATCCGATGCAGGCGCAGCAGATCGATCCGGTCGCCCACGCGATCCATCATGTCCTCGATTCGTCCAAAATCCACCAGCCCGCGCAACGCCTCCTCGCGGGTGATGTCGAGCAGCAGATGGTCGGGATCGTATTTGCGCAGGGTGTCATAGAGGATGTCGGAGGAAAACGTCGCCTGCCGGCCGGACTTGCGTTGCCCCGGCAGGTTGCGCTCGATCAGCCCGGCGATGGTGGCAGCGCTGCGAAAGGCGCGTTTCATGACGGCGTTCTCGGCCAACCAGCCCTCCAGTCCCTCGCGCAGGGCGGTGCGATCCAGGAGCGCGTCGGCATCCTGCACCGGTTCCAGCCCCCAGATCAGCGTGGCATAGTCAGAGGCGACAAAGCCAAGCGGATCAAGGCCAAGCTCTTCCATCCGCTTTGTCAGCAGCAGACCCAGAGTTTGCTGCGCGTTGCGTCCTGCGAACCCGTAGGCACAGATATATTCGCGCCCGTCATGGGGGAAACTCTCCACCAGCAGGCGCCCTGCGCGCGGCATCTGCGAGACCTCGCGATGGAGCGTCAGCCATTCGGCGGTGTGGTCAGGTAGATCCGGCCAGTGATCCTGGTTCAGAATGCGCAGAATGCGCTCGGACAGCTGCGTGGAGGTTGCAAATTTGGTGCCGTTGAAGGTGGCGACCTTGGGTTTTCTGGCGGCATTGCGGGTGACCTCGACAGTCATGTCCCGCAGCCCCTCATAGCGCACGATCTGGCCGGCGATCAGGAAGGTATCGCCGGGGGTGAGGGTGGCGGCAAATCCCTCTTCGATTTCGCCGAGTGGTTTGCCGCCCCTGCTGCGGCGCAGGCGGACTTTCAGCGTGTCGGTGTCCTGAATGGTGCCGAGGTTCATCCGGATGCGCGCCGCCGCGCGCGGATCGCGCAACTGCCAGCGCCCGTCCGGGTGCTGCACCAGCCGCTGCCATTGGTCGTAGGCGCGCAGGGCATAGCCGCCGGTGGCGCAGAAATCGAGGCAGGCATCGAATTCGGGACGGGTGAGCCCTGCATAGGCCCCGGCGCTGGTGATCTCGGCATACAGATCATCGGCGGCAAACGCTCCGGCGCAGGCGGCGATCAGGATGTGCTGGCACAGAACATCCCGCGGGCCCGGGGGCAGGGGATCACCATCGAGATCGCCCGCGCGGGCAGCTTCGAGCGCGGCGCGGCATTCGACCACCTCAAAGCGGTTCGCGGGCACCAACAGCGCCTTGGAGGGCGCGTTGTAGCGGTGGTTGGCGCGCCCGATCCGCTGCACCAGACGCTTGACGTTCTTCGGGGCGCCAATCTGGATCACCAGGTCCACATCCCCCCAGTCGATCCCGAGATCGAGCGAGCCGGTACAGACCACCGCACGCAGTTCACCGCGCACCATGGCGCCCTCGACCCGTTCGCGCTGCACCCGGTCGAGCGAACCGTGGTGAATGCCGATGGGCAGCCCCTCGTCGTTGGCAAGCCACAGGTTGTGAAAGAAGATTTCCGCCTGCGCACGGGTGTTGTGAAAGATCAGCGTCGTGCGGTGTGCGCGGATCTGTTCGAGCACGGCGGGAATGGAATAGGCCGCACCGCCGCCAGCCCAGGGTGGCGCCTCAGCCACGTCCAGCATGCGAATGTTCGGGGCTGGCCCCGGGTCCGCCATGTAGATCGGGCAGGGATCGGGATGGCGTGCCAACCGGTTTGCAATCGCGGCCGGGTCATCCACCGTCGCCGACAGCCCGACGCGGCGCAGATCGGGGCGGAGCGCCTGCAGACGGCTCAGCGCCAGCATCAGCTGATCGCCGCGTTTGCTTTCGGCCAACGCATGTACCTCGTCCACAATCACCCTCTGTAGTCCTTTGAAGGTGCGCGCGGCATCCTCATATGACACCATCAGGGCAAGACTTTCCGGCGTGGTCAGCAGGATATGCGGTGGGTCGGCCCGCTGGCGGCGCTTGCGCGTGGAGGAGGTGTCGCCGGTGCGGTCCTCGATCCGAATAGGCAAGCCCATCTCGGCGACCGGGCCGGTGAGGTTGCGCTTGATGTCGGTGGCCAGCGCCTTCAGTGGCGAGACATAGAGCGTATGCAGGCCGTCATGCCTGCCATCGGCCAGTTCGCACAAGGTCGGCAGAAACCCGGCCATGGTCTTGCCGCCGCCGGTGGGAGCGATCAGCAGCGTCGCGGGATCATCCTTGCGGCGCAGCATGTCCTGCTGATGCGGATGTACACTCCAGCCACGACTCGAAAACCAGGACATAATCTGGGGGGGTAGCGTTTCCATGTTCCCCATTTAGTCCGGATCGGTGCCGCGACCAAAGGTTATTTGGACCATGGGAATATGCTGCGACAGCGAAGGCCCAGGCAGGAACCTGACAGGGGGTAAATGGCAGTAACGGCGTCTCCCATGCAGCCTGCCCCCCGGGCAGACTGCGGCACCGTGCCGTGGCACGGTGCCGGGCCCAACGGGAGCGGATCAGTACTGATCCGGCGACGGGCGGGAGCCCCCCCTTCGCGGCGTCGGTGCAGCGGGTCGGACTGGTGGTTTTGGGGTTATTTGACGATCTCTTCGTCCTTGACGAACATATTGGCCCAGGCACGATCAATCAGCTCTGGCGACATCTGGTAGGGGATGCCCTCAAACTCGCAGATCGAGATCATCTGGTCGATCAGGAACACCGGCTGATAGTTGGCATAGACATTGTTGATCGTGGGGTATTTGTTCTTCAGCAGATGGACCAGCGCCGCTTCGTCGAGGGGAACACCCTTTTTGCGGGCCACCAGGGCAAAGATCTTGAGGAAGTTCTCCTGATCCGGCCCGTCGATCTTGATCTTGAAGAAGATCCGCCGCAAGGCCGCCTGGTCGAAGATCTCGTTGGGGTGAAAGTTGGTGGAGAAGATCACCAGCGTGTCAAAGGGGACCTCGAATTTCTCGCCGGACTGCAGGGCGAGGATATCCTTGCTCTCTTCCAGTGGCACAATCCAGCGGTTGACCAGCGCCTGGGGACTCTCTGCCTGGCGCCCGAGGTCGTCGACGATAAATATGCCGCCGGTGGATTTCAGCTGCAACGGCGCCTGGTAGGTGCGCGCGGTCGGGTTGTAGACGAGGTCCAGCATCGACAGGGACAGCTCACCACCGGTGACGACGGTCGGGCGTTCGCAGCAGACATAACGCTCGTCGAACCGCCGCCGCTTGCGCAGCGCATTGGGATCGTCTTCTTCCGGTGCAACGGCGTTATGGACGATCGGGTCGTAGACGGTGATGACCTGACCGGCATATTCGATCGCGCGGGGTACAAACACGCGATCCCCAAGCGCATCGCGAATCCCGTTCGAGATCGACGATTTGCCGTTCCCCGGCGGGCCATACATTAGGATCGAGCGCCCGGCACTGACAGCAGGACCAAGGTGGTCCAGCAGCGTGTCCGGCAGGATCAGGTGCCCCATGGCGGCAGTGAGCTGCTGCCGTGTCACCATGATATTGCGGATCGACTGACGCTTGACCTGTTCGCGGTAGGTCTCCAGCGGTACCGGCATCGCACCGAAATATTCCGACTGCGCCAGGGCATCCAGCGCCCGGGACTTGCCCGCGTCGGTCAGCTGATAGCCCATTTCGTTGCCGGAGTTCGCATTGAGCGTCCCGGTGGCCTCCAGCAGCTTCTGTTCGCGGGCGATGTCGATTAGCTCCTGCGTCACCGATGTGGGCAGGCAGATCGCCTCCGACAGTTCGGTGACCGTATCGAGGGTCTTGCGGAACATGGTCTTCAGCAGGATGTCCCGCATCATCACCAGCGGCAGCCGCATTTCGGCCAGGCCCTTGGGGGCGGGGGGCGCCATGACGGTCAGGTTCTGCATGTTCATCTTGCGGCGGTTCCTCTGTTGCAATGACGGTCCCATCCTGGCCCGTGGGGCATGCGTTCCCCGGGCCGCGGCGATTGCAAAACAGAATATTCAACACTGTGGCAAGACCACGGCATCGCTGCATCATTTCCACGAAGAGCGAGGCCGATTGTGCGCAAGATCCGGCGTGTTTGGGAGCTCCGCGGGTGTCGCCCTGTCAGCCGGTGTAAAAGGCCGCCAGGCAAAGATAGATCGCAAGCGTCGCGCCCAGGCACAGGCCCATGGGAAACTTGCTGCCCGCATCCCAGCTCTTCCAGCTCGGTGCAAAGCGGCGCAGGGGGGTATGGCGGGCAATCCGATGGGCGAGAAAACCGCTCAGGAGGGTGAAGGCAAAGATCACCGCAACATCTGGGAGATCTGCCAGCGCGACATAGGGTGCCGCCGCGCCGGCGAATTTTGCATCACCGGCGCCCACCAGACCTGCAGCATAGATCAGGAACCCGATGGCCAGCCCGACCGGCAGGTGCAGCAACTGCCAGCCGTATTCTGTCCAGCTTGGCATCACCAGCATGCCCAACAGGACATAGAGCGCGGCCAGAGAGTCCACCGTCCAGTTGGGAATGCGCATTTCGCGCAGGTCGGTCAGCGCAACGATAAAGCACAGCGGCGCTACGAAAGGCAGAAACCACAGGGCAGCCTGGGCCGGGAATTGCATCGTGGGGCTCCGATCAGCCGTTTTCCAGCGCTTCGAGCGCGCGTGAGGCGGCTTCGAAATGCTGCGGGTGGGTTTCGATCGCTTCGCGCAGCAAACCCTCGCCGGTATTCACGTCGCCCTGTTTCACGGCCGACAGGGCCATAGTGTGCAACAGTTGCGCCCGCTCGACCTGGGTCATCGAGATCACCGGCAGGCTGTAGTTGCGCTGGGCGCCGCGGGCCAGAACCAGATTGTTCTTGGCAGTGAACAGGTTGGGATCCTGACGCAGGGCCTCGCCAAACAGGCGCTCGGCGCCGGTGAAATCACCGCGCGTGAGTTTCGAATAACCCCAGTTGTTGAACACGCCGGCAGGGGTCGTGGTCAGCCCGATCGCGGTTTCATAGAAACTGTCGGCGGCTTTCCAGTTCTCTTCGCTGTCGGCAATCATCGCTTCCAGCCGGTAGCGCTTGTAGGTCTCATGCGTCGGCGGCACGGTATCGAGGGTCTTGCGGGCCTGATCCCATTCGTTGGTGCGGATCAGCGCATCGGCGAGGTTCACGCGATCCTCATCGGTGGCATCGGGCAGCCCTGCCACGCGTTGCCAGGCGGCGGCGGCTTCGGTGTAGCGTTTGGCACGGATCAGCGACGTGGCAAGACCGCGGTGCATGTCGATACGATCCGGGTTTTCGGCGACGCCGCGCTGGAAATAGGACACCGCTTCATTCGGATCGGAGCTGTTCAGGATGACGCTGTTGAGGTTGCTTTCGTCGATGACATTGACGTCCTGAAGCGCGCGCTCCACGGCTTCCTTATCGATTTCCTTGCTACAGGCGGACAGGAACAGTGCCCCGACCAGCCCTGCGGACAATAGACCCATATGGCGCATTTTGCTGCGTCCTTTTCTGCTCTGCCTCTGGCGATGTCACGGTGTCGTCTGGATGCGGTAGACGCCGCCCCCCCTGCGCACCAGTTTAAACTCCTCGCCGGTGGCGGCAGTATGCCCGGGGTTGTCAAGATTTTCGAGGGCCAGCCGCAAATTATCGCGGATTGCGTCACTTTCGCCATTGTCCAGCGCATAGGCGCGCCGCAGGATCTGTTCGGCCTCGGCATGTTTGCCCTGTTCCATTAGGACCACGCCAAGGTTGTTCAGCGCCTCGGGCCATTCCGGCGCGTCCCGGACCGCGCGGCGCAGCAGGTCTTCGGCCTGGCCCAGACGGCCGAGACCGAGGTTCGCCGTGCCAAGGCTGGACAGCACCTCGGGGGTCAGCCCCTCGTTCAGCGCCGCTCTGTTGAAGGCGTCGATGGCCAGTTCGTATTGCCCGGCGGCCATCAGGCGGTGGCCCACATCCAGCCCGTTCACGGCGTCTTTTGTCGGGTTTACGCCCGGGGCCCAAACGCCTTGATCGTCCGTCAGGGACAGGCTGTTGCGCGCAGGTGCTGATACGCAAGCCGCCACCAGCGCAAGAGCGCAGGTGACGGTCGCAGGTGGGATCAGACGAAATAGGCGGGTGCGTCTGGTCCGGGTGGTCATGGTGTTCTTGTCACGGCAAGGTGCCTTGTTTCCCCAGGTTCGAGATCCCCTCGACGGAGGGTCCAACCAGGATGATCAGCAGCGGTGGTACGGTCAGGCCCATTGTGGCAAGGGTCATTTTTGTTGGCAACTTGTTTGCGGCCTCTTCGGCGCGCATCACGCGTTTGTCGCGCATTTCCGCCGCATAGACCCGAAGCGCATCGGCGATCGATGTGCCGAAGGTTGCGGACTGGATCATCACCGTCACAAAGGATGACACGTCCTGCACGCCGCAACGGGTGGCCATGTCACGCAGTACCTTGTCCTTCTCCTTGCCGGCCTTCATTTCATAGGCGACGATTTCGAATTCTTCCGCCAGTTCGGGGTAGGAGGCGCGCAGCTCATTGCCGACGCGGACGATCGCCTGGTCCAGGGACTGGCCGGCCTCCACACAGACCAGCATCATATCGAGCGCATCGGGAAAGGCGCGGGTGATGGCCTGCTTGCGCTGGTCGATCCGGCGGTTCACCCAATAGCGCGGCAGGAAATAGCTGGCCCCCGCCGGGCCGGCGATCCGCAGGATCATATCCTGCGAGGTGTATTCCATATCGGCGTTCAGCCCGTAGACATAGAACAGGCCAAGCCCGAGCCCGGTCAGGCCCAGGGCAAATTGCGCAAAGTGAAACAGCCGCACTGCGTCCTTGGACTGATAGCCCGCCTGGCGCAGCTTGAGTTCCATCGCGGAGAGCTCTTCCTCGTTCTGTGGTTCGAGGAAGTTGGCGAACTTCTGCAATTGCTCGTTGCGGTTGGCCTGGCGCAGGCGGTCCTTTTGCGGCGCTGAGGATTGCGTTTCGGACAGGCTGCGCTGAAGTTTCTTCAGCGGGTCTTCCGGCTGATTGAGGATCAGCCCCACCGCCACCGCAACCAGCAGAATGCCAAGGCATCCCAGCGCCAGCAATGGCCCGAGTTCTCCGAACTGGTTGATCAGCATATCCTGCGCGGCGGTCAGCGGGTTCATGGTCGATCCTCAGACTTTGATGTTGGTGAGCATGCGCATCACAAAGATATTGGCGGTCAGCATCACCCCGACCACGAAACAGGCGGGAATGAACCAGGGATGGTCCAGCACGTTGTCGTAGTAGTGGGGATCGTTGAACAGGGTGAACACGAGACAGAACAGCGGAAAGCCCGAGAGGAACTTGCCGGACCACTGCGCCTCGGCGGTGATCGCCTTCACCCGGCGAAACAGCCGGAAGCGCGCCCGGATCACCTTGGCCAAGCCGGCCAGAACCTCGGCCAGGTTGCCGCCGGACTGCTGCTGGATGGTGACGGCGACGGACAAGAACCGCAAATCCTGCATGTCGAGGCGTTCGGCCATCTCCTTCAGCGCCTCGCCGACGTCGCGCCCATAGGCGCATTCATCGGCGATGATGCCAAATTCGGTCGCCAGCGGGTCCTCGACCTCCTTGGCGACCATCTGAATGGCAGAGGAGAACGGATGCCCCACGCGCAGGCTGCGCACCATCAGTTCAACACCGTCGGGGAGCTGTTCTTCCAGCACGGCCATGCGTTTCTTGGCCTTGGAGTTCACCCAGACGAAGACCGCGCCAACGCCGATCACGACAGAGGCGAGGGCACGCACGGAGGTATCCGCCTGCGTGCCGATGCTGAGGCCGACAAAGGCAATCCCGCCCAATGCGACCATGATGAGGATCAGCTGCTGCGGCGTGAAGGCAATGGCCGCTTTCTGGGCGCGTTCGGCCAGCAGGGAATAGAGCGGGATCGACTGCGATTTCAGATGCTGTCGCATCTCCTTGCGGAGCTGTTCCAGAACCTGCTCGCGGTTGGCGCCCTTTTCCAGCATTTCCAGCCGTCGGTTGACGCGGCTGTTCAGGCTGATCGATTTACCGAAGGTGACAAGATAGAGCCCTTCGACCAGGACCAGAACCCCGACAAAGATCAGCCCGTAGATAAGTGGTTCAATCCCGATCTGCATCAGCGGGTCTCCATCACGGTTGGTTCATAGATCGAAGGCGGCAGGTCATATCCCCAGAGACGGAAGCGTTCGGAGAAGTGGCTGCGCACACCGGTTGCGGTGAAATGGCCGATGATCTTGTTGTCGGGCGTCAGGCCCACGCGCTGGAAGCGAAAGATCTCCTGCATGGAGATCACATCACCCTCCATTCCGGTCACCTCGGTGATCGAAGTCATCCGGCGGGACCCGTCCTGCAGGCGTGAGGCCTGTACGATCAGATTGACAGCGGAGGCGATCTGGCTGCGTACCGCCTTGATCGGCATTTCGATGCCGGCCATGGCGATCATGTTCTCAAGACGCGAAATCCCGTCGCGGGCGGAGTTGGCGTGGATCGTGGTCATCGACCCATCGTGGCCGGTGTTCATCGCTTGCAGCATGTCGATCACCTCGGCGCCGCGGGTCTCGCCGACGATGATGCGGTCGGGACGCATCCGCAGGGCGTTCTTGAGACAGTCGCGCGGCGACACCTCGCCCTTGCCCTCGACGTTGGGCGGGCGGCTTTCCATCCGGCCCACATGGGTCTGCTGCAGCTGCAATTCCGCCGTATCCTCGATGGTGAGGATACGTTCGGAATTGTCGATGAAGCTCGACAGCGCGTTCAGGGTTGTTGTCTTGCCCGAACCTGTGCCGCCCGAGACGATCACGTTCAGTCTGGTGGAAACCGCCGCTTGCAGATATGCAGCCATTTCCTCTGTGAAAGCGCCGAAATTCACCAGATCGTCGATGCCCAGCTTGTCTTTTTTGAACTTCCGGATCGAAACCAACGATCCGTCGACGGCGATCGGCGGCACCATGGCGTTAAAGCGCGAGCCATCGGCAAGACGGGCGTCCACATAGGGGTTTGATTCATCCACGCGCCGCCCCACAGCAGAGACGATCTTGTCGATGATCCGCATCAGGTGACGCTCGTCCTTGAAGGTGACGTCGGAGAGTTCCAGCTTGCCGCCACGCTCGATAAAGATCTGCTGCGGTCCGTTGACCAGGATATCCGACACGCTGTCATCCTTCAGCAGCGTTTCCAGCGGCCCGAGGCCGGTGACCTCGTCATACAGCTCCTTGTTGAGTTGCTGCCGGTCCTCGCGGTTGAGGACGATATTCTTGTCCTGGAGCACTTCGCTTGAAATCGAGGCGATCTCGTTGCGCAGGTCCGCCTCGGAGGCCTTCTCCAGCGCGGCAAGGTTCAGGTTTTCGAGCAATTCACGATGCAGCTCGATCTTGATCTCGCCCAGGCGTTCCTTGCGCTTGCGCTCGCGATCCTGGGGGGCCGCCTCGGCGGTCTTGCGCTGGGCGGGACGTCGCAGCATGGTCTTGACGCCTTCGACCGGCGCCTCAACGGGGGCCGCTGCGGGCTTTGGCGCAGCGGCCACGGGTGCTGCGGCCGGTTTCTTGTACTTGGAAAACATCTTGATACCCCCAGGTGTTCACGTGCCCTTTCAGGCCGCTTCCGCGTCCGACCGCCCCAGCTCATGCAGGCTCTTTGCCAGTTTGGCGATTTCCTTGCGCAGAGGGTTCTTTGGTGCGGAGATCGCCAGCGGCTGGCCGTGATCGCAGCTATGAAGAATGGTTTTCCCACCGTCCGGCAGCTGGACGTCAATGGAAATACCGAGGCTTTCTGCCAGTCGTTTGACCCGGCTTTTGCCATTCAGGTCGGTGAATTTCGGACCCCGGTTCAGCAGGAAGCGCAGCTTTTCAAAGGGCAGGTCCTCCGATTGCAACGCCCGCTTGACCCGCAGGGCGTTCTGGGCGGACCGCATGTCCAGCTCGATCATCGCAAAATAGACATGCGAGAGGGTGAGCACGGTTTCGGTCCATTGCACCAGCGTGTGGGGCATGTCGATGACGACAAAGTCAAAATGGCTGCGCGCCATTTCCACCACGCGCAGAATGTCCTCCGGCGTGATGAACTCCAGCGGCACCATGTCCGCAGGCGCGGTCAGCACCTGAAGCTTGTCCTGAAAGGACACCAGCGACTGGCCAAAGATGTCCTCGTCCATGGCTTCGGTTTCGCTCAGCATCTCCATCACCGCCTCGCGGCGCGGCAGGTCGAGATAGGTCGAGACCGAGCCGGTTTGCAGATCAAGATCCAGAAGGCAGACGCTGGGGCGTTCCGATGGTGTCAGTTCCGCCAGCTCCCAGGCGAGGTTGACGGCAAATGTCGACGCGCCAGAGCCGCCGGCCAGACCATGACACACGATGACGGCGCCTTCGCGCTGGCTGTCGGCATGCAGCTTGTGCGCGCGGGCCGGTGCCGCGGGCGTTTGCGCGACAGGCTGTTCCGGCACACGCAGGCGTTCAACCGCCGCTGCCAGCTCCTGTTCAGGGAGCGGGTAGGGGATGAACTCGTCCGCGCCCTGGCGCAGCAGCTTGTGCAATGCGGCCGGGGTCACATCCTCGGCGACCAGGATGACCTTGATGCCGCGCGACTTGGCCTGGGTGATGATCTCTCCCATCAGCGGCAGGTTGCTCTCGTCCTCGGCATCCATGGCGAGGGCCACGAACTCCACGGCTTCTGCTTCGGGCTGGTAGAAGAAGGCAAGCGCTTCGGTAAAGCCAAGGTCCCCCCAGGCTTCGCCCATGACGGTTTCCATGTCCTCGATCAGCAGATCGAAGTTCTGGACGTCACGGCTGATTGTACAGGCTGCGATCGGCGCAGCCTCGCTTTGCGAATTCTCACTCGTCATCGCCAGTATCCCCACATTGTTCGGTCCCGGCTCAATGCCGATGGTGGACCGACGCCGCCCCCACCACAAGGTACACGGCGCCTATGGGATCACTGTCGTTCTCAATCTGGGCGATATTGGGGCCAAAAAACTCCGATTGTAGGGAATGTTAATCATGCCTAACAAAGAGTTTACCGCGACGGGGCTTTGCCTGTGATGTGCCCGCCCGGGACCGGACAGGTCGGGATCAGGCCGCCTGAACGGTCTTACTCGTCCAGTCGCGAGTCGGCCCTCAGCGTGGTTTCGGAGACGCCGCTTGCCACATAATCGCGATATACGATTTGCGCGTATTTGCCATCCAGCTGATTGACGCGGGCCGCGACAAAGCCGCTGACTTCGGTCACCGTCCGGCGATTTCGGCGCTCGCGCTGGTCGGTCAGCACCAGGGGTTGGGTTTCCCCGTAGGAGACCACGGCCTCCAGACGCTTGCGGCTGATCCCGCGGGCCACCAGATAGTTCACCGCGGCGCGCGCGCGGCGCAAGCCCAGCGATTTATTGTAGCCCTGGCTGCCAACCGCATCGGTGTGGCCATAGACCCGGAACCGGACTTCGGGGAACTGGCGAATCCAGTCCGCCTGACGGTCCAGAACCTGACGCGCCGCCCCATCGAGACGGGCGCTGTCGAAATCGAAGTTGATCGTGCTTGGCACTTCCGACGCAAAGCGCTTGGCCAGTTGCACGCGGTAGCTGCGATCGCCGGACTGGACGGCGGTATTGTTGACGTTGGCCGAGCCGAAATAGGTTTGGTCCAGCGGGGCGCCGGCTTCCTTGTAGGCGCAGGCGCTCGTTGCCAGAGCCAGTCCAATCATTGCCGCGTGTTTCAACATCTGCGCCACCGTTCCTATGCGTTAGTCGAGGAGATAGCCGTAAGAGCCATCAAAGTCCTGGTTTGCCACTTCGCCGGCTGCGCCCGACTGCGTGCGTTCCGTGCGACCAAGCAGGAACAGGTTGCGCTCGCTTGGTGGCTTGATGCGATCCGTGGGCAGAGAGAAGGCCTCGCCACGGGTCGGGGTGACCAGATGGGCCGAGACGATGATGACCAATTCGCTCTGGTTGCGGGTGTAGTCGGCGCTGCGGAACAGCGTGCCGAGAATGGGCACGTCACCGAGCCACGGAACCTGCGCGGCGTTGTCGAGGAACTCGTCTTCGATCAAGCCGGCAATTGCAAAGCTCTCGCCATCGCGCATTTCCACGGTCGTGGAGGTTTCGCGGCGGGTGAAGGCGTTGATAACCAGCCCCTCCAGCGTGATCGAATTGGTTGGGTCGATCGCCGAAACCGCGGCCTTGAGTTCCAGATTGATGAGATCGCCATCCACCACGCGGGGAATGAAATTCAGTTCGATCCCGAAGGGTTTGAACTCGATGGTCACGACACCTTCGCGTTGGGACACCGGCACAGGGTATTCGCCACCGGCGAGAAAGCTGGCCTCCTGCCCGGACAGCGCGGAGAGGTTGGGTTCTGCCAGGGTGCGAACCAGGCCTTTTTCTTCCAGTGCTTCGAGCAGGACACCAAACTCCACCGATCCGATGTCAAAGCCGATGAAGGTTGCCCCGGCGATACCGTCCCGCGTGCCGATTTCCGGGTTGGCCAGGCCGTTTTCGCCCTGAAGCCAGGTGCCGGTTTCGCCAAGCACATCGGTTGCACCAAATGCCACGGAAGAGCCCAGCGACTTGGACACCGAGCGCTCCATCTCGGCAAAGCGGACCTTGAGCATCACTTGCTGGACACCGCCCACGGTCATCAGGTTGCTGACCCGGTCCGGCGCATAGCGCTCCGCCAGGTCGAGGGCGCGCTGCAGGCGCTGAGAGCTGGAGACGTTGCCCGAGAGCACAATGCCGTCATTGGCGGTGCGCACCTCGATCTTTTCGTTCGGCAGGATCTGTTTCAGGCGTTGTTTGAATTCGCTCACATCGGCCGCGACCCGCACGTCCACATTGGTAATCAGACGGCCAGAGCCGTCCAGAAGCGTCAATGTGGTCAGGCCGGGCGATTTTCCCAGCACATAGATCGTGCGATCCGAAAGCGATGAAATATCGGCGATCCCCGGATTGGCGATGCTCAGCTCCGCAAAGGGGACATCCGCCTCGACCACGACTGCCCGGTTCATCGGTACATCAAGCGTGGCGTTGGTGCCCTTCTTAACGACTTTTACTCCCTGCGCCATGCTGGCGTCGGGGAGGGATGCACAGAAAAGGGTCAGCCCGGTCAGGGCCGCCGCAAAAAATCGTCCAATTGACATGTGACCTGCCTTTCCGATCACGCCTCAGAATGCGGGGTCTTGTCGCCCCGATTTTGCACCCAATCTGCGCCAAGTCGTCTTTCATTGCAAGAATCAATGACTTCGCAGTGGTTTTTAACCGAGGGTCGTTGTTGGATCGTGGTCACAACGGCAAACCTCCGCGCCCCGGGCAACGGGGAGCGGAGGCTGGTAACCGTCTGAAATAAAACGCAGGCTTTTAGTTGCTGCAGGGGATCGGGATTTCCACAACCTCGGCACCACGGCGGGTTCGGATGGTGCAGACTTTCTCTTCTTCGGCCTGCTGCGGGGCTTCCAGTTCCCCCAATCCCAATAGGGCGCGCTGGTCGACTTCGACGAGGGAGGCGATGGTGTCATCCTCCGCGCCAACCAGGGCGAGCGACAAGCGGCCGGTGGATTGCGCCTGCGCCAGGGTTGCAACCTGTTCGGGGCGCGCGGTCACCGTTACGGTTCTGGCGATCACCGCGCCATTGACCTCGCCGCCGGCGGATTGGTCCACTGCGATCAGTTCGATATTTGTCTGGATCAGGCGGGTGACCTCTCCGCGGCGATCCTCGCCACGGCGGCGCGGCGGTTCCCCGCTCCAGTAGACGTCCACACGGTCGCCCGGTCGCAAGAACCCGGACACACCACTGGCGACATCCACACGGATGGCAAAGGCACGCATGCCACGCTCCAGGCGCGATGTGATGCCGGCATCCTCGCCCGGGTCGGTGACCTTGACCGCCAACAGCGGTTCATTCTTTTCCATCGTCCGCAACACGTAGCGTGCATCCTTCAGGGCGTCGGAGGGAAACAGATCCGTCTCTTCAGAGAATACGCCCTCGGGGAGAGCGTTTTCCGGCCAATTGATCTGGCGCACGTTCTCCTTGGTCAGCTTTTGACCATAGGTGAGTTTCTCGTTGGCCACATAGACCGGAACGGTCGGTACTGACTGCTCTCCCTTGGCGCGCTCGCGAGCCAGGGCGATCTGGTGGGCTTCGATATAGTTTTTGGCCATCATGACGGCGCCGCCGGCGAGGGCGACACCCACGATAAGAACAAGTCCGAAAACCGCTCGCATGGTAGTCCCTTTCTGTCGCGCAACCACGACTGTGCCGTTTCAGCCGGAACCTAGGTGCCGTGGGCCGAAGAGGTTGGTATGCTTGGGGCCGTGCAGGAAGACGGCAATGGTGCGTATTGGGCGATCAGGCGGGCACTCGTTTTCAGAATGTCCAGTTGGTCAGATAGGTCGCGATATGCCCTGCGAAGGTTTCGCTGGCATCCGAGATGTTTGAGAAGGTGACGATCACAAACCCCACGACAAGTGCGACCAGTACGACCCAATCAACGGTAACCGCACCGTCTTCAAGGACCAGAAAGTTCTTCAACTGCTTCATCACAAGCCTCACAATCCGGTGCCCCCTATGTCATTCGGGCCGGCGCGGCGACTGTCGCGCGGCCCGAATCGTTGCCTATCCTCTGGAGTTCAGAGGAATAAATCGACCTTCGGCTTATTCGCCGACGGTGATATCGGACAGATAGGTCGCGGTGTTGGTCGCCAGCGCGTCGGTGCCGGTTTTCAGGTTGCTGATGACAACGCCGGCCAGCAGCACAACGGCGGCACAGAGCACAACCCAGTCCACGGTCACGGCGCCGGATTCGTCTTTGCGGAAGTTTTTGAAGAATTTGATCATGGTTCGTCCCTCCTGAGGATCGATAGAATGTTGGCATCCTGTGGGGCGCTTCATGTCATCTGCTCTCTCACCTTCAGATGACGTCCCGCTTTGGATGTGATTGTTATCTCCAGTCAGCGTGGCAGGAATTGGGCCGAATTCCGGAAACAAGCCCCTTAGGTTAAAAAAATCTTAGCGAATTGGGTAAGTGTTTAATTCTATGGTGTATTTGCTCTGCTTTCCCGGGGGGGGACCTGTCTGCGTGCCGCGAATAAGGAGCAAATGTGGCAAAACCGTCCCAATCCCTGCCGCGGGGCTGGATTTCTGCCGGGCTTTGGCACAGGATTCTCTCTGGCAAGAGGTAGAAAGCGAGCGGAAATCGAATGAAGCGGGTGCTGGCAGCATGCTGTGGCCTTGTGGTCGCAAGCACGATCTGGGCGCAGGAGCAGGGCGCTCCGGAGCCATTTGCAGATTTCCAGGCCAAGCGCGTCCGACCGCCGTCACCGGGGACAGAGAAACGGATAACGGTGCAGATCGATCCCACGGCGGCGGCGGCCGTGTCGGATGAAACGCCAGTGGCCGAGCCCGATGGATCCATTGCGCCAAACGCTCAAACGCCAAGGTTTGCATGGTTCTGGGATGAGGTCGGCTCGGATCTTGAGCATGCTTCGCCCGGACGGCTGGAGGACGGGTTGCTGGCACTGGAAGGGCGCGTCGAGGTGCCGGCGCCGCGATTGCAGGATTTGCAGGATCTGATCGCGGAGTACGGCGTGCCCTTGCTGACAGCGACAATCGGGACGGACGTTTCGCCGGCTTTGGCCCTGGCGGTTCTTGTGGTCGAATCCGGAGGAGAGCCGGAGGCGGTGAGCACGGTGGGCGCTCAGGGGTTGATGCAGTTGATGCCGGAAACCGCTGCCCAGTTCGGTGTGGCTGATGCTTTTGACGCTCAGGACAACATCCGGGGCGGAGTCGCATTTCTGGATCAGCTGATGGATGAGTTTTCGGGGGACCCGGTTCTGGTGTTGGCGGGGTATAATGCCGGGGCCGGGGCCGTTCGGGCCCATTCTGGTGTCCCGCCGTTTGCGGAAACCCGAGATTATGTGCCCAAGGTTCTTGCGGCCTATCAATTGACGCGAAACCTGTGCGCGACCCCTCCGATCCTGATTTCGGACGGCTGTGTCTTTGAGAGCATGAACTAGAGGCAGGTTCCGCGGCAGCGCTCTTTCACGGCCTGAGCATGCAACCGGCAGGTCGCGTGATCCTCGGTCACTGAGGTGACCGGATCGGATCGCAGAGCGATCCGACCGGGGCGGGGGCGCGGAGGGCATTTGCCCTCCGCGCCCCCGCCCACCCCTCCGCAGTTGGAGGGAGCACGTTTAGTTGACGAGTGTTGCCTCGGTCGCGGCACGCAACTCGCCCTCAGTGACGCCCTCTGCGACCTCAACAATTTTCAGCCCGCCTTCGACAACATCCAGAACGCCGAGGTTGGTGATGATGCGGTCCACCACGCCCTTGCCCGTCAGGGGCAGGGTGCATTCCTTCAGCAGTTTGGAGTCGCCATGCTTGTTGGTGTGATCCATGACCACCACCACGCGGCCGACACCGGCCACCAGATCCATCGCGCCACCCATGCCTTTGATCAGCTTGCCGGGGATCATCCAGTTGGCAAGATCGCCGTTTTCGGCCACTTCCATCGCGCCCAGGATCGCGGCGGCGATCTTGCCACCGCGGATCATGCCAAAGGAGGTCGCACTGTCGAAATACGCCGTACGGCGCAGCTCGGTGATGGTCTGCTTGCCGGCGTTGATCAGGTCCGGGTCTTCTTCGCCCTCAATGGGGAAGGGGCCCATGCCCAGCATGCCGTTCTCCGATTGGAGCGTGATGTCCTTGTCGCCGACGTAGTTGGCCACCAGCGTCGGGATACCGATGCCGAGGTTCACATACATGCCGTCTTCGAGTTCCTGTGCCGCGCGTGCGGCCATCTGGTTGCGGTCCCAAGCCATGGATCAAGCCTCCTCACGCGGGCGGGTGGTCACTTTTTCGATGCGCTTTTCATGCTCGCCTTGAATCAGGCGGTGCACGTAAACGCCGGGCAGGTGGATGTGATCGGGGTCCAGGCTGCCAGTGGGCACGATCTCTTCTACCTCGACCACGCAGACCTTGCCGCACATGGCCGCAGGCGGGTTGAAGTTGCGGGCGGTCTTGCGGAACACGAGGTTGCCGGTCTCATCGGCCTTCCAGGCCTTCACAATCGACAGATCCGCAAAGATACCGCGCTCAAGGATGTATTCCTCGCCGTCGAATACCTTTACCTCTTTGCCTTCGGCAATCTGAGTGCCAACGCCGGTCTTTGTATAAAAACCGGGGATACCGCAGCCTCCAGCACGCATGCGTTCGGCCAGGGTGCCTTGCGGGTTGAACTCCAGTTCCAACTCGCCAGACAGGTACTGACGCATGAATTCCGCGTTCTCGCCCACGTAGGACGACATCATCTTCTTGACCTGTTTGGTCTGCAGCAGGATGCCAATGCCAAAGTCATCGACGCCCGCATTGTTGGACGCAAAGGTCAGATCCTTGGTGCCCGCTTGTTTGATCGCCTCAAGCAGCAGTTCGGGAATGCCGCAGAGGCCAAAGCCGCCGGCCGCGATGGTCATGCCGTCGAACAGCACCCCGTCCAGGGCCTCGGCGGCAGAGCCGTATATCTTTTTCATGGAACTCTCCCTTCCATTTCCTCTGGGTCAAGCTAATCGCCCCAGTCGCGCTGTCGAGTCAACGAATACGGAAGGTTCTGCGTATTTCTACCGATGGTGAAACGGGGCCGGGTGGCCCCGTGCCTCCGGCGGAGGTATTTGGCAAAAAGGTGAAGGGATCAGCCGGGGAGGGCTTCGGCACTGTATTGTGCGGCGAACGCGGGGCTGGGGGCGATGGGCGTTATGACATCGATCAGAACGCCATTGGGATCTTTGACGATGAAATGACGCTGGCCAAAGTCCTCGTCGCAGAGCGGTTTCACCACCTCCAGGCCGTGGCCCGTCAGGCGGGTGTACTCCGCGCGTGCATCCTCGACCTCGAAATTCAGCAACATATGGCTGGTCAGGCCCCGCCCGGTTTCGGGTATTGTCTCATGCCCGCCGTCGAGGATGGCGAGGTTCACGCTTGGATCGGCATCGCATTGCAGATGGACATACCAGTCCGACGTAAAGGCGGGCGAGAAGCCAAAGTGCTGTTGGTAAAATTGCGCCGTGGCCGCGACGTTCCGCGTCTGGATGACCGGGTAGAATTGAGTGGGTTTCATCTGTCTCTCTCCGCGAGTAACATACAATCAGTATGTTTTTAATAAATAAACAGGCTGCATGTATGCAAGAGAAAAGTAAATCCACCCCGAATGCGGAACGCCGCGCGCAGATGCGGGCGCGTTTGATGGCGGCGGCGCGCGCGCTTTTTGTGGAAAAAGGCTATGCCGAGGCCAGCACACCAGAAATCGTGCGTGCGGCCGGGGCAACGCGCGGCGCGCTCTATCACCACTTTGAGGACAAGCAGGCCCTGTTCCAGGCGGTGGTGGAAGCCGAGGCAGAGGCCGTCGGCACCGCCATAGACAGCGCTGGGAAACTGGCGGATGAAGAACAGGCATTGGCTGCGGGGAGCCGCGCGTTCTTTGCCGCGATGCAAAGCGAGGGGCGCGCTCAGCTTTTGCTGATCGATGGTCCGGCGGTGCTGGGGGCGAGGGAAATGGACAGGATTGATGCCGGCGGTGGCAGGGCGGCCTTGCGGGCGGGGCTTGCCGCGGCACAGCCCTCACTGTCCGAGCCGGAGCTGGAGGCCCGCGCACTGGTTCTCTCTGCAGCATTTGACCGCGCCGCTCTTGCGATCGCACAGGGGCAGGGGCGCGCGGATATCTTTGAGGACGCGATGTCTGCGCTCTTGCGCACTGTTCTGATGTAGAACGCCAAACGCCGCGCGTCAGCGCGGCGCCGGGCCCAACGGGAGGGCCTGCATACCCATGCAGGTGCGACGGGCGGGAGCGCCCCCGCCTCGCTGTTACTCGCCGGAAGCCTTGGCCGCTTTCTTTTTCGCGGGCGCTTTTTTCTTCGCAGCGGTCGTCTTGGTCGCCGCTTTTTTCGCCGGGGCTTTCTTCTTGCCGGATTTGGCAGCCTTCTCGTTCAACAGCTCGACCGCCATGTCCATGGTCACATCCTTGGCCTCGGTGTCCTTGGGCAATGTGGCGTTCACCTTGCCCCATTTGACATAGGGCCCGTAGCGCCCATCCATGATGTTCACCGGCGCCTTGTCGTCGGGATGCTCGCCCAACTCGCGCAGCGGTTTGGCCGCGGCAGATCGGCCCCGACCCGGATTGGCGCGTTTTTCCGCCAGCATTTCCACCGCGCGGTTCATGCCGATTTCAAAGACGTCGAGTGTTTCCTTGAGATTCACATAGACGGGTTTTTCCTCGTCCGGGCGCTGATGCATGATGTAGGGACCAAAACGACCGAGGTTCGAGGACACGACGCCCCCGTCCGGATGTGCGCCGATTTCGCGCGGCAGCGTCAGCAGGGTCACCGCCTGCTCCAGCGTGATATCGTTTGGCCCCCAGCCCGGCAGGTACTCCTTGCCCTGTTTCGGCAGCGAAGAGCGCGGCGGTTTCTTGTTTTCGGGCGTCGCCTCGCCACGCTGCACATAGGGGCCGAAGCGACCGGATTTCAGGTGGATCTCATCACCGTCATCCTCGCCCAGAACGCGCTCGTAACCTTCGGCGCCTTCACCAGAGATCGGGCGGGTGTAGTTGCACTCGGGGTAGTTGCCACAGCCGACAAAGCCGCCGGTGCGGGAGGTTTTCAGGTGCAGCTGCCCGGCGCCACATTTCGGGCAGAGGCGCGGGTCGCCGCCGTCTTCGCGCGGCGGATAAAGTTGGGGGGCAAGTGCTTCGTCCAGCACATCGAGCACCTCGGAAATCCGCAGATCGGATGTCTCGGAAATCGCCGCCGAGAAGTCGCGCCAGAAGCTGTCCAGAAGTTCCTTATAGTCCTTGCCGCCTGCACTCACATCATCAAGCTGGTTTTCCAGCGCCGCGGTGAAGTCGTATTCCACGTAGCGCTTGAAGAAGTTCAGCAAAAAGATGGTCACAATCCGTCCCTTGTCCTCGGGGAACAGGCGGTTCTTGTCCTTGCGGACATATTCGCGGTCCTGGATCGTGGTGATGACGCTGGCATAGGTCGAGGGGCGGCCGATGCCCAATTCTTCCATGCGCTTGACCAGCGTGGCCTCGGTGTAGCGCGGCGGGGGCTGGGTGTGGTGCTGCAGCGCCAGCGTTGCGCCATCCTGCGACAGGACAGAACCGTCCTTGCCGGCTTTTTCAGCCTGCGCCGCAAGAGAGCCTGCAAATTTCAGGGCCTCGCCCTGCATGATCTGGGGCAGGCGCTTGTCGTCCTCGTCCACCACATCGTCGCGGCCTTCTTCATAGACGCGCATGAAGCCATCAAACATGACGACCTGACCGGTGGCGCGCAGCACCACCTGCTTGTCCTCGGATCCGATATCGACCGTGGTGCGCTCCAACCGGGCACCCGCCATCTGGCAGGCCAGCGTGCGTTTCCAGATCAGATCATAGAGCTTGCGCTGATCGTCCTCGGTTACCTTCAGGCTTGCCGCGTCGCGGCTCATGTCGGTGGGGCGGATACATTCGTGTGCCTCTTGGGCGTTCTTGGCCTTGTTCTTGTAGATCCGCGGCTCGCCGGGCACATATTCCTGGCCATAACGCTTGGCGATCTCGTCACGCGCGGCAGAGACGGCCTCGGGGGCCATGTCGATCCCATCGGTCCGCATATAGGTGATAAGCCCGGCCTCATAGAGACGCTGCGCGGCATTCATGCACTGTTTGGCGCCCATGCCGAACTTGCGGCTGGCTTCCTGTTGCAGAGTCGAGGTCATGAACGGCGCAGAGGGGTTGCGCGCCGCCGGTTTGGCCTCGACCGACAGCACCGACAGCTTGCGGCTGCTGACCGCCTGTACCGCCAGCTCAGCTGCGGTAGAATTGGCGAGGCTGAATTTGTCGAGCTTCTCGCCGCCGAGCACCGTCAGGCGCGCCTCAAAAGACTGACCGCGCGGGGTGGCCAGATTTGCACGCACCGACCAATATTCCTGCGGGTTGAACGCCTCGATCTCCATCTCGCGTTCCACGATGAGGCGGAGGCAAACCGATTGCACGCGCCCGGCCGAGCGCGCGCCGGGCAGTTTGCGCCACAGTACGGGCGACAGGTTGAAACCCACAAGGTAGTCCAGCGCCCGGCGGGCAAGGTAGGCCTCCACCAGCGGCATATCCACATCGCGCGGATTTTTCATCGCCTCGGCGACCGCATCCTTGGTGATCGCGTTGAAGGTCACGCGTTTGACATCGGTGTCCTTCTTGATCGACCGGCGCTTGGTCAGCGCCTCTTGCAGGTGCCAGCTGATTGCTTCGCCTTCGCGATCAGGGTCAGTCGCGAGGATCAGTGCGTTGTCTTCCTTGAGGGCCTCGGCAATGGCGCGCACATGTTTCTTGGAGTCGTTGCCGACCTCCCAGGTCATGGCAAAATCTTCATCCGGTTCGACCGATCCGTTCTTGGCCGGCAGGTCGCGCACATGGCCGTAGGATGCCAGAACGGTGTAGTCGGAGCCCAGATATTTATTGATCGTTTTGGCTTTGGCCGGGGATTCGACGACGACGACTGGCATAAAATTGGGCACCTTTCCATACGGGTTCAATCGCGCTCTATGGCGGGGCAAAATGTGTCGCGCAAGGGGAGAATGTCAATCCACGCGAAGAAAACAGCCCGCAAAACACTGGTCGGCGCGGGTGTTTCGAGGGCAGGGATTCAGCGTTTTTTGATGATCACCCCACCCGGTCCGCGACCGATTTCGCCAGAGAGTTCAAGGTCGGTCAGAACAGTGCGCACCTTGCGTGCCGGGCTGTCGAGATCGTCGATCAGCTGGCCCTCGGGGGTGGGCGCGGCAGCAAGCCGGTCGAGGATCTGCTGGTGGAGTGCAGCGGTTTGCCGCAGGGTCCGCTTTTCGGGGGGCGGTGGCGGCAGGTCCCGCGTCGCGACGCGGGGGCGGGGGCGCTCCACCTGCAACGGGGGCAGCGCATCGATCACGTCGCGGGCGTCGCGGACCAGCGTTGCGCCATCCCGGATCAGCAGGTTGCCGCCGCTTGCGCGGCCATCGCAGGGGTGGCCGGGCACTGCCATCACGTCGCGCCCCAGATCCAGCGCATCCCGTGCTGTAATGAGGCTGCCGGATTTCACGGCGGCCTCGACCACAACCGTGGCAAGGCCGAGGCCTGCGATGATGCGGTTGCGAGGCGGAAAGTGGCGGGCCTGTGGTTGCAATCCCATCGGCTGCTCAGACAGACGCAGGCCGTTTTCTACAATTGCCGCCGCGAGACGCGCATTTTCTGCCGGGTATATAATGTCCACGCCGCCGCCCTGAACAGCGATGGTCCCGGCGCTGAGCGCGCCCTCATGGGCGCTGGCGTCGATCCCGCGGGCAAGGCCGGAGATCACCACATATCCCGCATCCCCCAGGTCCCGCGCTAGGCCGTAGGCCATGCGCCGCCCCAGGGAGGAGGCATTGCGCGCCCCCACGATGGATATGGCCGGTCGCGCGAGCAGGTCCGGATTGCCGATCATCCAGAGGGCCGGCGGCGGGTGGGAGATATTGGCCAGAACGGCGGGGTAATCCGCATCACCAAAGCACAAAAGCCGCGCATTGGCGGCTTTTGCTGAGGTGAACTCGGCGTCCAGTGCATCTTTTGAGTATGTTTTATACCCTTTGACGCCTGTGGTCGCTGCCACTTCAGGCAGCATTTCAAGCACGTTCTGTGCTGAACCATACTCGGCCAGAAGCCGGTAGAAGGTCACTGTCCCGATTCCACGGGAGCGCAACAGACGAAGCCAGGAATACCTTTGATCTTCCGTGGTGGGTGGGAGTGGGGGGTGAGTGGAAGAATTTGCTTCTCCGGTCATGCCCTCGCCTCGCCTTGTTGCAAGACTAGGTTTACGGCTGCGGAGGTTAACAGGTGGTGAACATCGAGACAGTTTATCGAGATTTTTCGGTACTTTTCGCTATGTCCTTGAAAACAAAGGGGTGTGAATCCACCGTGAGCATAGCGCCCCTGCTTCGGGTCTGAGGATTGGGCAAGATTTGTGGTAAACGCGGGTCGATATTGCGGCTGTTTGGCGCGCAAAAAGCCTGGACTGTTAAACAAAGATGAGGGCTGAGGGTTCCCTTGCGTCACCTCGACGGCTGAGAGGGCAGGCGACTCGCGCATCTGGCGCGAGCCACCTTTTGCAGGAGGGGCCCGCGATCAGGTTGCCGAACCACCGACGGTCAATCCGCCCATCAAGACGCTGGGCTGGCCAACGCCCACCGGCACCCATTGGCCCTGCTTGCCACAATTGCCCATGCCCGGATCCAGCGCCATGTCGTTGCCGAGGCCGCGGATCTTCTGCAACGCGGTGGCACCATCGCCGATCAGGGTCGCGCCCTTCACCGGCGCGCCGATCTTGCCATCCTTCACCCGATAGGCCTCGGTGCAGGAGAAGACGAACTTGCCGTTGGTGATGTCCACCTGACCGCCGCCAAAGCCCACCGCCCAGATGCCGTCCTTCATGTCCTTGACCAGATCCTCGGGCGCGGCGTTGCCGCCCAGCATATAGGTGTTGGTCATGCGCGGCATCGGCGCATGGGCGTAGCTCTGCCGCCGCCCGTTGCCGGTGGGCTCCACACCCATCAGGCGCGCATTCTGGCGGTCCTGCATGTAGCCCACGAGGATACCATCCTCGATCAGCGTCGTCTTCTGGCTGGGGGTGCCCTCGTCATCCACACTGATGGAGCCGCGCCGGTCGGGAAGTGTGCCGTCATCGAGCACGGTCACACCCGGGGCGGCGATGCGCTGGCCCATCAGCCCGGCAAAGGCCGAGGAGCCCTTGCGGTTGAAATCGCCCTCCAGCCCGTGGCCGATCGCCTCATGCAGCAGGATGCCCGGCCAGCCGGGGCCGAGGACCACGTCCATTTCACCTGCGGGGGCGGGTTCGGCCTCCAGGTTGACCAATGCAATACGCAGCGCCTCGCGCGCTTTGGCCTGCCAGTCTTGCGGTGCGATCAGCCCGTCGAGGCCGACGCGCCCGCCACCACCGGCGGTGCCGCTTTCGCGCCGGCCGCCATCCTCGACGATGATCGAGACATTCACCCGTGTCATCGGGCGCACATCCCGCACCCGGGTGCCATCGGCCCGCAGAATCTCGATTTCCTGCAAGGAGGCAGCCAGCGTCGCCGACACCTGTACCACGCGCGGGTCCATCTCACGGGCAAAACTGTCGATCTCGCGCAGCGTCTCCACCTTGACCGGAAAGGCCTGCGCCGCGATCGGGTCGAGATCGTGATAGAGCTTCTGATTGGTGGCTTGCGGGGCAGGGGCCATCGTCCCGCCGCCATCGCCGACCGCCAGCCGTGCGGTTTCTGCCGCCCGTTTCAGGGCCGAGACCGACATGGTGGTGGAGTGGGCGTATCCGGCAACCTCTCCGCGCACCGCGCGCAGGCCAAATCCCTCTGCGGCGTCGTAACTGGCGGTCCGCAGTCGGCCGTCATCAAACACCAAAGCTTCGGATTTGGTGCGCTCTGCAAAGATCTCGCCATCGTCGGCTCCGGCAAGCGCCGCGCGCAGAACCGGCAGGGCCTCATCCTCGGGAAGGGTGGTCTCAAAGGGGCGAAACGCTGTTGTATCCATCAAATGGGCCTCGATTTTTTTGATCTAAGTCAAGAAAGCGACGCTATGACGCGAGCAACCCTCTTTATAACCTCTCAAGAATATGATTTTTAACGGCACCAAAGACAACGGGCGCAGTACGATTTTCCAATCGATTCCGCGAACCCGCCCCATGCAACGATCAAGCGATCAGGAAACGACATGAAGAATGCTTTGACGCTTTCGGGCTTTATCGCCGCTCTCTCGAGCCTTCCAGCAATGGCGCAAGAAGGTCTGGAAACCATTGGTAAGCCGACCGACGGCAACCTTGGCTTCCAGCCGGCGGCCTCCGAACTGGCGGAAGGCATTCACCAGTTGGACCACATGATTCTCATCATCATCACCGCGATCTGCGTGTTCGTGGGCGGTCTGCTGCTCTATGCAATCCTGCGGTTCAACCGTCGCTCCAACCCCGAAGCGGCAAGTTTTACCCACAACACCCCGGTCGAGATCGCGTGGACGGTGATTCCGATCGTGATCCTGATCGTCATCGGCTCCTTCTCCCTGCCGGAACTGCTGCGGCAGCAGGAAATCCCAGAGGGCGACGTGACCATCAAGGTCACCGGCTACCAGTGGTACTGGGGCTATGAGTATGTGGACCATGAGTTTGCATTCGACAGCTACCTGATCGGCCACCCGGCCACCCTGGACGAAAGCGCGCGTCCCGCCGATGCGGATGTGACCCCCTTCGTCTATGACGAGGCGATGAAGCTGAAGCTCGAAGATGCAGGCTATGCAGGGGACGAATTCCTGCTGGCCACCAACACTGCCGTGGTTGTTCCCGTGAACAAGACCATCGTGATGCAGGTGACCGCGGCTGACGTGATCCACTCCTGGGCGCTGCCGGCCTTTGGCGTGAAGCAGGATGGTGTCCCGGGGCGTCTGGCAGAGCTGTGGTTCAAGCCCACCCAGGAAGGCATCTACTTCGGTCAGTGCTCCGAACTCTGCGGCAAGGACCACGCCTATATGCCGATCACCGTCAAAGTGGTCAGCGAGGAAGCCTATGAGGAATGGCTGCAAGGCGCGATCGACGAATACGCCGATGCCGGCACGCCGCGCGCCTATCAAGTCGCATCCAACTAAGACCGCCTGACACCTGCCCCCTCGCACGAGAAACAGGGGGCAGGGTCGTCGACTTCGTCACAAATTGGCTGGCCACGCCCCGGGCGTGACCGCCGTTTCCAAAGAAGAGCCCGAGCATGAGCGACGCCAGCATTAACGCAAGCATGACCCGCGAAGATGACGCCTCCTTTGGCGACTACTTTGCGCTGCTGAAGCCGCGCGTGATGTCGTTGGTGGTGTTTACCGCCTTTGTGGGTCTGATTGCCGCGCCCATCGGCGTGCACCCGGTTGTCGGCTTCTGCGCCATCCTGTTCATTGCCATCGGCGGTGGCGCCTCCGGTGCGCTCAACATGTGGTGGGACGCCGACATCGACCAGGTGATGAAACGCACCAAGTCGCGCCCCATTCCCGCGGGCAAGGTCGACAAGGGCGAGGCCCTCAGCCTCGGTCTTGGATTGTCGGGCCTTTCGGTCATCATGCTGGCGCTGGCCACCAATGTGTTTGCGGGTGCGTTCCTGGCCTTCACCATCTTTTTCTACGTGGTGATCTACACCATGTGGCTGAAACGGGCGACGCCGCAGAACATCGTCATCGGTGGTGCGGCCGGGGCCTTTCCGCCGGTGATCGGCTGGATTGCCGCGACCGGCTCCATGGCGATCGAGCCCTGGCTGATGTTCGCGCTGACCTTCCTGTGGACGCCGCCGCATTTCTGGGCGCTGGCGCTGTTCATGCGCAATGACTACGACATGGCGGATGTGCCGATGCTGACCGTGACCCACGGGCGCCGATCCACCCGCAACCATATTCTCGTCTACACGGTGATTCTGGCGCTCTTTGCGCTGGCCACCGCCTTTACCGGCGTGGGCGGGCCGATCTATCTGGCGGTTGCATTGGTGCTGAACCTGCTGTTCCTCAAGGGCGCGGTCCAGATCTGGCGCCGCGACGAAGAGTCCTGTGAAGCGGACAACTTCCAGGTCGAACGCTCTTTCTTCAAGCTGTCGCTGCTCTATCTGTTCCTGCACTTCGGCGCGATCCTGATGGAGGCGCTCCTGAAACCCTACGGACTGGGAGGCTGGTAATATGAGCCTGCGCAAGGAACACGAACTCCACAATCGCCGCAAGGGGCGCAACCTCGGTGTGGGCCTGCTCCTAGCCGGTTTTGTCGTGCTGGTGCTGGCACTGACCATGGTCAAGGTGACCTCGGCAGGTTTCACTTTCCCGGAAATCGACACTGGAGCGCAGAACTGATGGCAATGAGCGGACCGCAGAAAACGGTGATCCAGCTGGTTGGCGTGGTTGTCGTCATGGGCGGCCTCGCTTGGGCGTCGGTGCCGTTCTACGACTGGTTCTGCCGGGTGACCGGCTTTGGCGGCGTGACCCAGGTGGCGGACGCCGGATCCGACAAGGTGCTGGAAGACACCATCAAGGTGCGCTTTGACGCCTCCAAGGACCGCGGCATGCCGTGGGAGTTCAAGCCCGTCGAGCGCATCATGGAGCTGAAGATCGGCGAGACCGGTCTTGCCTTCTACGAGGCCTACAACCCGACAGACCGTCCGGTCGCAGGGCAGGCCTCGTACAATGTTGCGCCGTATTCGGCGGGCTACTACTTTGAAAAAATTCAGTGTTTCTGCTTTAACGAGCAGGTGCTGCAACCAGGGGAGCGGGTGATGATGCCCGTGACCTTCTTCGTGGACCCCGAGATCGTCGAGGACCCGGAGGCAAAATATGTGCATACGATCACCTTGTCGTATACATTTCACGAGATCGATCTGCCCGAGGGCTATGCCGCCCTCGACACCGGAGGTACATCCGGGGCAGAGACGGAACTGAATTAAGGCCGCTTTGGTGAGGGACACTTAAATGGCGCATGCAAAAAATCACGACTTCCACATCCTGCCGCCGTCGATCTGGCCGCTGCTGAGCAGTGTTGGCACCTTCGTCATGCTGTTTGGCGCTGTGCTCTGGATGAAAGACATCACGGCCTGGCTGTTCTGGGCCGGTCTCGTCGCCGTCTGCTATTCCGCCTTTTGCTGGTGGGGTGAAACCATCACCGAAAATAAGGCAGGCGACCACACGCCGGTGGTTCTGATCGGCCTGCGCTACGGCTTCATCCTGTTTGTGATGTCCGAAGTGATGTTCTTCTTCGCCTGGTTCTGGTCGTTCTTCAAACACGCCATGTACCCGATGGAACAGTATGTCGGCACCGAGTACGTCGCGCCGGACATCTACCCCGTCGACGCGTTCCACCTGCCGCTCATCAACACGCTGGTGCTGCTGCTGTCCGGTTGTGCCGTCACATGGGCGCACCACGCGCTGGTGCATGAGAATGACCGCAAGGGCCTGGTGAACGGTCTCGCCATCGGTATTGCGCTTGGCGTGTTCTTCACCTTCCTGCAGGGCTACGAGTATGCGCATCTGCTGCACGAGGGCTGGGAGTTCGGCGGTGACGAGTTCTATTCGAACTTCTTCATGGCGACCGGCTTCCACGGCTTCCACGTCATCATCGGTACCATCTTCCTCACCGTCTGCCTGATCCGTGCGATGAAGGGTGAT
Source organism: Epibacterium sp. MM17-32 (assembly GCF_022348205.1). NCBI lineage: Bacteria > Pseudomonadati > Pseudomonadota > Alphaproteobacteria > Rhodobacterales > Roseobacteraceae > Epibacterium > Epibacterium sp. MM17-32. Next base: position 294,954 of record NZ_JAKRFC010000004.1, on the reverse strand, counting down.
TTCACCCCGAAGCAACACGCGGGTTTCGAGATGGCCGCCTGGTACTGGCACTTTGTTGACGTTGTCTGGCTGTTCCTCTTTGTGGCCGTCTACATCTGGGGCACCGCCGGTCTGGCGCACTGATCACAATGTAGCGGGTACATGATTGCGGTTTTCCTTTCGGCAATCAGCACGTATCTAACGGGGCGCGCGGGGATCACCTCGCGCGCCTCTTGCATATCTCAGGGGCGATGATGGCAATCGGGTCAGGAGGGGTCGTTTGATGCGGCGCGTGATCTTTCTCGCAGTGGTCGGGGGCTTGGGCCTCGTGGCGCTTGTGTCGCTGGGTATCTGGCAGATGCAGCGGCTGACGTGGAAAGAGAACATCCTCTCCACCATCGAGACGCGCATCACCGCCGCGCCGGTGCCCTTGCCGGATGCCCCCACGATCGAGGCGGACCGGTATCGCGCCGTGACGATCTCGGGCGAGATCGAGCCCGAAGAGCTGCATGTCTTTTGGGTCACCGAAGCGCAGGGGGCGGGCTACCGCGTGATTTCGCCTTTCGTGACCGACACCGGCCGCCGTATCCTTGTGGATCGCGGCTACATCCGGGCCAAGGATAAGGACGACACACGCCCCGCAGGGGCCGCGACCCTCACTGGGAACCTGCTCTGGCCGGATGAGGGCGACTGGACCACCCCGCCGCCGGAAGAGGATACCAATATCCTCTATGCCCGCGACATCGCGTATATGTCCGACCGTCTGAACACCGAACCGCTGTTGGTCGTGGTGCGTGCGGGGGCCGAAAATCCCACACCGCTGCCGGTTTCTACCGAAGGCATCCCGAACAACCACCTGCAATATGTCATCACATGGTTCTCGCTCGCCCTGATCTGGGCGGCCATGACCGCCGCCTTTCTCTTGCGTACGCGCGCCAAAACCTGACAGGAACTGACGCCATGAAATATATCTCCACCCGCGGCCAAGCGCCTGAACTCACCTTCGAAGAAGCGATGCTGACGGGACTTGCCCGTGACGGCGGGCTCTATGTCCCGGCAGAGATCCCAACGCTCTCGGCTGAGGAGATCGCGGGGTTTGCAGGGCTTCCCTACGAGGAGGTCGCCTATCGCGTGATGTGGCCCTATGTGTCCGGCTCTTTCACCGAAGACGAGTTCAAGGGCATCATCGCCCGCGCCTATGCAGGGTTTGAACATGCCGCCCGCGCGCCGCTGAAACAGATGGCCCCGAACCACTTCCTGCTGGAGCTGTTCCACGGCCCGACGCTGGCGTTCAAGGATTTCGCCATGCAGCTCATTGGTCAGCTGTTTCAGGTCGCGCTCAAACGCCGGGGCGACAGCGTGACCATCGTCGGGGCCACCTCTGGCGATACAGGCTCGGCGGCGATCGAGGCCTTTCGGGGTCTGGATGCGGTCAACGTCTTTATCATGTACCCGCATGGCCGGGTGTCGGAAGTGCAGCGCCGCCAGATGACCACGCCGGATGACGCCAATGTCCACGCACTCGCCGTGGATGGCGATTTCGACGATTGTCAGGCTGCGGTCAAAGACATGTTCAACGATTTCGATTTCCGCGATTCGGTGCATCTGGCGGGCGTGAACTCGATCAACTTTGCCCGCGTGCTGGCGCAGGTGGTCTACTACTTCACCGCCGCCGTGGCGCTTGGTGCGCCGCATCGCAAGGTGTCCTTCACCGTGCCCACCGGCAACTTCGGTGACATTTTTGCAGGCTTCATTGCGCGTCAGATGGGCCTGCCGATCGAGCAGCTCGTGGTGGCCACCAATCAGAACGACATCCTGCATCGCTGCCTCTCGGGCGAGGGGTATTTCAAAGGCGAAACCATCCCGTCGATTTCGCCCTCGATGGATATTCAGGTGTCTTCGAACTTTGAGCGGGCCTTGTTCTACGCCTACGATCAGGACGGTGCGGCCGTGGCGCAGCTGATGGAAGAGCTGAAAACCGGCGGTGGCTTCAACGTGAGCCAGGGCGCAATGCAGGCGCTGAGCGAGATCTATACCTCGGGTCGCGCTTCCGAGGAAGAAACCTCCGCGACCATCAAATCGGAACTGGCCGCGTCGGGCGAGCTGTTGTGTCCCCATGGTGCGGTTGGCGTGAAGGTCGCCAATGAGCACCTTCAGGATGGCGTGCCCATGGTCACGCTCGCCACGGCGCATCCGGCGAAATTCCCGGCAGCGGTCGAAGATGCCTCTGGCGTGCATCCGCCTCTTCCCCCTCGCATGGCAGATCTGTATGAAAGGTCGGAACGGGTGACCCGGATCGCCAATGATCTTGGCACCATCGAAGATCACATCAGAAAGCACATCGCCAATTGACCGTTAAACAAGACACCCTGCCAAACGGGTTTCGTATCGTCACTGAGTATATGCCGGGGCTGCAATCCGCAGCCCTTGGCATCTGGGTTTCGGCAGGGGGCCGCCATGAGCGGCTCGAACAGAATGGGGTGGCCCATTTCCTTGAACATATGGCGTTCAAGGGCACGAAGCGGCGCACCGCACTGCAGATTGCCGAGGCCATCGAGGACGTGGGCGGCTATATCAACGCCTACACCAGTCGCGAGGTCACGGCCTATTATGCGCGCGTGCTGAAGGACGATGTGGACCTCGCGCTCGACGTGATCGGGGACATCGTTCTGAACTCGGTCTTTGACGAGCGCGAGATCGAGGTCGAGCGCGGCGTCATCCTGCAAGAGATCGGTCAGGCGCTGGATACACCGGACGACATCATCTTTGACTGGCTACAGGAAGAAAGCTACCGGGATCAGGCCATTGGCCGCTCGATCCTCGGTCCGGCCGAACGGGTGCGCAGCTTTACCAAGGAAGACCTGCGCCGTTTTGTGGCCGAACACTACGGCCCCGGCCAGATGATCCTGTCGGCGGCCGGTGCGGTTGACCACGACCGGCTGGTCAAAGCCGCGACAGAGATGTTTGGCGATCTCGAGCCCAAACAGCAGGACGTGGTGGAGACCGCCAGCTTTGTCGGCGGTGAGGCCCGGCGCGACAAGGCGCTGGAGCAAGCTCATGTGGCGCTGGCCTTTGAAAGCCCCAGCTACCGCGCCGACGACATCTATATCGCGCAGATCTATGCGGCGGCCCTTGGTGGCGGCATGTCCTCGCGGCTGTTTCAGGAAGTGCGCGAAAAGCGGGGCCTGTGCTACACGATTTTCTCTCAGGCGGGCGCCTATGAGGACACGGGCATGATGACCATCTATGCCGGCACGGCGGGCGAACAGGTCGCCGATCTTGTGGGCATCACCGTGGACGAGCTGAAACGCGCCGCCGACGATATGTCCGATGCCGAGGTCGAGCGCGCACGTGCGCAGATGAAGGCGGGCATGCTGATGGGGCTGGAAAGCCCTTCGAACCGCGCCGAACGTCTGGCACGACTTGTGCAGATCTGGGACCGCGTGCCCAGCCTTGAGGCCACAGTCGAGAAAATCGACGCGGTGACCACTGCGGACGTACGCGCCATGGCGGCACAGATCGCGCGCGAAGCGCCTGCGGCCCTTGCTCTTTATGGTCCGGTCGCAGATGCGCCGAGCCTTGAGGAGATCGCCCGGAGGCGCGCTGCCTGATGCTTCTGGCCCGTCGGACGGTGAAACTGGAGACGGAGCGTCTGACGCTTCGCCCGCCGGTGCACGCGGATTTCCGGTACTGGGCCTTTCTGCGTCAGCAGAGCAAAGATCATCTGGTTCCGTGGGAACCAGCCTGGTCGCCCGATCACCTCAGCCGCAAATCCTTTACCAACCGGGTCTACTGGGCCAAGCGGTCCATTGCACAGGGGTCGGCCCTGCCGCTGTTCCTGATCCGGCGCGAGGATGACCATTTGGTCGGGGCCATCACGCTGGATAATATCCGGCGCGGTCCGGCTATGGCAGGCACCATCGGCTATTGGACCGGCACGCAGTTTTCCCGCCGGGGCTACATGCGCGAGGCCATCGGCGCGGTGGTCCACCATGCCTTTACCCGCCTGGACCTGAGCCGGATCGAGGCCGCCTGCCTGCCGGAAAACGCCGCCTCTCGCGGGCTCCTGGAACGCTCCGGTTTCAAATACGAAGGTGTGGCGCAGTCCTATCTCCAGATCAACGGGCGCTGGCGCACCCATGTGCTCTATGCCGCGCTGCGCAATGATCGCCGCGGCAAGACCATGGTGGGGCAGGCCTGAGGGCTTTTAGACCCGCACAGCACGTTTTTTGCGTGACCCGGAGCGCAATCGACCTAAACCAGAAGAATGCGAGTGATGTTTTGGTGTGTGCTCACGGCTGGCCTGGCCGTCCTGGCTGGTGCGGTCTCCGCTCAGGAGCGTCGTGCCAGCCATTGTATTGCGCTGGCGGAAGCCGCGCCCGGGATAGAATATCTGCATCAGGCGAGCTGGCAGGATCCGCTGCCCGATAGCGCCTCCGTGCGGATCCACTACATCGACCATGCGTCCTTTCTGATCCAGACCGCCGGTGGGCTGAATGTCGTCACCGACTTCACGGGCTTTCTCGGGACCGCGCCGCTAATCCCCGATGTTGTTACCATGAACCACGCCCATGGAACCCATTGGACCGAATTTCCGGACCCTGCGATCCCGCATGTGCTGAGGGGCTGGGGCGCCTTTGGCGAGGGCATCGACCACCATCTGGACCTCGACGAGATGCTGATCCGCAATGTCTCCACCGACATCCGGTCCGGTAGCGGGGTGGAGCCCAATGGCAATTCCATCTTTGTGTTCGAGGTTGCGGGCCTGTGCATCGGCCATCTTGGACATCTGCATCACGTGCCCACACCGGCGCAGTTTGCGGCTCTCGGGCGGCTTGATGTGGTGATGGCGGCGGTCGATGGCGGCACCACGCTGCCATTGCCAGATATGCTCGAGGTGCTGGGGCGGCTGCGGTCCTCGGTGGTGATCCCGATGCATTGGTTTGGCGAGGTCACGCTGGAACGCTTTCTCAGCCGCATCGGAGAAAGCTATGCGATCGAACGCGTGAAGGGCCCGGAGCTTGTGGTCTCCCTGCGCAGCCTGCCGGACCGGCCCACGGTCTATGTTCTGCGGCCCGCGTTTCTGGCTGCCGCGCCGTGATCCGTCCAAGAGACTTGCCTTTGCTGTGCGGATTTCGGATGCAGTGGCTATGACATTGAACCCTGCCGATCCCGACTTTCTTGATGCCCTGTCTGCCCGTCTACCTGCGGATACGCTCCGCCGACCGGAGGCGCGCTACCTTGAGGAGCCGCGTGGCCGCTACACGGGGCAAGCGACGGCGGTGGCCTTGCCACGCACCACGCAGGAGGTGGCAGAGATCATCCGCGCCGCGCATGACGCGCATGTCGGGGTGGTGCCCTATGGCGGCGGCACCGGATTGGTTGGCGGGCAGGTGATGCCCGAGGGGCCCGCGCCGCTGCTGTTGTCGCTCGAACGGATGCGGAGCATTCGCGCGGTCTATCCGGAGGAAAACGCGCTCATCGCCGAGGCGGGCTCGGTGCTGGCGGAGGTGCAGGCGGCGGCCTCCGACGCGGGGCGGCTGTTCCCCCTGTCGCTTGCGGCCGAAGGCACGGCCCAGATCGGTGGCAACCTTGCGACGAATGCGGGCGGCGTCAACGTGTTGCGCTACGGCAATGCGCGCGATCTTTGCCTCGGGCTGGAGGCGGTCCTGCCCACGGGCGAGATCTGGCATGGCCTGTCACGGCTGAGGAAAGACAACACCGGCTATGATCTGCGCAATCTGCTGATCGGAGCGGAGGGCACACTGGGTGTGATTACCGCTGCGGCGCTGAAGCTCTCGCCCATTCCCGCCAATGCCGGCACGGCGATTTTCACCGTGCCGGACCCCTCTGCGGCGGTGGCGCTGCTGGCGCTGGCGCGGGATGCCGTGGGCGAGGCGGTGAGCGCCTTTGAGCTGATCCATCGTCAGGGGCTGGATTTTCTGGCCGAGAAACTGCCGGATTTGCGCCAGCCGTTCGATCCCCGCCCGGACTGGTGCGTGCTGATCGAGCTTGGCCTCGGCAAGGGGCAGAACGCCGAGGACGCGCTGGCCGATCTCTTTGGTCTCGCGATGGAGGCGGGCCTTGCCACGGATGGCGTCATCGCGCAGTCAGAAGCGCAGCGTCAGGCGCTCTGGGCCCTGCGTGAGCATATCCCCGAGGCCAACCGGCTGATCGGTTCGGTGTCGAGCCATGACATCTCCGTGCCGATCTCGCGTATCCCGGATTTCATCCCCGCCGGCTGGACGGCCATTGCAGAACTGGATGCCTCGCTCCGGATCAACTGTTTTGGTCATCTGGGGGATGGCAACCTGCATTACAACGTCTTTCCGGGGGCAGGGCGGTCGCGTGCGGAATACGAGCCCCTGCGCGCAGAGGTCAAACGCATCATTCATGATCTTGTGCATGACTATGGCGGCTCCATGAGCGCGGAACACGGGATCGGGCGCCTCAAGGTCGCGGATCTGGAACGGTATGGCGACCCGGTAAAGCTGGCCGCCATGCGCGCCATCAAAACGGCGCTGGACCCGCATGGGATCATGAACCCCGGCGCGGTGGTCGCCTAGCGCAAGACAGCCGCGTAGCGGTGCCCCGCCTGCGGGCCGGGCACCTGCGGTAAAATCCCTTGCTCGGTGCAACAGCCGCTTGCCAAACCGCGCCCCGCTCGGCCATAGGTCGACAAACACCGGCAGGAGAGATCCAAATGACAGAGACCATGATCGCCGTGATCGGCGGCTCCGGCATCTATGATATCGACGGGCTGGAGGGGGCCGAATGGCGTCGCGTCGACAGCCCCTGGGGCACCGCTTCGGATGATATCCTGACCGGACGCTTCGACGGCGTGAAAATGGCCTTTTTGCCGCGACACGGGCGCGGTCACGTGCATGCGCCGACCGATGTGCCTTACCGTGCCAATATCGACGCGCTCAAGCGGATCGGTGCAACCGACGTGATCTCGGTCTCCGCCTGCGGGTCCTTCCGCGAGACGATGGCGCCGGGGGATTTTGTGATCGTGGACCAGTTCATCGACCGGACGTTCGCGCGTGACAAAAGCTTCTTCTCCTCCGGCTGTGTCGCCCATGTTTCGGTGGCGCATCCAACCTGTCCCCGGCTGGGGGATGCCTGCGAGGACGCGGCCCGCGCCGCCGGAATCACCGTGCATCGGGGCGGCACCTATCTGGCGATGGAGGGGCCGCAGTTCTCCTCGATGGCGGAATCGAAGATGTACCGCGATGTCTGGGGCGCCGATGTGATCGGCATGACCAATATGCCCGAGGCCAAGCTCGCCCGCGAGGCGGAGCTTTGCTATGCCTCGATCGCCATGGTCACCGACTATGACAGCTGGCACCCGGATCATGGCGCCGTGGACATCACCGAGATCATCGCCACCTTGCAAGGCAACTCCGACAAGGGCCGGGCGCTGGTCAAGGGGCTGCCCGCACGCCTTGGGGCCGACCGCGCCCCCTGTCCGCACGGCTGTGACCGGGCGCTGGAGTATGCCATCATGACGGCACCGGACAAGCGCGACCCGGCGCTGCTGGCCAAGCTCGACGCGGTTGCCGGACGCGTACTGGGCTGACGCCAACGGGCAACAGTATCGCTCAAGATCCCGGGTGGGCAGGAAAAATTTCCGTGCCCATCTTTCATTCCACGCCCCTCGTTCCTTTGTTAAGGACAGGTGGAACTGTTTCCAAACGCAGGGAGGGCGTCGGAATGACCCGCACAGGTGCGCGATTGACCGGGATCGATATGGCACGGTTCCTGGCCTATTGCGGCATGGTGCTGGTGAATTTCCGACTGGCGGCCGAAGTTCAGCCCGCCGCGGACTTTCCCTCGCTGATCACCAACGCGCTGGAAGGGCGCGCGGCGGCCCTGTTTGTGGTGCTGGCGGGCGTCGGATTGGCGCTTGGGCGTCCGGATGCGGTCACCATGGTGAAACGGGCGGCCTTCCTGATGGGGGCAGGCCTGTTGAACCTGTTGATTTTCGAGGCCGACATCCTGCATTTCTACGCGCTCTATTTCCTCTGTGCGCTGCCCTTCCTGCGCGCGTCCGGGCCGGTGATCTGGGGCGTGATCGTTGCCCTGCTGATCGCAAGCGTGGCCATCCACGCCGGGCTTGACTACGACCAGAACTGGGATTGGGACAGTCTGGAGTACACCGGGTTCTGGACCTTCCCCGGATTCCTGATGCATTCCTTCTTCAACGGTTGGCATCCGGTACTCCCCTGGCTGGCGTTCCTTCTCTTTGGTCTCTGGCTGGGTCGTCTGGATCTGGCCGACCGGCGGGTGCAGCTGCGCATGCTGGGTCTTGGCCTTCTGGCAGCTGGCCTGGGCGCGATCCCGGGGCAACTGGTCTCCGATCCGGAGCTGCTGCCGCTGTTCGACACCGCAATGATACCGCCGGGCCCGACCTATCTTGTCGCGGCCAGCGGCAGCGCGGCAGCCGCGCTTGGGGCGGTGCTTCTATGTGCGCCCATGCTGGAGCGCGCCGGGCTGGGCGCATGGCTCACGGCACCGGGACGGCAGGCGCTCAGCCTCTATATCTTTCACATCCTGTTCGGGATGGGACTACTGGAGGCGCTGGGCCTCTTGGGGGGCAGCCTGACGACGACGGAGATCCTGATCTACAGCCTCGGGTTCTGTGTCTTGTCGGCGATCTATGCGCGGGTCTGGGCGCTGGCCTTTCGCCATGGCCCCCTGGAGGCGTTGATGCGGTGGAGCACGGATCGCCGGCGTCCCGCCTGACCACTGGTGCGGGGCCTGACGCTCCGCTAGCCCTTTTTGTTCTTCTTCACGAAGTCCCGCATGAAATGACGGATCTCGCGCGCGGCCGAGGTATCCAGCGCTTTGCACAGTTCCACAAACGCGTCGCGCTCGGCCTTGTCCAGCCGCAGAACCAGCTGGCTGTCCTTCTTCGACGGCTTCTCTTTTGACTTCTTGTTCACGGTCGTCCTGGGGCTTGTCCTTGAAAGATGGCAAGGAGCTGTATATACATTGCATATGCAGCTTTGCACTGCATATCCGAGCATGAGTATTTGTAAACGATAAGGAGAGTTCAACAATGAACCTGCATGTAGCCCGAAATTTGCTGACCACTCGCCGCCACGACTGGCTGCGGCGTCACCTGTCTTGGCTGCCCGAAGGCCTGTACCGGACCTACCTGACCAAGCGGAAATAGGCAGCTGTGCCACAAACGCGGACACGCACGGGCCCTTGAGGGGCGTTGACGCTTGCACGGCGGGCGTGCTTCGGTCACACCGCACAGGTCCGGCGGTTTGAGGCGCAGTCCCAGGTCGGATGTGAACCGATCCAGGAAGCCAAGTCAGGGACCACCGCCCCATGAGCACGTCGAAAACCGTCAAGGACTACATCCGCACCATCGTCGATTTCCCGCACGAAGGGATCATGTTTCGCGATGTGACCACCCTGTTTGCCGACCCGCGCGGGTTCCGCATGGCGGTGGACCAGATGCTGCACCCCTATGCCGGTCAGCGCATCGACAAGGTGGTGGGGCTCGAAGCCCGCGGTTTTATCCTCGGCGGGGCCATCGCGCATCAGTTGGGCACCGGGTTTGTGCCCGTGCGCAAGAAGGGCAAACTGCCCGGCGCGACCATCTCGCAGGAATACAAGCTGGAGTATGGCGAGGCAGTGGTCGAGCTGCACAAGGACGCCATTCAGCCCGGCGAGAAAATTCTCGTGGTGGATGACCTGCTGGCCACCGGTGGTACAGCCGGTGCAGGGATCAAGCTGATCGAGAAGCTCGGCGGCGAGATCATCTCCTGTTCCTTTATCATCGATCTGCCGGAACTTGGTGGGCGCACGCATCTCGAAAACCTCGGGATGGACGTGCATGTGCTCTGCGAGTTCGAAGGGCTCTGACGCCCGCAACGCCCCCGGATCACTCACAGGCGATCACAGCTTCACACGCAGGTGTGACTGGATTTCTGAACAGCCCCCGGCTTAGGGGGCTTTTCCCTTGTGTCAAACGGGCGGTGGCAAAGATCCGCCAGATCCAGATCGGAGCTTGTTTCGTTGTGCTCTACAGATGTCGCGGTCGCGACGTCCATTGTGACAGAGACAAGAGGAGTTCCACCATGTTCCGCAAGTTTGCACTCGGTACCGTTGCCAGCTTTGCCGTCGCCACTGCCGCCTTTGCGGGCGGTCATTCCAAGGACATCGTCGATATCGCGTCGGGCAACGACAACTTCGACACCCTCGTCGCGGCCGTGACCGCCGCTGATCTGGTCGATACGCTCAAGGGCGACGGCCCCTTCACCGTCTTTGCGCCGACCGATGCTGCCTTTGAGGCCCTGCCGGAGGGCACCGTCGAGGAACTGCTGAAGCCCGAAAACAAGGAGCAGCTGATCTCCGTGCTGACCTACCACGTGGTGCCGGGCAAGGTGATGTCCTCCGACCTGACCGACGGCATGAAGGCCGCCACGGTGCAAGGCGCTGAGATCACCGTCGACATCGACGGCGGCGCGATGGTGGATGAGGCCAAGGTCATCCAGGCCGACATCGAGGCCGAGAACGGCATCATCCACGTGATCGACAAGGTCATCATGCCGGGCAGCTAACAGCGCGCCCACCGTTTTCCTATCATGCCACTCACTCACGGCATCGGGGAGCCTTCGGGCTCCCCGTTTTTTTGCGGCGGAGCGGGCATGTGAGCCGGGTGTGGGAGAGGAGGTTCGGCTCGGACGCAGCGCTGGCGGTTTCACCGACGGATCCGCACCCTGGTGCCACTGAACTGCGCAGGTAACGCGGTTTCGGGGGGTGATTTCTGGCCATCTCTTGTGTCGCAGGGGCATTGGCGCTAACAGGCGCACAAATCTTCCTTCCCAAATTTACAGGTATTGGTGGCATGACACGCGGCATACTGGGCCTATTGGCCAAGAATATCTCTCCTCCCAATCTTTCCATCATGCAGGACGAGGGCTTTACCGTGGCTCGCGTGCGCACCGAGCTTCTGTCAGGGCTGACCGTGGCGCTGGCGCTGGTGCCGGAAGCGGTCGCCTTTGCCTTTGTTGCCGATGTGCACCCGTTGGTGGGGCTTTATGCGGCGTTCCTGGTGGGGCTGATTACGGCGCTGATCGGGGGGCGGCCGGGCATGATCTCTGGTGCGACCGGCGCGCTTGCGGTGGTGATGGTGGCGCTGGTGGCCGATCACGGCGTTGAATATCTGTTTGCCGCGGTGGTGCTGATGGGCATCTTCCAGGTGATTGCCGGTGTGATGCATTGGGGCAAGTTCATCCGCCTGGTGCCGCATCCGGTGATGCTGGGCTTTGTGAACGGTCTGGCGATCGTGATCTTCCTGGCGCAGCTCAATCAGTTCAAGGTGCCCGGGAGCGTGGAAAACACCGGCCATGGCGCCGGTGGCGGCGCATGGCTGGCCGGTCCGCAACTGGCGACTATGCTGGCGCTGGTGGCGCTGACCATGGCGATCATCTGGGTAATGCCGCGACTGACCAAGATCATTCCGGCACCGCTGGCAGGCATCGGCATCACCGCGGTGATCGTGATCGCCTTTGGTCTTGATGTGCCGCGGGTCGGCGATCTGGCCTCGATCGAGGGCGGGCTGCCGATGTTCCACATCCCGATGGTGCCGTTGACCTGGGAAACCTTGCAGATCATCCTGCCCTATGCGGTGATCCTGGCGGCGATCGGTCTGATCGAGAGCCTCCTGACCCTGAACCTGGTGGGCGAAATCACCGGCAAGCGCGGCGGCGCAAGCCAGGAGTGCATTGCACAAGGGACCTCCAACATCGTGACCGGCTTCTTTGGCGGCATGGGCGGTTGTGCGATGATCGGTCAGTCGATGATCAATGTGAACTCCGGCGGGCGCACCCGGATCGCGGCGATCGCGGCGGCCTTGTTCCTGCTGGCGTTCATCGTTGTCGCCTCGCCCCTGATCGAGCAGATCCCGCTGGCCGCCCTGGTCGGGGTGATGTTCATGGTGGTGATCGGGACCTTTGCCTGGAACAGCTTCAAGATCATGACCAAGGTGCCGCTGATGGACGCCTTTGTGATCGTGCTGGTAACGGTTGTGACCGTCATGACCGACCTGGCGATCGCGGTTGTGGTCGGGGTCATCGTGTCGGCGCTGGCCTATGCCTGGAACAACGCCCGCCGCATTCACGCCATCACCCGCGACAGTGTCAGCGAAGCGGGGGCCAAGGTTTATGAAATCCAGGGGCCACTGTTTTTCGGGTCGACGGATGGGTTCATCGAGCTGTTCGACGTGCAAGGCGACCCGGATGTGGTGATCGTGGATTTCGCCGCCTCGCGTGTTGTCGACCAGTCCGCGCTCCAGGCGATCGAGGCGGTGGCCGGGCGCTATGCCGCGGCTGGCAAGACCTTGCAGCTGCGCCATCTGAGCCGGGATTGCCACGAATTGCTGTCCAAGGCCGGCCATCTGATGATCGACAGTGACGATGACCCGGAATACGGTCTGGCGGTCGACTACTCGGTGAAGACAGGTATCCTCGGCGGCCACTGAGCGTGGGGCGTCAGGTCAGTTAAGCGGTCGCGGTCCCATGCGGGACCGCGGCTTTTTTGTGTTTGGGATGCGGCTCGGATTCACCAAAGCAGCAGTCTGCGCAGCCATCCTCGCCTGACTCCGGCCTGACGGACCGTGCCCCATCGCGACAAGGAAAATGGCCGTATCCCCGCCCGTGCGGGCGCGGAGCCTCGGCAATTTGCCTTGCACGCCGCGCCCCGGCCCATCCGTTCGGGATCAGGCGAGGGTGGCTCCGAAGCAGCAGCTTTCAATCGGGGGCGAGCGCCTCCAGCATGTCGAGATCGCCGGAGGTGATGGCCGGTTCTGCGCGCAGGATCAGCTCGGCCGGCCAGTCCCACCATTTCAGCGCCAGGAGCCGTGCAATCTGGGGCTTGGGGAACCGATGGCGGGCAATGCTGGCCGGATTGCCTGTCATGATCGCGTAGGGGGGAACCGTGCCGCGCACCACGGCACCGGCGCCGATGATGGCCCCGTCGCCGATGCGCGCGCCGGGCAGGATCAACGCGCCGTAGCCGATCCAGACATCATTGCCGATCACCGTGTCGCGGGTGTCCGGCTGAAACCCGGCCATCTGCGCCGGATCAAAGACCGGGAAGGGGTAACAGCTGAGGCCCTCCTGCGCGTGATTGGCCGAGGCGGTGATGAACTTCACCCCATGGGCGATCTGGCAGAACCGGCCGATCTTGAGCCGCTCGCGCGCGCCGGCAAACAGATAGGGAGCGAGGTGGCTGCCCCAGTCGCGGGGTGGGTCGAAATCCGACGCATAGGTGTAATCGCCGACAATGAAATTCGGGTTGTCGACCGCCTGTGCCAGCTGCACGGTCCCTGCATGGGGTGTCCCGTCCGGCAGCACAATCGGATGGCGTTGTTTGGGATCAGGAAGCGGCATCTCAGTCGTCCGGGCGCGACAGGGAGAACAGGTCGTTGACCTTGGCATAGTCACGATACCCAAGGCGCGAGAGCGGCTGGTATTTGGTCACGTCAAAGATCCCGTCCACAAGGCAATCATCGCGCAAATGCACGCCAACCACCTCGCCAAAGGCCACTTTGTTGGCCTCGCCGGGCAGGTCGATGATCTGGGTGAGCTTGCACTCCAGTGCAGCGGGCACGCCTGCGACACGGGCGCAATTGATCGTTTCGCACGCGACCGCCTCAAGCCCCGCATGGGCAAACTCGTCGACGCCCTTATCAAGCGCTGCGGAGGATTTGTTCATCTGATCGCGCATGGCATATTCAACGATATTGACGCAAAAGACGCCAGTCTCGCGGATATTGGCCATGGAATCCTTGGTGCCGTCCTGATCCGCCTTGGTCGAGGTGGAGGCAAACATCACCTGCGGCGGCACATAGGCAACGGCATTGAAAAAGGAATAGGGCGCGAGATTGTTGACGCCTGCGCCGGAGCGGGTGGAGATCCAGCCGATGGGGCGGGGGGTCACGACGGCGTTAAACGGATTGTGGGGCAGGCCGTGGCCATCCTCGGGGCGGTAGAACATTCTATGTCTCCAAGTGTTTGCCCCAGACTTACGCCCGTGCTAGGGCGAAATCCACCCCCGCGTCGAGTTGGCCCCTTGGTCGCAGAGCGCAGCTGACGGAGCCAGAGACACGTGATCACCATCGCGCCGGAGATGCCGGAGGATTCCTGGGAGGTGGAAGCCCTCTATGACCTGTGCTTTGCGCCGGGGCGGACGGCCTTGTCGTCCTATCGGTTGCGCGACGACGTCGCCCCGGTGCGCGCGCTCAGTCAGGTGGCGCGCGACAGCGATGGCATTCTGGCAGGCGCGATCCGGTTCTGGCCGGTGCATGTGGGGGATCGTGACGCGCTGCTGTTGGGGCCGGTGGCGGTCCATCCGACCCGGCAGGGCGAGGGCATCGGTGCCTCGTTGATCCGCGACAGCCTGTGGAAGGCGGAGCACAGCCATTGGCAGCGAGTAATCCTGGTTGGCGATGCGCCCTATTACCGCCGGTTCGGTTTTGAGCGGCTCGAAGGCGTTGTAATGCCGCCTCCGACCAACCTGGAACGGGTGCTGGGGCTCAGCCTCTCGGAGGCGGGGTGGCACGGGGTGCAGGGGCCGGTCACCCGCTGGCACGGTGCGGTGCAGGGGTAACGCTTGTGTCCGGCTGCGATGGCCAGACCTTGAAACCGTGCCCTGGGCTGCTGATCTCTTGTAGCAGGCGCAATGGGGACGAGGTCGCACATGGGCGAACTGCCGGGTGAAATTCTGGAACAGAGCGGGCGCAGCCTGACGGTACGGGACGTCGAGGCCGAGCTGACTGCAATTGCCGCGCGCTACCGGGCGGCGGGCAGTTTTGGCATGCGGCTGTTGAATGCGCTGGGCGGGCAGGGCGAAGACCTGATGCGTCGACTGCCGGGCCCCATGCGGGGCGCGGTGGAAGGCGCGGTGTTGCAGGCGCTGCATCTGTCGGTGCGCGGGGCGGCGCTCAGTCGGCGGATGGTGCCGGACCAGCCGGCCCAGACCAATCGCTGGGTCAGTACCACGATGGGTCTGGTGGGCGGCGCGGCCGGGCTGCCGGGGGCGCTGGTGGAATTGCCCGCGACCACGACATTTTTGATGCGCAGCATTCAAGGCGTCGCAGAGGAATACGGCTTTGATCCCGATGCCAAAAGCGTGCGGTTCGACGCGGTCGAGGTCTTTGCCGCCGCCGGTCCGATGGCCCATGACGATGGCGCGGACACCGGGTTCCTGACCCTGCGGCTGGGGCTGTCGGGGGCCGGGCTGTCGCAGTTGATCGCAGTGGTTGCCCCGCGTCTGGCGGTGGCGCTTGGGCCCAAGCTTGCAGCACAGATGGTGCCGGTGCTTGGGGCCGTGGCGGGGGGCAGCGTCAACTACGTCTATTCCGGGTATTATCAGGAAATGGCGCATGTACATTTCGCGCTGCGCCGGTTGGCGATCGAGGCGGATGTGCCTTATCCCGACATAGTGAACCGGCTGCGGCAGAGGCTGTCGCCGTGATCCGCGCGCCCCGGGCCCGCTGGTGTCATCCCGATGTCATACAGGGCTGTCAGAGCGGGCGAAACATGCCACCGGCATGTCGCCATGCGCCTCGACCGGAGTGGTGGTAAAAGAATTGTTAACCAATGCCAGGCACGCTCTGGCTGCGGCCCGGGATTTGGGCGCGCCGGGCTGACACCGCTCCGCCGGTGCCGCAGGGCGAGAGAGGATGGGACCCGCCATGGCGTTGGTCTTGGATGTGAGTGATCCGCAGGACGACCGGAAGCTGCACCCGCAGGTGGGGGCATTGTGCTATCGGATCACCGCCAAGGGGCGGGTCAAGGTGCTGCTGGTGACCTCGCGGCGGACCGGCCGCTGGATCATCCCCAAGGGCTGGCCGATGGACGGCAAAACTGCCGCCGAAGCGGCCACGATCGAAGCCTGGGAAGAGGCTGGCGTGCGTGGGCAGGCGCTGGACGGGCGGATCGGCAGGTTCAGCTATGTCAAAACGCGCGAGAACGCGACCGCACTGGCCTGCCGGGTTGATGTTTTTCCGCTCCGCGTGCGCGGTCTGGCGACGCAGTTCCCAGAGCGGGGGGAGCGCAGGCGGGCATGGATGTCGCTGCGGCGTGCGGCGAAACAGGTGGCCGAACCGGAGCTTGCCGCGCTGCTGACATCCTTCGCGCCACCGGGGCCGTGACGTCACCTGCGGTGGCAGAAGTCGGGGCGGATGGCAGGGGGCCTTGCAAACGGCGCTCAGCCGTATTTAATCGGCGCCTCTGAGGACGAGACAGAACATGATACGTTACGCACTGAAATGCGCCGAAGGGCATGGGTTCGAGAGCTGGTTCCAGTCCGCCGAGGCCTACGAAAAACTGCGCGGCGCGGGTCTGGTTGCCTGCACCGAATGTGGTTCGACCAGCGTCGAGAAGGCTCTGATGGCGCCCAGAGTGCGCCCTGGCCGCGCGGCCACCACCGTCGCCACCCCCGAAGAGCCGGGCGAGACGCAGCCGGCGGTGGCGGGAACGGCGCCGCCCGCGCCGACGTCGCTTGCCGCGCCCGCAAACGAGCTGGAGGCCGCGATCACCGAGCTGAAAAAGCAGGTCGAGGCGAATTCAGACTATGTGGGCACCGATTTTGCCAAACAGGCGCGTGACATGTATCTGGGCGAGACGCCGAAACGCTCGATCCATGGCGAGGCAAAACCCGAAGAGGCCAAAGCCCTGATCGAAGACGGGGTGCCGGTGCTGCCGTTGCCCTTCGCCCCGACACGCAAGACAAATTGAGGCATCTCCGTCCCGCAGATTGGTGGACCCGATCGCTGGCCGGTGTATACAGGCAGAGCAGACAGGAAGGAGACCGCCAATGCATGTGGTCGTGACAGGCAGCAGCCGCGGCATCGGACGCGAGCTGAAAACAAGGCTGGCCGCCCGCGGCGACCGGGTGACCGGGACCTCGCGGGATCATTCCTCGGGCACGCGGCTCGATGTGAGCGATCCCGGTCAGCAGGCGCGCTTTGCGGCGCAGATCAAGGGCGATCCGGTCGACCTGCTGATCTGCAACGCGGGGGTCTATCTCGATAAATCCATGGCGTTGAATGACTATACTGCCGAAGTCTGGGCAAAATCCCTGGCGGTCAATGTGACCGGCGTGTTCCTGACCGTGCAGGCGATGCTGCCGAACCTGAAGCTGGCAGAGGCGCCGAAGATCGCGATCATCTCGTCGCAGATGGCCAGCCACGCCCGCGCACCGGGGGGATCCTACGCCTATCGCGCGTCAAAGGCGGCGGCGCTCAATATCGGGCGCAATCTTGCCACCGACCTGAAACCCGAAGGCATCGCCGTGGGCATCTATCACCCGGGCTGGGTGCGTACCGATATGGGCGGGCAGGACGGCGAGATCACGGCGCAGGAGAGCGCGGTGGGGCTGATCCGTGAATTCGACGTGCTGTCGCTTGATACAACGGGGTGTTTCCACACTTGGGACGGGCGCGTCCATGCCTACTGATCGGGCGTGTCGCGGCGGATTGGGGGCTTTGCCCCTGTGTTGAATCCGGGTAAGGGACGGGTGAACCCCACCTGATCCACCTAAACCGGGGCCGGGATCGGCTCTGGACCATGGGATGACCGCATCATGACTGCCAGCAACCGCATCGTACTTTCCAGTGATCACGCCGCCATTGCGCTGCGCCAAACCATCGCCAAACATCTGGAGGCGCGTGGCTTCAGCGTGACCGACCTCGGGCCGAGCTCTCCGGAAAGCACCCATTACCCGACCCATGGCGAGGCCGCCGCACGTCATGTGGCCGCAGGCGAGAGCGACCTCGGAATTGTCCTCTGTGGCACCGGTCAGGGCATCATGATGGCCGCAAACAAGGTCAAGGGCATCCGCTGCGGTGTCTGCTGTGACACATTCTCCGCGCAGATGATCCGTGCCCACAACAATGCCAACATGCTGTCGATCGGCGCACGCGTCGTTGGCGAAGGCGTGGCGCTTGAGATCGTCGACGCCTTTGTCGATGCCGAGTTCGAAGGCGGCCGCCACGGCACCCGTGTCGACATGATTACCGCCATCGAAGGTTGAGCGCGGCCATAAGGGCCGGGGCTGCCCCCGGTCTTTCCGGTGACCGTGCATAAAAAAGAGGCTCCCGAAGATCGCTTCGGGAGCCTCTTTTTGTTTTTTAGTGTGTGGGGTCAGTCCCAGCAGCTCACCAGGGTGGTGAGGCCGGTGGCCTCTTTTTGCAGCAACGACATCGGCAGCTCGCCGGTGGCTGCGGCCTGGGTGGCCGGCATGCCGACGCCGGCCTTGTCGAGCGCCATGCGGATCACCTCGCCCTTGAGCGCAAAGCGCACGCCCTCGGGCAGGGTCGGCCCGTCCGTGGCTTCGGGCAGCAGCATGCCATGCACGGTCCCGTCCTTGTCCAGCAGCGGCCCGCCGGCATCACCGGGCTGAGCGGTCAGTTCCAGACGGGCCAGGTGGCTCTCGCCCTGAAGGCCGCTGAGGTCGCTGAGCGCGCCCCAGGTCAGGCTTGGAGCACCAAGCACACCACCGTAGGAGTAGCCCGATACCGCAAGCGCGCTGCGCAGGCGCGGGGCCGTGGCTGCAAGCGGGGCCGTGGCCATCGGCGTCAGCGCCTGCTGCGGCTTCAGGACTGCGATGCCCGCCTCGGCATCCGCTAGCAGCACATCGGCAGTCACGTCGCGGTCGATGGTGACGCGGCCACATCCGTTCACGACGTCTGCCGTGGTGACGGCGATCCCGTTTGCGGTCACGAAGAACCCGGAGCGCGACAGGCGCGGCTTGCGCACCTCCAGGCCGGAGACGAGGTCGATCGACTGCGCGTCATCCATGCCGGCGGCCGGGTCGAGAACATTGTCCAGCCGGGTAAAGCTCTGTTGCATGGCCGACAGCACCCGGGTGCGGCGTGCCTCGTCTCCGGCGGGCCAGACCAGGGTGAAGCCCTTGATCTCGCCATTGTCCAGACGCGCCTCGGTATAAGAGACGATCTCGTCGTTGCGCCCCTCTAGGGTGAAGCGATCACCGGAGCGTTCGCGCGGACCGTCCAGCGGCACGATTTCCAGCGTCTGCATGATGTCATAAAGACCATAGAGCGTACGGCGGTTGCCCGGTTGGGATATCAGCAGAACCTGCACGCCGAGGTCTCCGGCGGGTTCGAAATGCGCAAAGGGCGGCTCGTAGCGGCTGAAAGCAACCTCGCCCAGGGGCAGGTCCAGTGCGATGCCGGCGCGCGCGTCGGTGTGGCGCGCCATCCCGGTGGAGATCAGCGGCGCATTGTATTCATCCATGAGCGCCTGGCGCTGCCCGGTGGTGAGCACGCCGGTGGGCTCATAGCCGCGCGCAGCCTGCCAGTCGGACATGGAGGCCCGGGTGCCACGGCCAAAGGCACCGTCGATGCCCGCAGTGTAGAAGCCTGCGGCCTTCAGCGCGATTTGCAGATCCATCCGTTCGTCACGGGTGAGGGCACGTTCGCTCTGGCGGGCCTGTGCCGGGGTTTCATCCGGCACCGTGGTGTCCACGGGCGCAGCCTCGGCAACAGGGGCGACCTCTTCCTCGGTCCCGGTTGCGGTCAGCGGCGCGGTAGACGGCACGTCCGCCTCGGCCCCGACCGGGTAGAAGCGGGTGCGCAGATTGCCCGAAAAGGTGATGAAACTGTCACGCGGGATCTGGCCTTCGGCGCGGTAGACGCGCAGCACCTGTTCGGCGTCGGGGCGGGCATAGGGGCCGATGACGATGCCGTACCAGCCGCCACCGAGCGCATATCCCGACACATCGGGCAGGCGAGAAGCGAAATCGCGGGCCTCTTCCTGCGCTTCCTGGAGCGAGGGGCGCGCGGCCACCTGGATCCAGACGCCGCCAGCGCCCGACTGTTGGGCCTGCGAAACGCCCGGAAGTGCTGCGAGGCACATGGTCAATGCCCACAACACCGAGGCAATTAGGTTCTTCATTGCTCAACCTCTGTACGAAGAAACGGATTTTGTTCGCCGCGCAGGTAACCACTTTGTGACCCCAAAGGGAACGGCGATGATCCGCACATTGACGTGTAAAGTGTAAATGTTTCTCATCTTCGACACATCCCCGGGATTTTTCCCCGTGTCATGGTGGCCACAGTGCCCTGCGGCGCACGGGGCCGTTGACCCCGCCGGGGGGCTTGCATAGGAAGACGGTCGAACATTGCACCGTCCATGCGGGGCCCCCGAGGCTCGGCCAGGGCGGGCGCGCCGATGCCCTAGAGGGGAAGAGACATGACCCAGACCACCGCCCCGCGTTCGTTTCAGGAGATCATCCTGCGTTTGCAGACCTATTGGGCCTCCAAGGGCTGCGCCATCCTGCAACCCTACGATATGGAGGTGGGCGCGGGCACCTTTCACCCGGCAACCACGCTGCGCTCGCTCGGCTCCAACGCATGGGCCGCCGCCTACGTACAGCCCTCGCGCCGCCCCACGGACGGGCGCTACGGTGAAAACCCGAACCGCTTGCAGCATTACTACCAGTATCAGGTGCTGATCAAACCCAGCCCGCCGGACTTGCAGGAGCTCTATCTCGGCTCGCTGGAGGCCATCGGCGTCGATATGGAGCTGCACGACATCCGCTTTGTCGAGGACGACTGGGAAAGCCCGACGCTGGGGGCCTGGGGGCTGGGCTGGGAAGTCTGGTGCGACGGTATGGAAGTCAGCCAGTTTACCTATTTCCAGCAGGTTGGCGGCCATGATTGCCACCCGGTCTCGGGCGAGCTGACCTACGGTCTGGAACGTCTGGCTATGTATATCCTCGGCATTGATCACGTGATGGACATGCCCTTCAACGATCCGCAGTCGCCACAACCGCTGAGCTATGGCGATATCTTCAAGCAGACCGAAGAAGAATACGCCCGCTGGAACTTTGACGTGGCCAATACCGAGGTGCTCTTGCGTCATTTCGAGGAAGCCGAGGCCGAATGTGCCGCGATCCTCGCACAGGAGCATATGGACCCCAAAACCGGCAAGCGTATCATCATGGCGCATCCGGCCTATGACCAATGCATCAAGGCTTCGCATATCTTTAACCTGTTGGATGCGCGCGGTGTGATCTCCGTGACCGAGCGTCAGGCCTACATCGGGCGCGTGCGCACGCTGGCAAAGCAATGCGCCGATGCCTTTGTGCTGACCGAGGCGGGCGGACATGCCGGCGAGACTGCGGGCGAAACAGCGGCCTGAGCGGCGCAAGGGAGCATCTGACATGACCGGAAAGATCCTGTCGATCATCCTCGTGGTCTCTGGCCTCGTGGCGGGGATCGCGATGTATTATCTGCAAGTCTACGGCTACTACGACAAGGTCGCCGCGCAGCCCGGGCAGGACGTTGTGTTGATGCCTCTCGGCGGCGAAACCCCGGAGCCTATCGCCTATGGCGATTTCCAGGCCATTGACGCCGACAGTTCCCCGATCCGCTATCGCGCCTGTTTCACCACGCCGCTGAAACCGGCAGAGGTGGCGCAGCTCTATCAGCTGTCGGAAGCGCAGGATCCGCGCAATGCGCCGGGCTGGTTTGACTGTTTTGATGCCGCAGAGATCGGCGCGGCCCTGAAAGACGGGCGCGCGCAGGCGTTTATCTCTGAAAAGAACATCGAATTTGGTGTCGACCGGATCGTGGCCATCACCGAGGATGGCCGGGGTTACGTCTGGCACGAACTGAACAACTGTGGCGAAAAGGCCTATGACGGCACCATTGTGGGCGAGGAATGCCCCAAGCGGCCGCAAACCAACTGACGGGCGCAGGCGCGTCTGTTGCCACATCCCTTATTGCCGTGAACGCACGGCAGATCCGAACCGTTGAGGACTCGTAATGGCTGATCTTCTGATCGAACTTTTCTCCGAGGAAATCCCCGCCCGCATGCAGGCGCGCGCGGGCGAAGATTTGAAGAAGCGGATGACCGACGGTCTGGTCGAGGCGGGTCTGACCTATGCCGGCGCACATGCGCTGACCACGCCGCGCCGCCTGACGCTGGCCATTGAGGGGCTCTTGGATCATTCCCCCACCGTGCGCGAAGAGCGCAAAGGCCCCAAAGTAGGCGCGCCCGACAAGGCGATCGAGGGCTTTTTGCGCGGTGCAGGTCTGAGCCGCGATCAGCTTGAGGAGCGCGACACCCCCAAAGGGGCGGTCTATTTCGCAATCATCGAGAAACCGGGGCGCCCGGCAGCAGAGATCATTGCCGAGGTGCTGGAAAACACCATCCGCAACTTCCCCTGGCCCAAATCCATGCGCTGGGGTGCTGGGTCGTTGCGCTGGGTACGGCCCCTGCATTCGATCCTGTGCGTGTTGACGCGCGAAGACGGCAGCGAGGTGGTGCCGCTGGATATCGACGGCATCACATCCGGCGATACGACTTGCGGCCATCGCTTCATGGCGCCCGCGCGGATTTCGGTCACCGGATTTGAGGACTACGCCACCAAGCTGAAACGCGCCTTTGTGGTGCTGGACCCCAAGGAGCGCGAGGCGGCGATCTGGCAGGATGCCACCAATCAGGCCTTTGCCTCGGGCCTTGAGGTCGTCGATGACAAGGGCCTTCTGGCCGAGGTTGCGGGTCTTGTGGAATGGCCGGTGGTGCTGATGGGCTCGATTGATGCAGAGTTCCTCGACCTGCCGCCGGAGGTGCTGCAAACCTCGATGAAGGAACATCAGAAGTTTTTCTCGGTAAAGAACCCCAAGACCGGGCGGATCGAGAAGTTCATTACCGTGGCCAACCGCGAAACCGCCGACAATGGCGCCACCATTCTGGCGGGCAACCAAAAGGTGCTGAGCGCGCGTCTGGCAGATGCGAAGTTCTTCTGGGAGAACGACCTGCGCATCGCGAAATCCGAGGTCGGCATGGAAGGCTGGCTGGAGAGCCTTGGCAATGTGACCTTCCACAACAAGCTCGGCACTCAGGCGGCACGGATCGACCGGATCGCGGCGCTGGCGCGCGAAATCGCCCCTGTCGTGGGCGCGGATGCGGATCTGGCGGAACAGGCGGCGAAGGTCGCCAAGGCGGACCTCAGCTCCGAGATGGTCTATGAGTTCCCCGAGCTTCAGGGCCTGATGGGGCGCTATTACGCTCAGGCCGCAGGGCTGCCGCAAGACGTCGCCAATGCCTGTCAGCTGCATTATTCGCCGCTGGGCCCCAGCGATGAGGTGCCGACAGAGCCAGTGTCGGTTGCCGTGGCGCTGGCCGACAAGATCGACACGCTCACGGGGTTCTGGGCGATTGATGAAAAACCCACCGGGTCCAAAGACCCCTATGCGCTGCGTCGTGCCGCACTGGGTGTGATCCGGCTGGTGCTTGAGAATGGGCCAAGGCTGGCATTGTTGCCTATCTTTGATCTTGGAAATGCTCTCAATGGAATGTCGGCATTCAAAGTTGCAGGTGGAGATGGAATAGGCGGGATTTCTGGAGTAAAATTTGAAGAGATCGCAAGAAGGTTTGGTGTCGATGTGGATTCGGGAGTAGACGCGTCTACTCTGGAAAATAATCCTACTGAAACGCTTTCAATTGATGGCAGTATCCAGGAGCTTTTGAATAACCTTCTCTCCTTCTTCCACGACCGTCTAAAAGTCTTCCTGCGCGATCAGGGCATTCGTCACGATGTGATCGACGCCTGCATTGCGATGGAGGGCAATGACGACCTGACGCTGCTGGTGAAACGCGCCCGAGCGCTGGAGGCGTTCATGTCGTCGGAGGATGGCGAGAACCTGCTGCAAGGGTTCAAGCGCGCCAACAACATCCTGTCGCAGGCCGAGGAAAAAGACGGGGTCGAATATTCCTACGGGGCCGACAAGAAATTCATCGAGGATGCGGCGGAGGCCGCCCTGTTTGATGCGCTTGCAGCGGGCGAGGGGGCGATCTCCTCGGCCATCGAGGCCGAGGATTTCGCGGCCGCCATGGGCGGCATGGCCGCACTGCGCGCGCCGGTGGATGCGTTTTTCGAGGCGGTGCAGGTGAACTCCGACAATCAGGTGGTGCGCCGCAACCGGCTGAACCTGCTGAGCCAGATCCGCAAGGTCTGCGGTCAGGTCGCCGATCTCAGCCGTATCGAGGGCTGATCCTCCGCGCCTTTTTGCCAGCTTGCGGCCCTCTCCAGTCTTGGTGAGGGCCGTTTTTGTCACAACAGCGGCGCGCTTCCCCCTTGCGGGCGTGTGGGCGCGCCTTATGCTCGGGGTCAGGGAGGATTGCTGCATTGCAGAAGCACACAGGGGACGCACCGATGGATACTACCCCGAAGGCCACTTTGATCACCGCCACCGCGCCGATTGCCAATCAGACCCATGGCGGGCGGGCGAAATGCTTGCAGCGGCTGGTGCGGCTGGACCTGCCGGTGCCGCAGACCGTGGCGCTGTCCTTTGACGCGGTGCATGAAATCGCCGAAGGCTATATGGTCGACGTCAAGGCGATCCTTGCCGATCTGCGCCCCGATGCGCTGCTTTGTGTGCGCCCGTCGTCGGAAGATCCCGATTGGGGTGGCCCCGGTGCGGTGCTGAACATCGGCATGAATGATGCGCGCTATGTGGATCTGAGCGACACGCTTGGCCCCGAGGCGGCGGCGGCGCTTTATCTGCGGTTTGTACAATCCTATGCGGTGCATGTGGCGCGGCTGGATCCGGATGTGTTCGAGGATGTCGAGGACGGCGGCCCGGATGCGCTGAGCGAAATGTTGCAGGCCTATGAGGCCGAAGCCGAAGAGCCGTTCCCGCAGGACCCGGGCGAGCAGCTGGCGGCGGTCCTGCGCACGATGGCGCGGGCCTGGGAGGGCACCTCGGCGCGGCTGTTGCGGGCGGCCAAGGGGGCGCCGGCGGATGCGGGGCTTGGCCTGATCGTGCAGGAAATGGTGCCGGGGCTGGGGCAGGGCGAATGCGGCTCCGGCGTGTTGCAGCTGGTGGACTCGCAAACCGGTCTGCCGCAGATCACGGGGCGCTACCTGAGCCAGAGCCAGGGGCGCGACGCATTGGGCAGCGATGCGGAATCGATCTATCTGGAACGGGACGAACGCGGCCCGTCGCTGGAGGAACTGGCACCAGAGGCCTTTGCCGAGCTGAAGGCGCATGCGGCGCTGATGCGGGTCAAGCTGCGCGCCGAGATGCAGGTGGAGTTCGTGATCGAGAACGGGCGCGTGCATATCCTTGACGGGGTGCGGGTGGCGCGGTCGTCGCGGGCGGCGGTTCGGATCGCGGTGCAGCTGGCCGAGGATGGCATCATTCCGCCTGAGGAGGCGGTGATGCGGGTGGACGCCCATTCGATGAACGAACTGTTGCACCGGCAGGTGGACCCGGAGGCAAAACGCGATGTCATCGGCAGCGGGATCGCCGCCAGCCCCGGTGCGGCGACCGGGCGGCTGGTGTTCACCGCGGCGGAGGCCCAGGCCAGCAAATCGCGCGGTGAGCCCTGTATCCTGGCGCGGCGGGAGACCTCGCCTGAAGATGTACGCGGCATGCATGCGGCGGCGGGGGTGCTGACCGAAAAGGGGGGCATGACCAGCCACGCAGCGGTGATCGGGCGCGGGCTTGGCCTGCCGTGTATCGTGGGCGCGTCCAGCCTGCGGTTCGACAGCCGGCGCAAGCAGTTGACCGCTCCGGATGGGCGCGTGTTCAAGGCGGGCGATACGATCACGGTGGACGGGACCTCCGGTCAGGTGCTGGCAGGGGAGCCTGCGATGCTGGAGGCGGCGCAGGACGATGCGTTCCAGACATTGATGGGCTGGGCCGACCAGGCGCGCGACATCGACATCCGCGCCAATGCCGATACGCCGGCGGACGCGCAGACCGCGCGCAACTTCAATGCCCAGGGCATTGGTCTGTGCCGGACCGAGCATATGTTCTTTGATCCCGGTCGTCTGACGGTGATGCGCGAAATGATCTTTGCCGAGACCTCTGCCGGCCGGGCGGCGGTTTTGGCGCGGCTGTTGCCGATGCAGCGCAAGGATTTCCGCGAGCTGTTCCGGATCATGGAGGGGATGCCGGTCTGCATCCGCCTGTTCGATCCGCCGTTGCATGAATTCCTGCCCACCACCAATGCCGGCCAGCGCGAGCTGTCCGAAGCGTTGGGGCTGCCGGTGAGCGACGTGACCCGCCGGGTCGAGGAAATGGGCGAATATAATCCCATGCTGGGCCTGCGCGGCGTGCGCCTGGGGGTGACGGTGCCCGAGATCTACGACATGCAGGCCCGGGCGATTTTCGAGGCCACGCTGGAGGCTTCGCATGAACGCGATCCGGTGGTGCCGGAAATCATGATCCCGCTGGTGTCGGCCAAACGCGAGGTAGAACTGGTCAAGACCCGCATCGATGCGGTGGCGGCGGCGGTGAAATCCGAGCGTGGCGTTGATTTCACCTATCGGCTGGGGGTGATGGTAGAAACGCCGCGGGCCGCGTTGCGCGCGGATGAGATCGCGGTGCACACGGCGTTCATGAGTTTCGGGACCAACGACCTCACGCAGATGACCTATGGTCTGTCGCGGGACGACGCTGGGCGGTTCATGTCGGCCTATGTGCAGCAGGGCGTGTTCCCCGAGGACCCGTTCCACGTGCTTGACGTGGACGGCGTCGGGGAGCTGTTGCAGCTCGGCGTGCAGCGCGGCCGCATGGCCAAGCCTGAAATCACCCTCTCGATCTGTGGGGAACACGGCGGCAACCCCGAATCGATTGCGTTTTGTCGCGCGGCGGGCTTTGATTACGTTTCCTGTTCCCCGTTTCGGGTGCCTGTTGCACGGCTTGCTGCAGCGCAGCTGGCGATCTCGGACAAAACCGGCCAAATTGCGCCGACATACCTAAAAAGCTAACGATTTCAGGCGCTTTGAAATGCGCTTGGAAGATCGATACTCTGGCATGACCCTCGGAGCATAGCGGGTATACCTTCGGCTGACTGGACGTTTTGATACATTTCCGTTACGCGGTGCCGTCGTCTGCGGCCGTTTGGTCGCGGCACGCTGTAGGACCGGGGGTACCCTGAAATGAAACGAACTCTGATGTGGGTCGCTGTGATCGCGGCAGCACTAGGCGGTCGCATGGCCTCTGCGGATGTGGGGCTGGATGCGCTTTTCAAGCAGGAGCAAACCACGCTTCAGGCGGCACCGAAGGAACGCATGCTGCGGTTCCTCGGGGGCAAGCGCCAGGCGCGGACCAAAAACGTGACCAAGGTGCAGTTTACCCGCGCCTTTCTCGACAGCCGGCCCGAGGCCTCGGGCGGTAGCGAATTCGCCTGTCTGGCAGAGGCGCTCTACTTCGAAGCGCGGGGCGAGACCGTGAAGGGGCAGTTCGCGGTCGCCGAGGTGATCCTGAACCGGGTCAAGAGCGCCCAGTTCCCCAATACGGTCTGCGGTGTCATCAACCAGGGCACAGGACGCAAGTACCAGTGCCAGTTCACCTATACCTGCGATGGCCACAAGGAAGTGATCCGCGAGCCGCGTGCCTTTGAGCGGGTGGCCAAGGTGGCGCGGCTGATCCTGGATGGGGTGAACCCGAAACTGACCCAGGGGGCGACGTATTATCACACCACGGCGGTGAAACCGCGTTGGTCGCGTTCGTTCACCAAGACCGCGCGCATCGGTGTGCATCTTTTCTACCGGGACGAGCGGTTCCGCACCGCATCGAACTAAAAGACCGTTTTGGGGTGCGTCTGCGGCGTAAATGCGCCGCTTTCCGTCTCTGGCACGGCGACTCTGGGCCTGTTATGCGAGTAAAACGCGCATAAACCTGTGACTCCTGACACAGGTCGCCTACGATCCAAAGCCAGCCAAAGGCCACGCCCATGAGTTCCGATATTCACCTCGCCTTCGCACATCCCTCCGAACGGTCGGCTGCAACAGCCCGCCCCGGTCCGCTGGACCGCATCTCGCTGCGGGACCACATTGTCGACGTCGAGATCGGCGCGTTCCAGCAGGAGCGGGGCACCACGCAGCGCGTCTGTTTCAACGTGGTGGTGGAAATCGCGCCGCTGCCGGCGGATCTTGATGACGACGTGGATCGCATCCTCTCCTACGACAAGGTGACAGAGGCGATCGCGCATGAACTGGCGCGCGAACGGCTGGCACTGCTGGAAACCCTCGCCGAACGGGTGGCCGAACGCATCCTCTGGGAGCCGCAGGCGGTGCGCGCCTTTGTGCGGATCGAGAAGCTGGATCGCGGCCCCGGTGCCCTGGGTGTCGAGATCGTGCGCTCCGCCGATCAGATCTCGCATGACGTCGAAGAGGACATTCGGCCACATCCCCGACTGATGTTCCTGTCGAATACCGCCATCGACAGTGCCAATCTCACCGGCTGGATCGACCAGATGGAATGCCGCGAGCGCCCCCTGATCCTCTGCGTCGGGGCGCATGATCTGGCGCTGCCGCAGACCGGGCACAAATGGACCCAGCGCCGTATCGATCTGCTCGCGATCGAGCAGAACGCCTGGCGTCTGGCGGCGCGGGATGACCGCTGCGTGGTGGTCGCCACCCGCACCGAGCTGGACTGGGCGATGAAGAACGGGCAGATTTGCGTCTGGGCGCCGTCGAAGATCGTGCTGGATGCGGTCGAGGGGCCGAGCGAGCCGCCGTCGAATGCGGTTGCACTTGCGGCCTGGTTCGCGTCTACTTTCGAAGCTGAAGAAATGATCGTGATTGGCGCCGATCTGCCGGAAAACCCCGGTGTTCCCCTGCGCGCCCATGCTGAGGAGCAACAAACCCTGTGAGTTACTACCGCCCCCTGGTTCGTCACGGTGAAGCACGTCCCGAAGGGGCGCTTCATCTCGCCGGAAGCGCGCTCTGGTTTACCGAGGTCGAAGTTCTGGATCGCAACGGCCCGCCGCGGATCGTGCCCGCGGGCCTGTTGCCGGAAGAGGTCCGGTTTCGCCTGATGAGCCGCCGCGCCGCCATCGCCGGGCTGGACATGACGCAGCCGCACATCATGGGCATCCTCAATGTCACGCCCGACAGTTTCTCGGACGGTGGCAAACACGACGAATTGGCAGCGGCCCGCGATGCTGCCCTGCAGATGGCAGCAGATGGCGCTTCGATCATCGATGTCGGGGGCGAAAGCACGCGCCCGGGCGCGGTTGAAGTCGAAGAAATGGAAGAGATCGCCCGAACCGCGCCGGTGATTGCCGCGATCCGCGAGGCGAGCGATGTGGCGATTTCCATCGACACCCGCAAGGCCACTGTCGGCATGGAAGCACTGGAGGCGGGCGCGTCCCTCATCAATGACGTGTCGGGCTTTACCTTCGATGCCGCGTTAGCGCCGCTGGCGGCACAGGCTGGGGTGCCGGTCTGCGTAATGCATGCGCAAGGGGATCCGCAAACCATGCAGGAAAACCCGCAGTACGAGAATGTGGTGCTCGACGTATATGATTTCCTTGCGGCACAGGTGGACCAGCTGGAGGCGATCGGTGTTTTGCGTGAACAGATCGTCATTGATCCGGGCATCGGGTTTGGCAAGAGCGAGGCGCATAATCTTGCGCTGCTGCGCAATTTGAGCCTGTTTCACGGTATTGGCTGTCCGATCCTTCTGGGGGTCTCGCGCAAGGGATTGATTGGCGCGATTGGCAAAGAACCGCAAGCTGCACGGCGTGCGCCGGGTTCTATTGCCGTAGGACTTGCGGGATTTGCCCAAGGCGTGCAATTGCTACGGGTGCATGATGTGGCGGAAACGGCGCAGGCCCTGCGCCTGTGGCAAGCCACGAGATAACGAGATTACGGCAGCTGTTGGACCCTCCGGCGGTGCGCCGGGCAGAGGAGCAGCTTTGATGCGCAAACTCTTTGGAACCGATGGGGTGCGTGGCAAGGCCAATCTGCATCCCATGACTGCCGAGATGGCGCTGCGTATTGGAGCAGCTGTCGGCCGGTATTTTCGCCGTGAAACAGATACCGTGCACCGGGTGGTGATCGGTAAGGACACCCGGCTGTCGGGCTATATGTTTGAAAACGCGCTGACGGCGGGGCTGACCTCGACGGGGATGAATGTGCTGCTCCTGGGGCCGGTGCCAACGCCTGCGGTGGGGCTGATGACTCGGTCGATGCGGGCAGATCTGGGGGTGATGATCTCCGCGAGCCACAATCCGGCCGAAGACAATGGCATCAAATTCTTTGGCCCCGATGGCTACAAACTCTCCGATGAGGTGGAGCTGGAGCTGGAAGCGCTGATCGAGACCGGGGTTGAGCCTGCACAGTCCCACAATATCGGTCGCGCAAAACGGATTGATGATGCCCGTTTCCGCTATGGCGAGCGGGTAAAGAGCTCTCTGTCACGTGATATGCGTCTGGACGGGTTGAAGGTGGTGATCGATTGCGCCAATGGCGCGGCTCATCGGGCTGCTCCGGAAATATTGTGGGAGCTGGGCGCCGATGTGATCCCGGTGGGTGTGTCGCCTGACGGCAAGAACATCAACCGTGGCTGCGGCTCTACCAAGCCCGCTGTCGCCGCAGAAACCGTGGTGGCGCATGGTGCCGATGTGGGGATCTGCCTTGATGGCGATGCGGACCGGGTGGTGGTGATCGACGAAACCGGCACCGTTGCGGATGGCGATCAGCTGATGGCGCTTCTGGCGTCCGCCTGGGCCGCGGACGGGCGGTTGAGCGGCGGCGCGCTGGTGGCAACGGTGATGTCCAACCTCGGTCTGGAACGGTTCCTGAATGATCGTGGCATCGGCCTTGAACGCACAGGGGTCGGTGACCGCTATGTGGTGGAGCGGATGCGGCAGGGTGGTTTTAACCTCGGTGGTGAGCAATCCGGCCACATCGTGATGAGCGACTATGCCACAACCGGCGACGGGCTGATGGCGGGGCTGCATTTCCTTGCTGAGATGGTGCGCCGGGAGCAGAAAGCCTCTGAGTTGGCACAGCAGTTTGAACCGGTGCCCCAACTGTTGAAAAACGTGCGCTTTGAGGCAGGGCAGGTCCCGCTGGAAGCGGATGCGGTGCAGGATGCGATTGCGCAAGCAGAAGGGCAGCTCAATGGGCATGGGCGTCTCTTGATCCGGAAGTCCGGCACCGAGCCGCTGATCCGGGTGATGGCAGAGAGTGAGGATCCCGACCTCCTGAACCGCGCGGTGGATGATGTGGTCGCGGCTGTCGAGGCGGCGACGCGTTGAGGTTTTTCCGCCCGGGTGCCCGGGCGGACCCGCGCGCCGAGCCTTTGGCTCGGCGCGCGAGAGGGGGCGCTGCCCCCTCGGGCGAAGCCCTCACCCCCGAGATATTTCTGAAAAGCTGAATAAGTGGGAATTTTGCCTTGCTGCTTTAGCCTCAGGTCAGGCCAAACAGGCGTTTTAAGGCGCCGTATTGGCTGAGGGCTACTCCTGCGAGGATCAGGGCCAAGGCCCACAGCAGCGTGCCGGGCAGGGCTTCGCTGAGGAACACCGCACCAAAGAAAACGGCGCAGACAGGGACCAGATAATTGGTGAGGCTCATGAAGGTCGGTCCTGCACCGCGAATGACCAGGACGCGCAACAGGTTTGCTCCGGCGGTTGGGATCAGACCCAGAATTGCCAACCACATCCAGGTTTCTGACGAGATGACGGGCGGCGGGCCTTCGACCACCCAGGCGGCGGGGATGATGCCAAGGGTGCCGATCAGCAAGAGCACCGCGGCAAGGCCAACTGAGTCGACCTCCGGCAGGCGGCGAACAGAGATCGAAGAGACCGAATAGCAGGCCGCGGCACCGAGGCAGGCAAGACGGCCGGCCCATTCCAGATCGGAGCCATTGCTTTCAAAGGCCTGGCCGCCAATCAGCAGGGCGACCCCGAAAAAGCCGATGACCACACCGATCAGGCGGCGCAGGGTCAGGGGTTCTGAGGCGAAGAAATGCGCCAGCGGCAGAACCATCAGCGGGATGGCCGACATGCTGACCCCAGCAAAACCGGAGGTCACATGCTGCAAGCCCCAGCTGATCAGGATGAACGGCAGCGTGGAGCTCAGGACGCCAATGAAGATAACAATCCACCAATTTGGGCGGTCTTTAAACAGTTGAAAATCGCGCAGGCCCCAGATCGCGGTCAGCAACAGCGCCGCAAATCCGATCCTCCCGGACGCGAGCCAAAACGGGGTGATCCCGCGCAGCGCAAGTTCGACCACCATGAAGGTCCCGCCCCAAGTGAGACCCAATGCGGCCACCATGGCCCAGTAACGGGGGGCGATTTCCGGCATGATTATCTCCTGACAATGGGCTCTGGCTGAATTCGGATGCCGTGCGGGCAGATGACCTCTGGTGCGAGGACTGGTCAATGCGGCATGCTTCGTTGCAGAACGACGCGTGTCACACTGTGAAAAAGGCGCCCCGGTGTCCCGAGGCGCCCTGCAGAGGTCCGGGCTGCGGAGCCTCAGCTCCGCAAACGGGGTCCTTAGTTTTTGGACTTGTCGACCATCTTGCCGGCAGAGATCCAAGGCATCATTTCACGCAGTTTGGCGCCGGTGGCCTCGATCGCGTGCTCGTCGTTGGCACGACGGGATGCTTTGATGGTCGGCTGACCCACGGCGTTTTCCAGCATGAAGTCGCGCACGAATTTACCCTGCTGAATGTCGGCGAGGACTTCTTTCATGCGGGCTTTGGTTTCGTCGTACTTCAGGATGCGCGGGCCGGTGACATACTGGCCGTACTCGGCGGTGTTGGAGATCGAGTAATCCATGTTTGCAATGCCGCCTTCGTAGATCAGGTCCACGATCAGCTTCACTTCGTGCAGGCACTCGAAATAGGCCATTTCCGGCGCGTAGCCGGCCTCAACGAGGGTTTCAAACCCGCAACGGATCAGTTCAACCAAACCGCCGCAGAGAACAGCTTGTTCGCCGAACAGGTCGGTTTCGCATTCTTCGCGGAAGTTGGTCTCGATGATGCCGGAGCGGCCGCCACCGATGGCGGAGCAATAGGACAGCGCGGTTTCCAGCGCGGAGCCGGATGCGTCGTTCTCGACTGCCACGAGACAGGGCACGCCGCCGCCTTTGGTGTATTCGCCGCGCACGGTGTGGCCGGGGCCCTTGGGCGCCATCATGATGACGTCGACGCCTTCTTTGGGCTCGATCAGGCCGAAGTGCACGTTCAGGCCGTGGGCGAATGCGATCGCGGCACCCGGCTTGATGTTGTCGTGGACGTATTTCTTGTAGGTCTCGGCCTGAAGCTCGTCGGGCATGGTGAACATGATCACGTCACACCAGGCCGCCGCTTCGGCGATACCCATCACTTGCAGGCCTTCGCCTTCGGCCTTCTTGGCGGAGGGGGAGCCTTCGCGCAGCGCGATGACAAGGTTTTTTGCGCCAGAGTCACGCAGGTTCAGCGCATGCGCGTGACCTTGCGAGCCATAGCCGAGGATGGCGACTTTCTTTTCCTTGATGAGGTTCACGTCGCAGTCGCGGTCGTAGTACACACGCATCGGATCAATCCTTTGACCTGAGTTTCTATCTGACAGCGATCATAGACGGCAGGGCGGGAGATGCGAGAGCGATTGGTGTACGAGTTGACTGTTTTTTGCAGTATCTATTCGCGAAAAGGTAGATTATCGTAGTAATCATGCTTGATGATCTCGACAGGCGCATATTGCGCAATCTTCAGGAGGACCCGACCCAATCGCTGCCGGATCTGGCAGACCGGCTGGGACTCACCGCCTCGCGCCTATCACGCAGGCTGGAGAAGTTACGTGAGGGCGGTGTCGTAAAGGGCACGCGGGCGGTCATCGACTGGCAGGCCCTAGGCTACGCGGTTGAGGTCTCACTGCGTGTGACACTTGATAAGACCAACCCACGCGCGTTTGATGAATTCATCCCCGCCGCGCGCGAAATCCCGGAAGTGCTGGAGATCCAGACCTTCCTTGGGCAGGTCGATGTGCGCCTCAGCGTGATTGCGCGCGATATGGCCCATTATCAGGCGCTGTATCGGGATCGCATCCTGCAACTGCCGAATATCACCGACATCGAGGCGCTAATGCATGTGGCGCGGATCACCACACGGACGGCGCTGCCGCTATGACAGAACTGGATGAAATTGATCTCGCGCTCCTGCGGGCCCTGTCGGAGGACGCAACCCAGACCGCAGGCGCACTTGGCCGCGCGCTTGGCCTCAGCCAGCCCGCCACATGGCGACGCATCAAGCGGCTGGAGGAGGCAGGAGTTCTGTCGCATCGGGTGCTAGATCTTGATCTGGAGAAACTGGGGTTTGGTGTCACCGTTTTTGTCGGCGTCAAACTGGCCACCAAAGGGCGTGTCAGCCTTGATGACTTCGAACGCGCGGTCTCAGCCATCCCGGAGGTGCAGACGGTGGAGCATGTGCTGGGGTTTTATGATTATCGCCTGCGGGTGGTGGCCCGCGACATTGCCGATTTCGAACGCGTCCTGCGGCGGCGGATCATGACCTTGCCGGGGGCGGGCAATGTGGACGCCAATGTGCTCCTGTCCGAAGAACGCCGCCCCGGCCCCTTGGACTGATGCGCATTTAACGGCTTTTGCGACAAGAGCTGTAGCCACGTGGCGCTTGAGCCAGTGGGGCGGCTCTGCCATGACAAGGATAACCGGCCCAACCGCCCCTATTGCAGCAAGGAGATTTCTCATGGCCCTCTTGGATACAGTCGACCCTGATGGTCTGGATGAGTTCTCGGTGGTGTTCACCGACCGGTCCCTCAATCACATGTCAAAGGAATTCCAGCAGGTGATGCTGGACATCAACGCCATGCTGAAAGAGGTCTACAAGGCGGATGCGACCGCGCTGGTGCCCGGTGGCGGGACCTATGCGATGGAGGCCGTCGCGCGCCAGTTTGCCCGCAATCAGGACACGCTGGTGGTGCGCAATGGCTGGTTCTCCTATCGCTGGAGCCAGATTTTTGAAACAGGTGGCCTTACCAAATCCGCCAGTGTCATGAAGGCGCGCCAGACCGGCAGTACTGCGCAATCGCCCTTTGCTCCGGCCCCCATTGATGAGGTCGTTAAGGCGATCCGCGACCAGAAACCCGCCGTCGTTTTTGCGCCGCATGTGGAAACTGCGGCCGGTGTGATCCTGCCGGATGACTACTTGACCCAAATGGCGGAGGCCGCCCATGAGGTCGGCGCGCTGATGGTGCTGGACTGCATCGCCTCTGGTTGCGCTTGGGTCGATATGAAGGCCACCGGTGTCGACGTGCTGATCTCCGCCCCGCAAAAAGGCTGGAGCGCATCGCCGTCGGCGGGGCTGGTGATGTTCTCCAAACGTGCGCTTGCCCGACTGGATGAGACCACCTCCGACAGTTTCGCCCTCGATCTCAAGAAATGGCGCGCGATCATGCAAGCCTATGAGGACGGCGGCCATGCCTATCACGCCACCATGCCCACGGATGCGCTGCGCATGTTCCGTGATACCATGGCGGAGACCAAGGAATATGGGTTCAAACGCTTGCGCGAGGCGCAGTGGAAACTGGGCAATGGCGTGCGTGAAATGCTCGCGAAAAAAGGCGTCACTTCCGTCGCGGCCGAAGGCTTTGGCGCGCCGGGTGTGGTGGTCAGCTACACCGACGATCCGCAGATCCAGAATGGCAAGAAATTCGCCGACCAAGGCATGCAGATCGCCGCAGGCGTGCCGCTTGCGGTCGATGAGCCTGAGGGGTTTATGACCTTCCGCCTTGGCCTCTTTGGTCTTGATAAGCTCTATGATGTCAACGGCACGCTGTCGCGGCTGAAGACCGTGCTCGACCAAGTGATCTGACGCCCTTCATCTTTTCAAAAATACCTCCGCCGGAGGCACGGGTCTGTCCCATAGGACAGGCCCGTTTTCTATCGCACGCCAAGCCCCATCTGCATCAGCATCTTGCGCACCTGCGGCAGGGAATACAGCGCGTTCAGCCCACCAGCCCGCAAATCCCTGAGCGGACGGGCCTCGATCATCGACGCGCGATTCAGCAGATCAATGCCGCTGACCCGCAATTTGATATCGCTGTGGCGGGCTTTCTCATAGGCATCCAGCATCGCCTGATCGCCCAACCCCTCGGGGCGCGCCTCCACCAGATCCATCAGTACCCGCAAATCCGCCAGCGACATATTAAGCCCCTGTGCCCCAATGGGTGGCACCACATGTGCCGCTTCGGCCATCAATGCCAGACGCTCGCCCACCAGTCGTTCGGCGCGCTGGCTGATGATGGGCCAAAGGGTGCGGCGCGAGGCCAGTTTCAGCGACCCCAGAACCCCGCAGGAGCGGGTGTTCATCTCGCCTTCAAATGCGGCTTCATCAAGGGCTGCGAGCCGGTCGGCGTTGGCATTTGTTTCCATCCAGACAATCGCCGACGAGGGCCGCCCGTCCAGATCCGGCAGGGGCACCAGCGTAAAGGGGCCTCCGGTGCGGTGAATTTCGGTCGACACATTCTCATGCGGCAGATCATGGGTGACTGCAAAGGCCAGCGCCTTTTGTCCGTAGCGGGTGGTCTGCACGTCGATCCCTGCCGCCTCGCGCATGGGGGACGCGCGCCCATCACAGGCCAGCACCAGTTTGCACCGCACACGCGCGCCATCACTCAGGGTCACACGGGCCTCTCCCGTGCGGGTGAACAGGCTTTGTGTGCCAACGCCGGGGCGAAACTCGGCATTGGCCAACTCGTTGATGCGCGACAGCATTTCGCGGCGCAGCAGCCAGTTGGGCAGGTTCCAGCCAAAGGGCAGTTCGGAAATCTCTGCGGCATTGAACTCTCGCACCACACGCGGTTCGGGTTCGGCACCGCCCGCGTCAATGATGCGCATAATCTGCAAAGGTGCGGCATAAGGGGCCAACCGCGCCCAGAGGCCTGCATCTTCCAGCAGTGATTTTGCCGGTTGCAGAAACGCCGTGGTGCGCAGATCCGCGCCCGCATCCTCGCGCGCCGTGACAGGGGCCGTCGGGTCCACGCAGATCACGGAGAATCCGCGCGCTGCAAACGTCGCCGCAGCCGTCAGCCCGGCAATCCCGCCCCCGGAAATCAGGATGTCACATGTCTCGCTCATCACCTCGGCCCCGCGCTGTTCCTATGGGAGGAGACATAGGGCGCGGGGCGGACGAATGACAAGCGGCTCTGTGCCGCAGGGGATCAGCCGCGCGAAATCAGGATCAAAATGATCCACATCACCGGGACCAGAGCGAGCGCAGGCAGATAAAGGCCGGGCAGGCCAAACAGCATGATGGAGATGCCCCAGAGGCTGATGAACGTGGCAATCGCGTAGTAGACATTGCCCTCATCGCCATAGCTCACCTCTTTCCAGATGCGCCCCAAGAGAGGCACGCGAAAGATGATGCGCTCAAAGGTGGTGAGCTTCGGTGGCAGGGTATAGGCGGTCATGTCAGGCTCCGTGATATCGTCTTAACCGGCGATATAGGGTGCGAAACATGACTGTGACATGTGCATTTTGGTCGCTGCGACAGGCTATCGCAGCTGGCCCAGGAACTCTGTCAGATCCATGGTGTGATGGTGGATATGATCGCCGGCAAAGGCTTCGGGCGCGACGTGCACCGTACGCATGCCCATCGCATGCGGGGCGGTCAGATTGCGCGGGTCATCCTCGAACATCGCCGCCTTGGTCGTTTCGACACCGGCCTGCGCAAACACCCGTTCAAAGGCGCTGCGTTCTGGTTTGGGGCGATAATCTGCGTGCTCAACGCCGTAGATGCCGTCAAACAGCCCCGAGAGCCCCCGCGCGGCCAGAACGCGCTCCGCATAGGGGGCAGAGCCATTGGTGTAGACGATTTTGCGCCCCGGCAAGGCTTTGATATGGCCTGCCAACATCTGATCGGGCTCCAGATGGTCGAGCGAAATGTCATGCACCGCCACCAGAAACGGATCGGGGTCGATGTTGTGCTCCTGCATCAATCCCGCCAGCGTGGTGCCGTGGTTGCGCCAATAGTCGCCGCGCAGCTTGTCCGCCGCGCCATGATCCACCCCGAGCGTGTCCATCACATAGGCGATCATCTTCGCCTCGATCTGATCGAAGAGGCGGGCGGAGGGGTGATAGAGCGTATTGTCGAGATCGAACACCCAGTGTTCGACATGAGAGAAGGACTGCTTGACCATGGCGCGAGACCTAGGCCGCAATGTCCCGATTTGCAATGGGGCAAGGGTGGAAACGCCGCAGGCTTGATCGGGGGCGAGGGGCGGCGTAGACAGATGCGATGCGAGGGAGGTCACAGCCGCAATGAACCAGACGAAGAGCAGCACGCAGAAGGATGCCTACGGGCTGATCCTCGACGCGATCGACGTGGGCATGTTCAAGCCCGGCGACCGGTTGGTGGAAAGCGATCTCGCGGATCGCTTCGGCGTGTCGCGCACGCCGATCCGCGAGGCCCTGCAACGGCTGGAAACCCAGAGCCTGCTGGAACGCGATGGCCGTTCGCTGATCGTGGCCTCGCTCGATCATAACCAGATGGCCGAGCTCTATGTGGTACGGCGCGAACTCGAAGGGCTGGCGGCGGCGCTGGCGGCGCGGCATGCCACCGAGGAAGAAATCCAGGTCCTGCGCGACATGGTGGCGGCGGATGATGCGCTGGTGGACAATCCGGTCGAACTGGCAAAGGCCAACCGGCGCTTTCACCAGCAGATCCACCTGGCGTCGCACAACCGCTATCTGGTGCAGCAGCTGGATCTGGTGCATCGCTCGATGGCGCTGATGGCGACCACCTCGCTGGCGGCGGAGGGGCGCGGGCGCATCGCCCAGACCGAGCACAAGCAGATCGTTGCAGCCATTGCCGACCGCGATGAGGCGGCTGCGGGGCAGGCGCTGAAGGATCATATCTCGGTGG
This sequence comes from Epibacterium sp. MM17-32, assembly GCF_022348205.1. Lineage (NCBI taxonomy): Bacteria > Pseudomonadati > Pseudomonadota > Alphaproteobacteria > Rhodobacterales > Roseobacteraceae > Epibacterium > Epibacterium sp. MM17-32. The sequence continues at coordinate 256,304 of NZ_JAKRFC010000004.1, read as the reverse complement.
CGTTCACCACGCGTCTGAAGCAGGACGCCGGCACCCGCGGGGGGTGAGGTTCAGCTGTCGCTGATGCCGCCGTGTTCGCCATGTGAGGTCTTGTCCCAAAAGAAGGGCGCGACAAACACCTCCCAAAGCGCCTTGTAGGCGGCCAGACATCCCAGCATGAAATAGATCGGCATCACCGGTGCCCAAAGCGCCAGCCGCGCGCGCCCCGCGGCGCGGGCGCCGAATATCCAGACGCAGATGTTCAGGGCCTCGAAGAGGATCAGACTGGCGGTCGCCATCAGCACGACCTGTTGCGGTATGACCGTGGCCGCAGGGTGCGGCAGCCCCAGTGCCACCAGCCAGAAGCTCCACACCACCGGCGCCAGCAGGAATTGTCCCAGCGTGCCGAGAAAGAACGCCTGAAAGCCGAGGAAGCGGCGCCAGCCCAGATGCTTGAACAGATCGCGAGGCGCCCGCATGTGGACCAGGTAGGTCATCATGAACCCCTTGAGCCACCGGGAGCGCTGTTTGATCCATGGGACAATGCGGCTGTTGGCTTCCTCGTAGGTCGCGGTGGGCATCATCTCGGTCCGGTAGCCGGCGCGTGCCAGACGGACCCCGAGATCGGCATCCTCGGTCACGTTGTGGGCGTCCCAGGCGCCAAGCTGTTCCAGTGCGGCGCGCCGGATGAACAGGGTGGTCCCGCCCAGCGGCACCACCAGGCGCAGCCCCGCTATGCCTTGCAGGAGCACCCGGAACCAGCCTGCGTATTCCAGGGTGAAACAGCGGGAGATCCAGTTTCGGGTGGGATTGTAGAAATCCAGCACCCCTTGCAGGCAGACCACATCCGGCGGCGCCTGGTCAAAGGTGCGGGCGACCACATCCAACTGGTCGGGCTCCGGGGCGTCTTCGGCATCCCAGACGCCGATGATCTCACCGCGACAGAAATTGAGCGCATAGTTCATTGCGCGCGGTTTGGTGGTCAGGGGGCCGTCCCGGGGCACTTCGACCACGCGGAACCAGTCCGGCAGGTCGGCGCAGTTCACAGCCTGCCGCGTGACGTCGTCGGCCTCCTCCAGCACCAGAAGGACTTCCATTCGATCACGCGGATAGGTCAGGCGGCACAGGCGGCGCAGCAGGTGACGGCCGATTTCCGCTTCGCGATACAAAGGGACCATCACCGAAATCATCGGCAGTGTCGCCGGCGTCGGGGCGCGGTGGCGCGGGGGCGCACGCTGGCGCAGGGCGGCGGCCAGGCCAGCCACGCGCAACAGGGTGAACAGCAGCAGCGTGACCAGCGCAAGCGCGCCGAGCCCCACCAGCGTCGCGCCCGGGGTCAGCACGCCCAGCATCACCAGCAAGGCCGCAACCAGGGTCGCCGGGGCGCGGGCGCGCTGGCTGTCAAAGCTGCGGCAGCTCAGTCGGGCCGGGACGCAGCGCGCCGCATCACGGGTCATTTGGGGGCTGAGCTGCCGGACAAGACTGGTTTCGAGCCCCTCGGCGGGGGCAGGCACCGGGATCACCTCGTCAAAGTGATCAGAGAGGCTGGCTTGCACCTCCGCATGCTGGTCGGGCTCGGCCATCAGCATCATCACCGTGCGTCCCAGCCTGTCGATCGGCGCCGCGCGGTGCCGCAGCCAGAACCCGGGCGGACGCAGCGACAGGATGCTTGTATGAGGCGTGTGGGCCGCGGCAATCCGGGTGGCGGCGGATCTGATCGCATCGAGTCGGGCCAGGTTGTCCAGATGATCCTGATGCAGCTGGTCCAGGTCAAACACATCGAGGGACCGCCGTCCGGCTGGCACGCGGGACGGGCGTCGGAACAGAACGCGACTGCTCCGGTGCAGATCGGGGTGATCCTTGCCCATATGTCATGGCTACCAGCGCGGAGCCAAGGCACCAAGTAAATCGCCCGTAAGCGGACCCGGATCAACAATAAACCCCCGGCGCGATATCAAGCGCCGGGGGCAAGGATCAGTTCATGGTTCCCCGATTTCAGCCGAGGGATCGTCCGGGCTGTTCAGGCTTTGCGCGCGCTCATGGCGTCTGCAAAACGCTCAAACAGGTAGAAGCTGTCCTGCGGGCCGGGGCTGGCTTCGGGGTGGTGCTGGACCGAATACACCGGACGGTCCTTCATGCGGATGCCGCAGTTCGACCCGTCAAACAGTGAGATATGCGTTTCCTCGACGCCCTCGGGCAGGGTCTGAGCATCGACCGCAAAGCCGTGGTTCATCGAGGTGATCTCGACCTTGCCGGTGCCGTGTTCCTTGACCGGATGGTTGGCCCCGTGGTGGCCGTGGTTCATCTTGCTGGTCTTTGCGCCCAACGCCAGTGCAAGCATCTGGTGGCCAAGACAGATCCCAAAGACCGGCAGGTCAGTTTTATCAAGGATGTCCTTGATCATCGGCACCGCATATTCACCGGTTGCTGCCGGGTCGCCGGGACCGTTGGAGAGGAACACACCATCGGGGTTGTGCGCCAGCACTTCCTCGGAGGTCGCCGTGGCGGGCAGCACGGTGACGTCACATCCGGCGGACGCAAGGCAGCGCAGGATGTTGCGTTTGGCGCCATAGTCGATGGCGACCACCTTGTGCTTGGGGTCCTCCTGACGGCTGTAGCCATCGGGCCAGGCCCACCGCATCTCGTCCCAGCGGTAGGATTGCGCGCAGGTCACGTCCTTGGCGAGGTCCATGCCCTCAAGGCCGGGCCATGCACGCGCAGCGGCGACCAGCGCTTCGAGGTCGAAATTCCCGTCCGGGTTATGCTCCATCGCCACATGCGGCGCGCCTTGCTGGCGGATGGCGCGGGTCAGGCGGCGGGTGTCGATGCCGCCGACAGCGATACGGCCGGTGCGGGTGAGCCATGACTTCAGCTCTTCGGTGGCGCGCCAGTTCGAGGCCAGTGTCGGGTCCCATTTCACCACCATGCCAGCGGCGACGGGGTCGGCGGTCTCGTCATCCTCGGGGGTGACGCCGGTGTTGCCGATGTGGGGGAAGGTGAAGGTGACGACCTGGCCCGCATAGGAGGGATCGGTCATGATCTCCTGATAGCCGGTCATCGCGGTGTTGAAGCACAACTCGGCCACGCATCGTCCGGTGGCGCCAAACCCGTGTCCGTAGAACACGGTGCCATCAGCAAGGGCCAGGCAGGCGGTTGGCTTCGGCGAAACGGTATCGACCATGACTCGACTCTCCATGCGGGCAAAATTCGCGCATCAATAAGACCGGGACCGCGTCGGGTCAAGCGCTGAACGGTGTCCCGGCTTGACAAGGTCGGACGCGGGGGCGCGCGTGGCCGGGGATCTTGAAACCACCCCGCAGTTTGATTAATACTGCGCCTTCTTGTTCCACATGGACGAAGAGAGCACATGGATACGCGAACCCGGGTCAACGAGGCCCTCAAGCAGGCAATGAAGGACAAGGCGACGGACCGCCTCTGTACGCTGCGCCTGATCAACGCCGCCATCAAGGACCGCGAAATCGCGGCACGCGGAGACGGTGAAGAGGGCGGCATCGGCGACGAGGAAATTCTTGCAATCCTTGGCAAGATGACCAAGCAGCGCAAGGAAAGCGTGCGCGCCTATGAGGAGGGCGGGCGGCTCGATCTCGCGGAGCGCGAGATGGGTGAGATCGCCATCATCGAAGAGTTCCTGCCCAAGCAGCTGTCTGAGGATGAGGTGTCCAACGCGGTGAAGGCTGCGGTGGATGAAACCGGCGCCGAATCGATTCGCGACATGGGCAAGGTCATGGGCGCGCTCAAGGCGAAATACACCGGCCAGATGGATTTCGGCAAAGTCGGCCCAATGGTCAAGGATCAGCTTTGCTCCGCTGGCGGGTGCTGACCGCGGCACCTGCGGTGTAAACTGCCGATAAGGATACAGACGCCCCGGTTCGAGCATCGAGCCGGGGCTTTTTGGTCGCCTCAGTCGGGAGCCGGCGCGGTGGCAGAGGTCTGACGAATGGCGACGCGCAAGTCATCATAGAGCGCTTTGCGCTCGTCTTCGGACAGGAATGCGCCGATTTCCACCTCGCGCCCCGCGCCACGCAGGGTCACGTAATTGGGGACGGGGCCGCGATCCGGGTGCAGGGCGACCTGTGTCCAGTGCCGGTTGCAACACCAGCTCTGTGCCGCGCCGCGCCCGTCGGAGCGGATCAGTTCCGCGTTTTCAGGGCCGAGGCGCAGCACTTCGAGCACCTGCGCATTGCGACGGTTCTGATCGAGGGCGTATTTCATCCCGAATACTGCCAGCGTCAGAAACGGGATCAGCCCCCAGAACAGCGGCGTGCCCATCAGTGGCAGCAAGGGCACCGTGATCAACGCAGCCGTCACCCCCAGAAAGCGTACATAGCCTTCGGGTTGGAGCGATTGATGCGGCCACAGGTGCAGCTCTCCATCCGCATCGCTGGGGGGGCGTGTCCAGTCGTAGGGCATGAGGTGTATTCTATCGCGTCCGCAAGAGGTGTCGAGGGCGCGGCCAGCACATTTCGGTGTGTGGTGGCCCGGGAGGCGGCACGCCAAAAGAAAACGCCCCGAAGCCTGTGGCTCCGGGGCGTCTTGTTTCAGGTCAGGCGCGCCTTAGTGGCTGTGGCCTTTGTCCCAGTCTTCCTGCTTGGGCAGGATTTCAAAGGTGTGCTCCGGCGGCGGAGAGGGCAGGGTCCACTCCAGCGTGTCGGCGTATTCGTTCCAGTAGTTGTTCTGGGTCACACGCGCCCCACGCAGCAGCGAATAGATCACCACACCGAAGAAGAAGATGAAGGAGGCAAAGGACAGGAACGCGCCGTAGGACGAGATCTTGTTCCAGTATGCAAAGCCTTCCGGATAGTCGATGTAGCGACGCGGCATGCCCTGACGGCCCAGGAAGTGCTGCGGGAAGAACGTCAGGTTTGCGCCGATGAAGAACATCCAGAAGTGGATCTGCGCGCCCAGCTCGGAATACTGACGGCCGGTCATCTTGCCGAAGTAGAAGTAGATCCCCGAGAAGATCGCAAAGACCGCACCAAGGCTCATCACGTAGTGGAAGTGTGCCACCACGTAATAGGTGTCGTGATAGGCGCGGTCGACCGCGGCCTGTGACAGAACAACACCGGTCACACCACCAACGGTGAACAGGAACAGGAAGCCGAAGGCAAAGACCATCGGTGCCTTGAACTCGATGGAGCCGCCCCACATGGTCGCGATCCAGGAGAACACCTTCACCCCGGTGGGCACCGCGATCACCATTGTCGCGATCATGAAGTAGGCCTGCTGGTTGAGGCTCATGCCGACGGTGTACATGTGGTGCGCCCAGACGATGAAGCCCAGAACGCCGATCGCAATGATCGCCCAGACCATCGGCAGGTAGCCGAAGACGGGCTTGCGCGAGAAGGTGGCGATCACGTGAGAGATGATGCCAAAGCCCGGCAGGATCACGATGTACACTTCCGGGTGGCCGAAGAACCACAGGATGTGCTGATAGAGGATCGGGTCACCACCGCCTGCGGGGTCAAAGAAGGTGAAGCCGAAGTTGCGGTCCATCAACAGCATGGTGATCGCGCCCGCCAGAACCGGCAGGGACAGCAGGATCAGCCAGGAGGTGACAAAGATCGACCAGCTGAACAGCGGCACCTTGAACAGGGTCATGCCGGGGGCACGCATGTTCAGGAAGGTGGTGATCATGTTGATCGCGCCGAGGATCGAGGAGGCACCGGAGACGTGCACGGCGAAGATCGCCAGATCCATCGAGAAGCCGCCTTCCTTGACCGAAAGCGGCGGATACAGCACCCAGCCCACACCGGAGCCGAGCTGGTTGTTGCCACCCGGTGCAAAGACCGAGCAGACCGCCAGTGCGGTCCCGGCGACATACATCCAGAACGAAAGGTTGTTCATCCGCGGGAACGCCATGTCCGGCGCGCCGATCTGCAACGGCATGAAGTAGTTGCCGAAACCGCCGAACAGGGCCGGGATGACGACGAAGAACATCATCAGGATGCCGTGGCCCGTAATCAGCACGTTCCAGAGGTGACCGTTCGGGGTACAGGGGTCGGAGGCAAAACCTTCCAGACACATGTACTGAACACCGGGATCCATAAGCTCCAGCCGCATGTAGACGGTGAATGCAACGGAAATGAAGCCGGTGAGCGCCGAAACGATCAGGTAAAGGATACCGATATCCTTGTGGTTCGTGCTCATGAACCAGCGGGTGAAAAAGCTCCGCTCGTCCTCGTGGCCGTGACCTTGAATGGCTGCGTCTGCCATTTGGGTGCCTCCTGTTTATACTCCACAGAGACCGCACGGGGGATTCCCGGCGGTCCTGGTCTCGTCTCGGTTTTAGAGCGGCCTTTCGTGCCCTTCAATGGCCGAGTTTGATCTGGATCAAGATTAATTGTCGCGCCCCCTTGTGTTTTTTGCCCCGCTTACGGCTGGCGCACCGGTGCAATGCGGCAAACCGGTCACTGGCGGCAGCAGGTCGTGCCGGCTTGACCTGGAACGGGCAGGCTGCAAAACCTCGGGTCACGGTTCGAGACAGGGGAGACCGAAACTGATGAGCGCTTATGATTCCGACAATATCTTTGCCAAGATCCTGCGTGGCGAAATTCCGTCGACGCGGGTCTACGAAGATGACGACACGCTCGCCTTCATGGACATCATGCCGCGTGCCGACGGGCATCTGCTGGTGATCCCCAAAACACCCTGCCGCAATCTGCTGGATGCGACGCCTGCCCAGTTGGAGGCGGTGATGCGCACGGTGCAGAAGCTGGCGCAGGCCAGCAAGGCCGCCTTCGACGCGGATGGGGTGACCATTCAGCAGTTCAACGAAGCGGCCGGAGGGCAGGAGGTGTTCCATCTGCATTTCCACGTGCTGCCGCGCCATGAGGGGGTGCCCTTGCGGCCCGCCGGTCAGATGGGGGACATGGACGCCATCGCGCAGCATGCCGAAAAGATCCGCGCCGCGCTGTGATCCCTGTCTCGTCCGAGGTCAGATACAAATCGGATCGGCTGGAGCAGCATGCCGCCCGAGGTATGCGAGCCGGTCAGGCTGGGGCTGACAAGAACGCGTTACGGCAGCAGTCCGCGTTGCCGTAACTCCGGCACATAGGTGCGCGAGACCGGCAGCTCCCGCCCGTCGGTCGTGGTCAGCCTCGCGGCGGAACCCGCGCGCGCCACGCGGGTGATCGCATCCGAGGCCACCCAGTGCGAACGGTGGATCTGAAACCCGTCGCCCGCTTCTCTGATGGCGTCCGACAGGCGCAGCAGCAGGACATCGCGGCCCGACGTGGTGGTCACTTCGACATAGTGGTCCTGCACAGACAGGGAGATCAGCTTGCCCCTTTTGTCGAGTGGCAAGCGCGACAGCAAGGGCGGTGCGATGTCATCTGCGGTGGTCTGCGTCCTGTCTGCGGTGGCGGCGGAGGGGCGATCCCCAAACCAGGATGCCGACAGGTTCACAATGACAGAGATCGCAACCGCGTTCAGCGCAAGCGACAGCGCATAGGCGGGCGCGAAAGGGGATTGGCCGAAGACCAGCCAGTTCAGCATCAGCACCTCGACACTGACGCAGGCGCCAATCAGCACCCCCGTTGCAGTGACACCGCCCCACCGCCGACGCGGCGGCTGATCCGATGTTGGATTGAGCAGGGTTGCAATCAAAGTCCCGGTCAGCAGTGTGATCTGCACGACGGCGGTCCAGTAGAGCAGCCGTGCAAAAAGCCCGAGATAGGCATCGGTGCCAAAGGGAGCTGCAAATCCCAGCACCAGACCCGCCGCCGTCGCACCGACCCAGATGTTCCGGCTGGTCAGAACGGCATGCAGTTCACGCTTCGCGAGTTGCCAGGAGGTGATAGTCACGAAGTTTTGGCTCCGTTTACGAAGGAGGCATGGCCCGCTGGGCGGGGTGTTTGGCAGGCAGGGCGGGGCCTGTCCCGGCAGGTTTCAAGTCACAAAGCCTATCGGAGTGTATCCGATGGTGAAACAGCAAAGGTTTTCGTTTTGGCAAGCTTTCCGTTGCTCCCGGACGCCGCGCCCGTCCTCTCGATCCATATCTGCGCCGCGCTGACAGCGGTGTGCGTGACCCCTGCGGTGCTGTGGCGCAAACGCCGCGATGCGCTGCACAAGGGGCTGGGCTATATCTGGGTGTCGGCCATGGCGGTGACCGCCCTGTCTGCGTTCGGGCTATCGGGCAGCGGGCTCATGGGGCCGGTGAGCCCGTTGCATGCCCTGTCGTTCCTGACCCTGTGGGGGCTGTGGGTGGCGATCAGAGCCATCCGGCGCGGTGACCGGCACCGGCATCAGGCGACCCTGCGCGGGCTTGCCACCTATGCGCTTGGGGTGCCGATGGTGCTGATCTTCCTGCCCGGGCGCCGGTTCTCCAACACGTTCTTTCCCGACGCCCCATGGGCTGGCCTGATGTTGGCGGCGCTTGCATTTGCCGGGATTGTCGCGTGGCGGCGCTGGTGGGCGCATCCACGCGCGCTCAGCCCGGAGCGCTAACCAAAGGCGCAGGGCCGTGTCAGCTGGGGCAGGTCGGCGCGGCGTCGGCGGCAAAGGCGATCTCGAACGTGCGCTTCAGCGCCACGTCCACATCCGCCAGCGTCACCGGCAGGCCAAGATCGACGAGGCTGGTGACGCCGTGCTCGGTAATGCCGCAGGGCACGATACCGGTGAAATGCTCCAGATCCGGCTCTACATTGATCGAGATGCCATGGAAGCTCACCCATTTGCGCAGGCGGATGCCGATCGCCGCGATCTTGTCTTCGGTGACGTCTCCGGTCGGGGTGAGTGGCTTTTCCGGCCGTTCAACCCAGACGCCGACCCGCCCGTCACGGATGTGGCCGGTGACGTTGAATTCCTCCAGCGCCAGAATGACCCAGCGCTCCAGCTGGCGCACAAAGCAGCGCACGTCCTTGCCGCGTTCAGCCACGTTCAGCATCACATAGATCACCCGCTGGCCCGGCCCGTGATAGGTATACTGGCCGCCGCGCTTGGTGGTGTAGACCGGAAAACGGTCGGGATCGGTCAGGTCATCGACCCGGGCCGAGGTGCCGGCGGTATAAAGCGGCGGATGCTCCAGCAGCCAGATGCATTCCTCGGCCTCGCCCCGGGCGATCGCCTCGGCGCGCGCCTCCATGAAGGCCGTGGCCTCCTCGTAAGAGACCAACCCCTCAGAGGTCTTCCACTCCACCATCGCGCCTGCTCCTCATTCATCTTTTCTTCGTCTTGCCGGAAGACCCGACTCGCAATGAGGGGGGTCTGTGGTATTCTGGTTCTCACATAGGTTCCCTGTGGGGTGAGTGCGAGGTATTATTCCATGTCTACAAAATTCATTCGAGCTTTAACGGCGGCGTCTCTTTTGACCACAACAGCGGCGGCCCCTGTGGCGGCGGATAACCTCGGCGCGGCCCTGGTTGGCGGCCTGCTCGGGGGCGTGATCGTCAATGAGGTCAACAAGAACAAAAGGCGCACGGTGGTGCGGTCCACATCCAGCAGCGCCACACGGGCCCACAATCGGGAAACCCAGACGGCGCTGAACTATTTCGGGTTTCCCGCGGGCACCCCGGATGGTGTGTTCGGGCGCCGCTCGCGCGAAGCGGCGCGGCAGTACCAGATGCACATGGGCTTTCCGCAGACCGGCAACCTGACTCAATATGAGCGGGATTTCCTGGTGACATCTTACAACCGCGCCCTGGTCGGCGGCCCACAGGTCGCCAAGGCAATGCAGAGCCCGCAGGGCATTCGCGCGGTGCTGAAAACCTGGCATGGCGCCCCGGCGGGGGGCTCTGCCGGTGGCTATGGCTACGCAGGCCTGCCGATCGAGGTGTCGAACACGGTGGATGAAATCGCTGCCGCAGGCGACCCCACGGGAGAACAGCTGTTGCAGCGCAGCGGCTTCATGCAGCTTGCGGATCTGAACCGGGATGGGCGCAACGATTATCTCATCGATACGGCTGCTGCGGGTATTCCCTACTGGTGCAGCAACGGCGGTGCCTCCTGCACGGTGATGGTGTTTGCCTCGACGCCGCAGGGCTACGAGCGCAATGATTTCACCGCCAGCGGCATCACCACGGCGGATTTCACCTGTACGCGCGGCGAATGTGACCGCGTCGAAGCGCCCACGGTTGTGGCGAGTGTTGCGCCACAGGCGGTGGCACCAGCACCGGCTCCAGCGCCGCAAGGCAATGGCACCGTTCTGGCGTCCGGCGGCGCGCAGGGGGGGCTTGGTGGCCTCACGCTCTTTGACGCGCCCGCACCGCAGGCTGCATCGCTCACCAGCCATTGCAGCAAGGTGAGCCTGCTGACCAGTTCCAACGGCGGTTATATGACGGTGTCCAACATCACCGACCCCGAGCTGGCGCTGGGAGAGCAGTTCTGTCTGGCCCGGTCCTACGCGATCAATCGTGGCGAAACACTGGTCGCCGGGCTTCAGGGCGTGACCTCTTCGCAGGTCGATGCGCAATGCGACCAGTTTGGTCCGGTGTTGCAACCTCATGTGGCGCAGTTGGGCAGCAAGGACAGCGCCTCCGTGGTGGCCAATGTGCAGAAGTTCATCCTGCAGTCCAATATGTCGGTCGAGCAGTTGCAGAACACCGCCGAGATCTGCCTCTTCTCCGGGTATCGTCGCGACAACATGGACGTGGCGCTTGGGGCGGGGCTGCTGCTTGTCGGGCTTGGACAGCAACCCTACGCGGAGCTGATTGGTCACCATATGGCCTTGGGTTTTGGGGCAGCGGTGGACCATGGCCGCGCCCAGGCCTGGTACGGCACTGCGGTGTCCGCGCTGGAGGCCGGGTCCGATCCCGTATTTGCGCCGGGCCAACCAGAGCGTGTCGCGTTGGTAAAAGCCGCGTCCGAAGGCTTGACCCAGCCGACGCTGCCCAAGCCGGTACAGGCATCAAGCGGGGCCTCGTCGTTGCCGACCTTTGGTGACGGGAACTGAATTTAGACTTTCCGTCAAAGTCTTAGAAGCGCCCCGGCCGGTTTGGCCGGGGCGTTTTTTCAAGCACCACAGAAAACACGAGAAATTTTCGTTTTCCCTCTTCACATCCCGGAACGCGTGTTCTATACGCCCCTTCACCAAGTCACAGACAGTGCGGTCGTGGCGGAATTGGTAGACGCGCAGCGTTGAGGTCGCTGTGGGGTAACTCCCGTGGAAGTTCGAGTCTTCTCGACCGCACCAACTTGCCAACAGGTTTGGCGACTGGGTTTTCAATCAGATTAGTCTTTTTGACCTCTTTGCGGCTGTTGCCTGTCAGAAGGCGCATGCCCGTGCGAAGGTGTTGCAACGGGCCTAGTGTTTGCCTTGATTTAGGCCGCCTAGGGGGCGGGTGGCCAGCCCTGTCAGGAGCTGCGTGATTGCAGGCGGAGACGCGCCTCGTGTTGCAGAATGAAAACCTTCAGGTCCTTGATCGGAAGCGGTTTGCAGAAGGCATAGCCTTGCAACGTATGGCAGCCAATATCCCGGAGCACCTGAGCGTGTTCCAGGGTTTCAACTCCTTCGGCCACGATCCTCAGATCCATCAGATTGGCCATCCCCACGATATGTTGCAGCAATCCCAGGGCGATAGGGTCATTCAGGATCGGGCGGATCAGCCGTTGATCGATCTTCATCGCATCCGGTTGCAGATGCATCAGCCCGACAATCGAAGCGTGCCCGGAGCCGAAATCATCGATTTCGATTTGCACGCCGGCCTCTCGCAGCCGATCCAGCCCAAAGCGGAACAGGTCGCTTTGTTCTTCGACCAATACGGATTCGAGGATCTCGAACACGATTTTTGGGCCGTCTTTGCGCTGCGCCCTGATCTGTTCGAACACCTGGTCGTTGTGGATGCGCTCCACCGTGACATTGACGGACACCTTGGGGATCTGGATGCCGAGCGGCCGCAGGCTGTCGGTTTGCTTCATCGCCTTTGCAAAGATCTGGTTGTCGATGTCCTCGACCAGCGACAGCTGTTCGGCCACGGGCAGGAATTGGCCCGGTGGCAACAGCCCCAGTTCCGGTGAGTCCCAGCGTACCAGCGTTTCGACACCGACGATCTCGTGGGTGTGGGCGTCAAACTGTGGTTGGAAGAACGGCACAAATTCCTGCCGTGCCACCGCGCGGCGCAATTCCCGGGCCAGGGTCCGGCGCTCCAGAACCATGTGGTGCAGGGTCTCGGTGTAGATACGGATGCGATTGCGGCCGGCATCCTTGGCCGCGTAGAGCGCCGCGTCCGCGCCGATGATGAGCTGATCCAGATCTAGCAGATCCTCATGGGTGCTGGCGACGCCAAAGCTTGCGCCAACGCGGATCGACTTGCTGTCGAAATACTTGGGTATCTTGATCCGATCCAACATGCGCTGCGCGAGATGTCGACCCTCCTCAGAGGTCGCCCCGGGCGAAAGCAGCAGCACAAATTCGTCCCCGCCTACGCGGGCGGCAATATCCGTCGCTTTGGTTTCCTCGCGCAGAATCCGTGCCACCTCGCACAGGATGAAATCACCCGCATCATGGCCCATGGTGTCATTCACGTATTTGAAATGATCGAGGTCGATGCGGATTATGGTCGAATGCTGCGTGCTGTCATCGGCGCGGTCCTGCAGCGCGTTGTCCAATGCGCGCCGGTTGGGCAGCCCGGTAAGCGGATCGTGCAAGGCCTGATGTTCAATTTCCAGTTTTGCAGCCACGATCGCCTCGCGCTGGGCCCGGGCTTCTGTGATGTCGTTTGAAATCGCCATGAACCCGTAGTGCGTGCCGCGATCCGTCTGCAGCGGCGAGATGCTGAGGCTGATCCAGTAGGGGCTGTCGTCGCAACGGTAGTTGAGGATCTCAACCTGGATTGCCTCACGCGCCTCCAACGCATTGCGAATCCGGCCTCTGGTATAGGGATCCGTGTCCGGACCTTGCAGAAATTTTGCGGGTTTCAGGCCGCGGACATCCTCGACCAGATGGCCGGTGAGTTTCTCGAAGGAGGGGTTGGCCCAGACCAGCCGGCCTTCGATGTCGGTGATCGAGATCGAATCGCTGGCGCGTTCCGCGATGGCGGCGAGTTCGCGCAGTTCGGCCTGTTTGGCTTCGAGCTTGCGATGGGGGGCAACGATCACCGCCTTGCCGACCAATGCAAACAGACCGAAGCCGCCGATCAGAACCACCGCGATCGCGGTCATGCTGTTGGCCATCACCGCGCGTCCGGCTGACAGCACGGCAGCCTCGTCCGGAACCAGGGCGACCGACAAGCGGAAGTCGCTCAGGGCCCGCACCTGGGCAGTGCTGCGTTGCAGGATCCCGCTGAGCGGCTGCACGAGGTAGGTCCGCGTGGCAATTCCGTTGGCGGGAAAAATCTGGTCCGTGGCGAGCCTGTAGCCGCTCACGAGGACGCCTTCGACATACCCCTGGTGAAGGACAGGTGTCGCCATCACGACAAAGGCCTCGGTGCCGCTGGCCTTGAGCAGCACCGGCAAGCGATCAGGCGGCGTGGCCTCCTGGCTCTGTTTCAGCAGGTCGCGGATTTCATGTGCACCAAACCGCAGCTGACCCGGATGGCCCGGTGCATTGTAATGCGACAGAGGCGCGTTGAACGCGTCGTAGAAGGTCACCCACAACAGCGTCTCCGGCATCTGCAAGTCGTCGAGAAGATCCGGCAGGTAGCGCGCGTTGTTGTTGAACCCCAGTGCGATGTTCACCAGGTTGGAGTCCTGCGCGATCATCGACAGCATGGACCGATTGTGCATGAGCAATGCGTTCAGATGGGCCGCTGAATCCTGGGCCTGGGCCTGGATCGCCTCGTGTTGATAGCTGCGAAAAAAGGGTAGCGCGACAAAGCGCACCGCCAGGGCAGAGCTGATCATGGTCAGGGTCAGGATCAACAGATTGAGCAGCCAGAACCGCCGTGCGATGGTGGCTGATCGGAGTTTGTGATCGGTTGGCATTCAGTGCATGTCCACGAGTTGGCCGGCGGAGTTGAAGCGGGCCAGGCACATGTCCCCCAAACCCAGTGCTTCATGGGCATCCGGTGTCTGCGCGGTATAGGGTGCGAAGGGCATGGAGTAGGTTTTCAGGATCCCCTCGACGGGGTGGTGCAGTTGTTCCAGCGCAGTCTTGAGCGCCATGCGCTTTTGCTGAACGGTGCCGGACCAGCCCGGTGTTGTCGCGGCCTGTTCGGCCGCCGCGATCAGCACGCGTGTCAGATCGTAGCCGTGGACAAACCCTGTCGGGGCGGGCAGGTCCGCAAGGTTGCCGGTTTCGCTTTCGAGGGCGCGCGAGAGCGCCGCCCGCAGGACTTGATTGCCCGCCTGTTCCCGCCGCAACCCGCAGGTTTGCAGCACAGACAAGCCATGCGCATTGCGAACCTCATGCGGCACAAGCCGGCTGAAGGCACCGCCCATGATGCCCCAGTGACTGAACAGGCGAACCTCGGGCAGATGTTGGTGGAGGGCATTGACCAAAAGAGCGCCGCCTTGCCAGTTCGACAGCATGATGATGCATTCCGGCGGATTCCGGGACAGACGCTCCGCCAGGGTGCCTGCCGCGGCTTCGCCGATCGAGTTGGCGAAGAAATTGACAGATTGCGGGGGGATCCCCTGGGCATCCAGCGCAGCGACCAGCGGGCCATGATTGGCCTTGCCCCACCCGGTGTCCAGCAGCAGCAAGGAAATGGACTCGCAACCGGCGTCCGTCACCGCGGCGTCGGCCAGAAACCGGCCCGATTTGGTGTCATCGACAGAGAGCCGGAAGATCCAGTTCTCCCGCCCCTCCGCCGCGCGGGTGATCGGCCCGGCGGCAGACCAGGGAAGGAGGGTCAGCAGTCTGTTTTCGTTTATGAAATCACGGTGGGTCAGATACGACGGCGATTGCATGCCGCCGATCATCAGCAAGGCGTTCTCATTGCGCTGAAGATCCTGCATGTGGCGGAAGGACCGTTTGACATTGCCCCGGTGATCCATTGATCGGAGGATGACATCCTGACCGCCGATCCGATGTCCGACCTCGTCAAGCGCGGTGCGGACGCCCAGCGTGATCGAGGTGGCGGAGGCCGTGCTCTTGGAAAAATCCGCGTCGATAAAGATTTCCAGCGGTTCTGCGGCCGAGGTCGACACGGCAGCTAGGAGGCAGGCAAGCCAGATTATGGCGCGGCGGAACATCTCAAACTCTCACTCAGCAACACGACGTACAGGGCCGAGCTTAGGCGGGGCAAGTTAAGGAAGGGCAAAGCGCCTGAGGGAAAGTTCCGGTGCAGTGGCGGTGGCGGCGGGCGCGGGCTACTGTGTTGCGGGCAGATGGATAACGGGCCCTCCCGCTGCGTCGGCGTCGGCGGCATCGTGGGTCACCAACAGCGTCGGCAATCGGCGCTCTGCTGCGTGGGAAAACACCAGCCTGCGCATCTGGTCGCGCAGATCGGTATCCAACCTTGAAAAGGGTTCATCCAGCAGCAGGGCGGAGGGTGCGGACAGCAGCATGCGCATCAGGGCGACACGCGCCTTTTGCCCGCCGGAGAGCGTTTCGGGATCCCGATCGTGAAACCCGGTCAGCCCGATGGCGTCGAGGGCGGCCTCGATCCGGGCGCGACGGTCTCGGCGCGGGATCGTGGGGGCCAGGCCAAACGCCAGATTGCCTCCAACGCTCAGGTGCGGGAACAGCAGGTGATCCTGAAACAGGATACCGACGCGGCGCGCCTGCGGAGGGCGGCCGAGCAAGGATCGGTCGTTCAGGCGAATGTCGCCTTTGGTGCTGAATCCTGGGGGCAGTTGTCCCGTGATCGCAGCGAGCAAGGTTGATTTGCCCACCCCGGAGGGCCCCATGAGACTGGTGACCTCGCCCGGGCGGACCAGCAGATCCAGAGACAGCAGCGCGTTCTCGTCGCGCCACAGGGTCAGGTTATCGAGGCGCAGCCCGTCAGGCATGATGCAACCCTTTTCTGTTGCGCCAGACCAGCATCGGGACCGCCAGCGCGAGCGCAAACGGCAGCAGGGCTGCGGCAGTTTGGGCCAGCGCATAGGCACCGATGGCGCGCCTGTCGCCGCCGGCTGCCAAGGCGACGGCTTCGGTGGTGAGGGTTTGCACCCGGCCACCGCCCACAAGCAGGGTCGGCAGGTATTGTCCGACGGAGACGGCCATGCCCACGGCGCAGGCGGTGAGGATCGGCGCCAGCAACATCGGCAGACGCAGGGTGAGGAAAATCCGGTTGTCCGAGGCGCCCATGGTCGCGGCCACGGCAGCCTGGCGCGGGTCCCAGTTGCGATAGGGGCCTTCGAGGGCAAGCCGCAGGTAGGGCAGCACAAACACCAGATGCGCCAGAACCACCGCGCCAAGTGACCGATCAACACCCAGGTTGAGCAACAGGGTCTGCATGCCCGGCAGGAACGCGGTCTGGGGCACCAACAAGGGCAGGTAGAGCAGCCACAGCCCCTTTTGTGTCAGCGTCAGCTGACGGCGCTGTTCGGTTTCAAGGCACCCGAGCGTCAGCAGCAAGCCGGCTGCCGTGGCCGCGAGGGCGATGGTGAATGTGGTGGCAAGAGGGGGCAACAAGGCGGTGCCATTGCGCTGCCAGCTGCGCAGGGAGAGACCATCCGGCAGCACGTCCGGAAAGCTCCACCGCGCCGCGACCGACCAGAGCGACAGACCAAGGAGCCCAAGAAGTACAGCCCCGACGATCACGCCGCCGGAGACAAACCCCACCGCGCGCACCATGCGGTCATGGCTGCCACGTCTGCCGCGATAGGCGCTCCGCAGCCCGGTCCGCGCCAGCAGACGTTCCGCGCCGAACCAGAGGGCAATCGCCAGGACAACCAGGCCGAACTGCAGAATGGCGGCGGCAGAGGCAACAGTGCGCAGCGTCAGATCGGGGTCACCCATCCAGCGCACGATCTGCACCGACAGTGGCGGCGGCGTGTTGGGGCCGAGGATGACGGCCACATCGACCACTGACATCGAATAGGCCAAAACCACCAGAACCGGCAGCCGAATGCGCGCGTAAAGGGCGGGGAATACGCTGTAAATCCAAGCGGTAACACGCCCGTATCCCAGAGCCTGCGCCACCTGCAGGCGCCGCGACGCATCGATCTGTCCCAGAGCCGCGAGGCTGATCAGCAGCAGAAACGGCACTTCCTTTACCACCAGCCCCAATACCATCGCGACGCCCATGGGGTCCTGCACCAGCAACAGATCGGGAGGGCGCTGCCAGCCGGTGAGCCAGGGGCTGAGCAGGCGGGCGATCCACCCCGAGGGCTGGATCAGGAACAGAAGCCCGAAGGCCGCCGCCGCATGTGGCACCGACAGAAGCGGGGACAGCACCCCCAGGAGCGCGCGAAAGGCACGGGTTCCCGACCACCCTGCCAGCAGCAGCATGGTGACGACCAGAGAGATCACCGTCGCCAGCACCCCGGTTCCGAGGCTGAGACGCACGGAGGATGCCAGCCCCGGCCACTCCCACAGCGCCTGAAACGCGATCAGCGACGGGCCGTTCAGCCCGGCGGCGGGCAGGTGGCCGAGGGCGGCACTCAGCGTGCCCCACAGCCCCGCCAGCACCGGCCCAAGCAGGGCAAGGATGGTCAGGGCCGGCAGGGCTGGGGGCAGGCGCATCGGGGGTCAGACCGGCAAGGAGGTCAATTGCCAACGCCGTAGCGGGCCACCCAGTCTTCGGCAATGCGGGTCATCCAGCTCGGATGCGGTTCCGGTTGCACGGCGCCCAGTTCTTCGGGCGACAGTGTTGCAACCCCCAGGTCCAGCGTGCGGAAAGCGGCGCGGTCGTGCACCGGCAATGCGTTCATGTCAAGCACGGTGCCATAGCCCAGCACATCCGGGTCCTGGGCGCGCAACTGGGCCTCGGGCGACATCAGGAAGTTTGCCACCACCATGGAGGCAGCCTTGGACCCTGAATTGTAGGGGATCGCCACGAAGGACGCATTGCCGATGGTGCCCTTGTCGAGCACGAAGGTGCGCACGCTTTCAGGTAGTTGATAATTGGCGATCGCGGTGCTGGCCTCGCCGGGGCTGAAGGAAATCGCCAGATCGATCTCGTCATCATTCATCAGTTGCAGCTGGCGCGGGCCGGTGGGCGGGTAGGCGCGCCCCTCGCGCCACAACAGCGGCGTCAGTTCCTCAAGAAATGCCCAGAGCGGCGCCGTCACCTCGACATAATTGTCTTCATTGACGGGGGCCGCGAGCGCCTCGGGATCATCGCTCAGATCGACCAGCGCCTGTTTCAGGAAGGTCGTGCCGAGGAAATCGGGCGGCTGCGGATAGGTGAAGCGACCGGGGTGTTCGCGGGCCCAGTCCAGGAGCGCATCCATCGACCCCAGGCGCGCGGGCAGATCGGCGGTGTCATGCATGAATACCACCTGCGCCATCGCCCACGGGGACTCATAACCCTCGGTCGGAACGGTGAAATCATGTTGCAGGGTCTTGTTTTCGGTGTCCGCATATTGCCAGTTCGGCAGCGCCTCGGCGAAAGGGCCAAACAGCAGGTCGGCGTCTTTCATCGCGGCAAAATTGGCGCCGTTGATCCAGATCAGGTCCACCGCACCATCCTCGTCCTGGCCTGCGGATTTCTCTGTCAGCACCCGCGTCACCGCATCGGCGGTGTTCTCCAGTTTCACATGATTTAGGGTGATGTCGTGGTCTTCTTCCAGACGCGCGCCCACCCAGGCGATAAAATCATTGGTCGCGGTGGAACCACCCCAGGCGTGCCAGTACACGGTCTGGCCCTCTGCCTCCTGGAGCACCGCGCCCCAGTTTGATGGATCCGGGTTCGCCCAGCCGGTCAATGGCGCCAAGGCGAGGGCAAGCGACAACAAACGTTTCATGATCGTCCTTTTCCTGTTCGGAATGTCACGCGTAGCGGTGCGGCAGGGACGTCCTGCGCGTACCAGTCGCCCCAGATTGCCGATCCGCGGCGGGAGGTCCATGGACATGACGAAAATGTGACGTGCAGT
This sequence comes from Epibacterium sp. MM17-32, assembly GCF_022348205.1. Classification (NCBI taxonomy): domain Bacteria; kingdom Pseudomonadati; phylum Pseudomonadota; class Alphaproteobacteria; order Rhodobacterales; family Roseobacteraceae; genus Epibacterium; species Epibacterium sp. MM17-32. The sequence continues at coordinate 237,446 of NZ_JAKRFC010000004.1, read as the reverse complement.
GTACCTCAACCGGGCACGACGCTTGCACCCATGGGGTCCGACCGCTATGCACAGTCGCGCACACTCGCAGTGCCATCTGCGAGGATTGACCGGTTGTGCGACTTCTGCCGGAGTTGCCGCCAGCTATTTCGGTGCCGCCCGTATCTGACGGCGGCCCGCGACCAGACGAGGGGAACACCCAGCCATGTCGCTCGATATTCCGGTGCTGCGGAACGAGTTGTCCCAGCACTACGACCTCACTCCGAACCCTGAGCTTGCCGAGGCCATGTCTGATGTCTATCAGCGCATGTCGCGGGTGGTCTCGCCCGTCGATTGGGTGCTCTACGCGCCTTATGTCAAGGCGATCAATGACCTGAAGGCCGAGCGCAACGCGGTGATCCTGGGTCATAACTACATGACGCCCGAGATTTTCCACGGGATTTCCGATTTTGTCGGCGACAGCCTGCAACTGGCGATCAAGGCCACAGAGGTCGAGGCGGATGTGATCGTGCAATGCGGCGTGCATTTCATGGCCGAAACCTCCAAGATCCTGAGCCCTTCCAAAACGGTGCTGATGCCCGATATGGAAGCCGGTTGCAGCCTTGCGGAATCGATCACCGCCGAAGGGGTCGAGGAGATGCGCCGCCGGTATCCCGGCGCGCCGGTGGTATCCTATGTGAACACCACTGCCGAAGTGAAAGCGGCCTCTGACATTTGCTGCACCTCCTCCAACGCGGCGCAGATCGTGGGCGCGATGGAGAGCGACACGGTCATCATGACGCCGGACCAGTATCTGGCGCAGAACGTGGCCCGTGATGTGCCGCATAAGAACGTGGTCTGGTGGGAGGGCTCCTGCATCGTGCACGAGCAATACACCGCCAAGGACCTGCGCGACTTCCGCGAATGGAACCCCGGCACCCGGCTGATCGCGCATCCCGAATGCCCGCCGGACGTGGTGGCGGAGGCCGATTTCTCCGGCTCCACCAGCGGTATCCTGAAATATGTGACGGATGAAAAACCGGAAAAGGCGCTGCTGATTACCGAATGCTCGATGGCGTCCAACATCGCGGATGAGCTGCCGGAGGTCGAGTTTGTCGGCCCCTGCAACATGTGCCCCTATATGAAGAAGATCACGTTGGAAAAGGTGCTCTGGTCGCTGCACTCCATGGAGGGGCAAGTCGAGGTTGAGGCCGAAATGGCCGCAAAGGCCCGTCACGCGGTGCAGGCGATGATCGACCTGTCGCGCAAGCTGGGCATCTGACAGGCGCATGGCGGGCTTGAAAGCGGTCCACAGCAACCGCATCGTCATCATCGGTGCCGGGCTGGGGGCGCTCTATGCGGCGTTGACGCTGGCACCGCGCCCGGTGGTGATGATCTCTCCTGACCCGCTGGGGCGGGGGGCAAGTTCAGCTTGGGCGCAGGGCGGTGTGGCTGCCGCGATGGACGTCAGCGACAGCCCCGAGGCGCATGCCATTGATACCACCCGCGCCGGGGCAGGCACTGTGGATGCCGAGGTCGCCGCATTGGTCACCCGTGAGGCACGCGAGCATATCCTTGATCTCACCACGCTTGGCGCGCCTTTTGATCGGACCGAAGACGGCGGCTATGTGATGTCGCGCGAGGCGGCACATAGTTTTGCCCGCGTGGTGCGGGTCAAGGGCGATCAGGCCGGGGCCGAGATCATGCGCGCCCTCATCGAACGGGTGCGCGCGACGCCCTCGATCCAGGTGATAGAAGGGGTGCTGGCCGAGGGGCTGGAGGTCCGCGATGGCACTGTGACGGGCGTGCGGCTCATCTCTTCCGCGCCTGAAGCATCAGCTGCGGTGTTGCTGCGCGGCAGTGCGGTTTTGATGGCCGGGGGCGGCAGCGCCGGGCTTTATGCGATCACCACCAACCCGCCTCGCATCCGGGGGCAGGCGCTGGGCATGGCCGCCCGCGCCGGTGCCGCGATCGCCGATGCGGAATTCGTCCAATTCCACCCCACCGCGATGGATGTGGGCGAAGACCCGGCACCTTTGGCCACCGAGGCGCTGCGCGGTGAAGGCGCGATCCTTGTCAATGCCGCCGGTGCGCGGTTCATGCTGGACGAACATCCTGACGCGGAGCTTGCGCCGCGCGATGTGGTGGCGCGGGCGATCTTTGCGCAGTCGCAGGCGGGCAAGCGCCCGCTTCTGGACACGCGGGCTGCAATTGGCGCCGACATCATCACGCTGTTCCCGGCGGTCAGCAGTGCCTGCGCGCGCAATGGCATCGACCCGACGCAGGAGCCGATCCCGGTGGCCGCCGCCGCGCATTACCACATGGGCGGCATCGCCACCGATCTGGACGGGCGCAGCTCTTTGCCCGGCCTCTGGGCCTGTGGCGAATGTGCCTCGACGGGGTTGCATGGTGCCAATCGTCTGGCCTCCAATGGTCTCTTAGAGGCGCTGGTCTATGCCCGTCGCGCGGCGGAGGATATTGCACGAGCACAGGGTGCAACCCAAGAGGCCGCGCCGGTTCATCTTGAGTTGAAGCCCGGCGGCGAGGGCGCTGATCCCGCGCTTGTGGCATCCCTGCGCCAATGCATGACCCGCAATGTTGGTGTTGTGCGCAATGCGGATGGGCTGCGCACAGCGCTGCGCGAGATTGCGGCTCTTGCTGCCAAACAACCCAATTGCGAGAGCTTTCAAAACATCTGCACCGCCGCCACCATGATCGCTGCCGCCGCGTTGCTGCGCGAAGAAAGCCGTGGCGCGCATGAGCGGTCCGACTTCCCCGAAACCTTGCCCGCGCTCGCGCACCGCTCCCGCCTGACGTGGGATGCGGCGAAAACCTTGCGCGACAGCTTGCTTGAAGCGCCTTTACCCCACCCGGAGACCCCATGAGCTTTGCCACTCTGCCTGACCTGATCCTCGAGCCCCTGGTCAAATCCGCCCTGATGGAGGACCTCGGCTCTTATGGCGATGTGACCACCCGCGCGGTGATCCCGGACGATGTGACTTATTCCGCCCGCTTGCGCGCCCGCGAGGAGGCCGTGGTCTCTGGCATGCAGGTGGCGGCGCTGGCGTTCCGGCTGGTCGATGCAAACCTGCGGGTGAACACCCTCGTTGCAGATGGGGCCGCCTGTCAGCCCGGCGATGTGCTGATGGAGATCGAGGGTAAAGCAGCCTCGATCCTGATGGGCGAACGGGTGGCGCTGAACTTTGCGGGCCGCTTGACGGGGATTGCAACTCTGACAGCGGCGATGGTGGCTGAGACGCGCGGCACCGATGCGCGCATCACCTGCACCCGCAAGACAACGCCCGGCCTGCGCATGGTGGAAAAGCTCGCAGTGCTGCATGGCGGTGGCTTTAATCACCGCTATTCGCTCTCGGATGCGATCCTCATCAAGGACAACCATATCGCTGCTGCGGGCGGTATCCGCGCGGTGCTGGACGCCACCAAGGCGCATGCCAGCCATATGATGGCGGTGGAAATCGAAGTGGACACGCTGGATCAGCTGCGTGAGGTCCTGGAGGTCGGCGGTGCCTCTGTAGTGCTCTTGGACAATATGACGCCGGATCAGCTGCGCGAGGCAGTGCAGATCAACGCCGGGCGTCTGGCGCTGGAGGCCAGCGGCAACGTCAAACGCGACACGGTGACGGTAATTGCCGCGACTGGCGTGGATTATATCTCCTCGGGGGCGCTCACGCATTCGGCGCGCACAGTCGATTTGGGCTTGGATTTTTAAACGCTCAGCCCACAGCCCTTGCTGGATGATAATGCCTGAAGCACGGGGTCCGCGCGCAGCCGGTCGCGGGCGAAATCGATAAAGCTGCGTACCTTTGCCGGTGCGCGCCGCCCCTCTGCATGGACCAGATGGATTGGCATGCTGTCTGGCTCAAACTCCTCCAGCAGGCAGGCGAGATGTCCCGCCGCCACATCGCGTCCGGCCTGATAGGACAGCATCCGGCAGATGCCCCAGCCCGCGCGCGCAGCGTCCAGCCCGGCCGCAACGGTACTGACACAGAGCTGCGGCGTAATGCGCACCGTATCTTGTTGGTCGGTGCCAAACCTCCACTCTGTTGCGGAAGAGACCGCGTTGATCGCAACGATGCGATGCGCAGCAAGGTCTGCCGGAACCTCTGGCGTGCCGTATTTCTCCAGATAGGAGGGCGCGGCACAGACCACCCGGCGCACCGCGCCGACTTTGACCGCTGACAGCGTTGAGGAGGGCAGATGCCCGATCCGCAGGGCCACATCAAAGCCCTCTTCGACGATATTCACCACCCGGTCCAAGAGCACCAGTTCGGCCCGCATCTCCGGGTACTCATCCAGATAATCCAGCAGGATCGGCAGGATATAAATCCGCCCGAACTCGTTGGGGCAGGTCAGCCGCAATAGTCCCACCGGGGCGCTGGCCGCCCCGCGCGCCGCATCATCGGCGGCCTGCAAGGAGGTCAGGATATGGCGCACGTCGTCCAGATAGCGCCGTCCCACATCGGTCAGATGCAGGCGCCGGGTGGTGCGGGTGAAAAGCCGCGCGCCCAGTTGCGCCTCCAGGCCGTTGATCGCTCGCGTGGCCGATGGCGCACTCAGGCCCACCCGGCGGGCTCCGGCGGCAAAGCCCTCTTCCTCTGCCACGGCGACAAACACCTGCATGCTTTGAACGCGGTCCATGGATTTTGCCCTGATTGCTATCGAAATCTGAAATTATCTCTTTCTTTCATGCTGTATTATTTTACGCAACGGGGTGATTTATCTCTGTCACCAGAGGCGCCGACCACCGCGCCACAACTGGAGATCAAAATGACCCTCACGCCCCGCCCACCGCTGCCGCCCTTCACCCGTGAAAGTGCGATTGAGAAAGTGCGCCTTGCTGAGGACGGCTGGAACAGCCGGGACGCGGCCAAGGTGACGCTGGCCTATACGCCCAATAGCCGCTGGCGCAACCGTGCCGAATTTCCCGTGGGCCGGACCGAGATCGAGGCCTTCCTGACCCGCAAATGGGCGCGCGAGCTGGAATATCGGCTGATCAAGGAACTTTGGGCCTATGACGGCAACCGGATCGCGGTGCGCTACGCCTATGAATATCGCAACGACAGCGGCCATTGGTTCCGCGCCTATGGCAACGAAAACTGGCAGTTTGACGAGAACGGTCTGATGGAAGAACGCCATGCCTCCATCAACGAACACCCAATCACTGAAGCAGATCGCAAATTCCACTGGCCACTGGGCCGTCGCCCCGACGACCACGCGGGCCTGAGCGACCTCGGCCTATGACCTCTTGCAAGGAGACTACGATGAATCCCGATTTCCCCGCCAACGCCGCCCCGATCAAATTCTACCGCCACCCGCTCTCTGGTCACTGCCACCGGGTGGAGATGATGCTGTCGATCCTGGACCTGCCGTATGAGCTGATTGAGGTCGACCTGCTGAAAGGCGCGCATAAAGCGCCGGAGTTTCTTGAACTCAACCTGTTGGGTCAGGTGCCGGTGATCGACGACAACGGCACTCTGGTTGCGGATTCCAATGCGATCCTTGTCTATCTGGTGCAGGCCTATGGTGCGGGGACCAATTGGTTGCCGACCGCGCCCAAACCCGCCGCCGAGGTGCAGCGCTGGTTGTCGCTGACGGTGTCGCATGTGGCAACTGGCCCCTCACGCGCGCGGTGGCGGACATTGATCGGCGCGGGAAACACGCCCGAGACGGGTGCAGCCCGCGAGGCCAGCCATGCGTTCCTTGGTTTGATGGAGGGGATGATCGCGGGGCGGGACTTCCTTGTGGGCGACAGCCCCACGATCGCCGATGTCGCGGCCTACGCCTATATCGCCCATGCGCCCGAGGGGGGCGTGAGCCTTGCGGACTATCCTCTGGTGCGGGCGTGGATCGACCGGGTGCAGGGCATCAAGGGCTTTGTGCCGATGCAGGCCTCCCCCATTCCCGAAATCGCCTGAGGAGCGCCCGCATGTCCCGTGCAAACCATGTCTTTCACGCAGGTGAGCTGATCCTGCAACGCCGGGCGGGTGTGGCAGAGAGTTATCGAGAGCGGGTGGCCCATGCCATCCGTTCGGAAATGCCGCAACAGCACCGTGATTTCTTCGAGAGCCTGCCGGTGCTGTTCCTCGGCCTGCTGGATGCGCGCGGACAGGTTTGGGCGACGCCTGCCGTGGGCGAGGTCGGGTTCCTGCGTGCGCGCGATCCCCGGCGTCTTGCGGTGGGCGCGCGGCCGGTGCTGGGCGATACGCTCTGGCTCGATGTCCGGCCCGGTGCGAAAGTGGGGGTTGTTGGCATGGAGCTGTCCAGCCGTCGTCGCAACCGGATGAATGGCACCATCCGTGCAGTCAATAGCGAGGGGTTCGAGATCGCTGTGGACCTGAGCTTTGGCAATTGCCCGCAGTATATCCAGACGCGCGATCTGCTGTGGCCCGCCAATCCGCCCGCGCCGGTGGCGACCGCACTGCCCGATTGGGACGCGCTCAGCCGCGCCTTGGTGGCGCAGGCCGATACTTTCTTTATCGCCTCGCGCGCGGCGGAGATGTCGGACGATCCAGCCGATGGCATCGATGCCTCGCATCGCGGCGGGCGGCCCGGGTTTCTGACGATCAACGCCGATGGTTCGCTGTCGTTTCCGGATTTTTCGGGCAACCGCTTTTTCAACACGCTTGGCAATATCGAGGCCGACGGTCGCGTGGGGCTGTTTATCCCCGATTTCAGCAGCGGGGCCGGGATCTTTGTCACCGGTTTGGCCACGGTTGACTGGACCCCCGACCGTGTGGCGCGCTTTCAGGGTGCAGAGAGGATCGTGGACGTGCAGCCTGAGGAGATCTGGTATTGCGACCACGCGCTTCCGGGGCCTGCGCCACTGGTAAATGCGTGGCCGATGCTCGCGGAAACCGGGACCTGGTAGGCCGGGGCCTGCGGTGCGACTCAGATGGGCGCGGGCCATGCGGTCCGCGCCCAAAATATTGGCGGATACCGCAGATTCCCGGGCATGCCGCGCGTTGATCCAAAGCCGCGAGAGCGTGATTTTCGAGAGGGTTCGGAAAATTAAGGCGCAAATTCAGTATTTTACGATCTTCCTGCCAGGATAAGGCACGCCACCCATCTCGCGCGGCGTCACAGCTAATACTTTAAAAATAGAAATTTCAAGCTTGAAATTGTTGTGAAATACGCAGACCCTCTTCTCATCAATACTTGAGTTGGGGATGAGGATCAGATGCGCATAGCATGCTTGGGAGGGGGGCCTGCGGGCCTGTATTTCGCGATCTCGATGAAGCTGCGCGATCCCGGTCACGACGTCACCGTGATCGAGCGCAACCGTGCCGACGACACATTTGGCTGGGGTGTGGTGCTGTCGGATGAGACGCTCGACAATCTCGCCGCCAATGACGCCACAAGTGCGCAGTCGATCCGGGCGCATTTTGCCTATTGGGACGACGTGGCACTGCATTTCAAAGGCACGCGGCAGGTGTCCTCTGGCCACGGATTCTGCGGCATTGGACGCAAGCAACTGTTGATCCTGCTGCAAGAGCGCGCACGCGAATTGGGCGTCGATTTGCAGTTCGAGACCGAAGCAAAAAGTGCCGAGGACTATCGCAAGGACTACGATCTGGTTGTTGCGAGCGATGGGCTCAATTCCCGCACCCGCAGCCTCTATGCTGAGACGTTCAAACCTGATGTGGACACGCGCCTGTGTAACTTTGTCTGGCTGGGCACCCACCAGACCTTCAAGGATGCGTTCACCTTCATCTTTGAGGAAACCGAGCACGGCTGGGTCTGGGCGCATGCCTACCAGTTTGATGACGACACCGCGACCTTCATCGTGGAATGTACGCAAGCGACCTTTGATGCCTTTGGCTTTGGCTCCATGAGCCAGCAGGAGAGCATCAAGGTCTGCGAAGAGATCTTTAAGGATCATCTGGGCGGCCACGCACTGATGACCAATGCCAACCATATTCGCGGCTCGGCCTGGATTCGTTTCCCAAGGGTTCTGTGCGAAAAATGGAGCCATGAAAATGTGGTGCTGATGGGCGATGCGGCAGCAACGGCTCATTTCTCCATCGGGTCGGGGTCGAAACTGGCGCTGGAATCCGCGATCGCGCTGGCCGACCTGCTGCATGAAAAGCCCGATCTGCAAAGCGCCTTTGAAGACTACGAAGAACAGCGTCGCCTTGAGGTGCTGCGCCTGCAATCGGCGGCCCGCAACTCGATGGAGTGGTTCGAGCGGGTCGAACGCTATCTTGATCTTGACCCGGTGCAGCTGAATTACTCGATGCTGACCCGCAGCCAGCGCATCAGCCATGAAAACCTGCGCGAACGCGACAAGGACTGGCTTGAGAGTGCGGAACGCTGGTTTATGGATCAGGCCGGTGCGCCCAAGGACGCGCCGCTGCGCGCGCCGATGTTTGCGCCCTTCCGCCTGCGCGACATGGACCTCAAGAGCCGCATCGTGGTCTCGCCCATGGCGCAGTATAAGGCCGAGGATGGCTGCCCCACCGACTGGCATCTGGTGCACTACGGCGAACGCGCAAAAGGCGGTGCCGGGCTGGTCTACACGGAAATGACCTGTGTGTCGCCAGAGGGCCGGATCACCCCGGGCTGTCCGGGGTTATATGCGCCAGAACATGAGGCCGCATGGTCCCGCATTGCGGATTTCGTACATACGCAAACGGATGCCAAGATCTGCTGCCAGATCGGTCATTCGGGGCGCAAAGGCTCCACCCAGCTCGGTTGGGACGAGATGGACGCGCCGCTGCCAGAGGGCAATTGGGATATCGTCAGCGCCTCTGCGATCCCATGGTCGGGCCAGAACGCCACCCCGCGCGAAATCACCCGCGCCGAGATGGACGAGGTGCGCGATCAATTCGTGAGCGCGGCTGAGATGGCGGATCGTGCGGGGTTCGACATGATCGAGCTGCACGCGGCCCATGGCTATCTGATCTCTTCGTTCCTGTCGCCGGTCTCCAACCAGCGCGGCGATGAATACGGCGGCAGTCTTGAAAACCGTCTGCGCTACCCGCTGGAGGTCTTTGCCGCCATGCGCGCGGTCTGGCCCGAGGGCAAACCGATGTCGGTACGCATCTCGGCCAATGACTGGGTGGGCGAGGATGGCGTCACCCCGGACGAGGCGGTCAAGATCGCCCGTGCCTTTTGGGAGGCGGGGGCGGATCTGATCGACGTGTCTGCCGGTCAGACCACCATCGATGCCAAACCCGTTTATGGCCGCATGTTCCAGACGCCCTTCTCGGACCAGATCCGCAATGAGGCCGGGATCTGCACCATGGCGGTGGGCAATATCTTTGAGGCCGATCACGCCAACTCGATCCTGATGGCAGGCCGGGCGGATCTGGTGGCCGTGGGTCGCCCGCATCTGGCCGATCCCTATTGGACCCTGCGTGAGGGCACCAAGATTGGCGACCGCGCCGCGCCTGACTGGCCGCTGCCCTATCACGCGGGCCGTGATCAAAGCTGGCGGCTGGCGGACAAAGAAGCGGAGAGCTTGCGCGCATGAGCAGAGATCTGAACCAAGAACACGTCCTGATTACCGGCGGTGGCACGGGGGTGGGGGCGGCCTGCGCGCAGGCCTTTGCCGCTGCGGGGGCCACGGTTACTCTGATGGGGCGCACAGAGAAAACCCTTGTTGAGCAGGGGCTTCCCTATGAGGTCTGCGATGTGACCGACGCGGCGAGCGTCACATCCGCAGTGGCGCGCGCGGCGGCTGCGCGCGGGCCGGTGAGCGTGGCACTTGCCAATGCGGGTGCCGCCGAAAGCGTGCCTTTCGCCAAGATGCCGCCAGAGATGCTGAATGCCATGATGGCGGTGAACCTCAACGGCGTGGTGAACCTCTGGCAGGCGGTGCTGCCGGGCATGAAGGAAGCAGGACACGGGCGCATGATCGCGGTGGCCTCGACCGCCGGGCTTAAAGGCTACCCCTATGTTAGCGCCTATTGCGCGGCAAAACACGCGGTGGTCGGTCTGACCCGTGGTCTGGCCAAGGAACTGGCCCGTACCGGCATTACCGTGAATGCAATCTGTCCGGGGTTTGTGGAAACGCCGATGCTTCAACGCAGTATCGATAATATCCGCGCCAAGACGGGCATGAGTGCCGAGGACGCTGCGGGTGCGCTCAAGGCGGACAATCCGCAAGGGCGTTTTGTGCAGCCGGAAGAAGTGGCCGATGCGGCGCTGTGGTTGGCGTCGAGCGGCGCTGCCTCGGTCAACGGCCATGCCTTGGCCCTGACAGGGGGCGAAATATGAGCAGCGCCAAACCGGAAACCTTGCCCGCAGAGGCCTCCTCGAAGGCCCGTCTGCGCCTCTGGCTGAAACTCTTGAAGACCTCTGGCAGCATCGAGGCAGAGCTGCGCCGCCGCTTGCGGGATCGCCACAATACCACGCTGCCGCGTTTTGATGTGATGTCGGCGCTGTCGCGCAATCCCGAAGGCCTCAAGATGAGCCAGCTGTCGCAGTTTCTGCGCGTCTCAAACGGCAATGTAACAGGCATCGTGGATCGGCTGACCGACGATGGCCTTGCGCTGCGGGTTGCGGTGCCCGGAGATCGCCGCGCGCAGGTGGCGCGACTGACCCCTGCGGGTGAGGCAGAGTTTGCCCGGCTTGCCGCCGAGCATGAGGCCTGGATCGACGAGATGATGGCCGGCCTCGGCGCCGATGACATCCATGAGATGAGCGCGCTGCTGGACCATATCCAGCCCGCGACCTCCAGTGAGACTTCCAAGGATACCCCGACATGAGCCTGCATGAGACCACGCATTTCAACTGCACCATCGAGGGCGGCATTGCCCGCATCTCGCTCAATCGGCCAGAGCGTAAAAACCCGCTGACTTTTGACAGCTACGCCGAGCTGCGCGACTGGTTCCGGGCGCTGCCCTACTCGGACGAGGTGCATGCGGTGGTGATTGTGCCCAATGGCGGCAATTTCTCCTCTGGCGGCGATGTGCATGACATCATTGGCCCGCTTACCAAGATGAACATGAAGGAGCTTTTGGCCTTCACCCGCATGACCGGGGATCTGGTGAAGGCGATGCTCAATTGCACCAAGCCGGTGATTGCGGCGGTGGATGGTATCTGCGCCGGGGCCGGTGCGATCATGGCGATGGCCAGCGATCTGCGCATTGCCGCCCCTGAGGCCAAAGTGGCCTTTCTGTTCAACCGTGTGGGGCTGGCGGGCTGTGACATGGGGGCCTGCGCCATGCTGCCGCGCATCATCGGACAGGGCCGCGCGGCGGAGCTGCTCTATATGGGCCGGTCGCTGGGCGCAGAGGAAGGCGAACGCTGGGGGTTTTTCAACCGCGTGGTGGCGGGCGACGCGCTGGAGGCGGAAGCCATGAAGATGGCGGAGCGTATCGTGCAGGGGCCGACGTTTGCCAATGGCATGACCAAGACCATGCTGGCGCAGGAATGGTCCATGAGCCTTGAACAGGCGATCGAGGCCGAGGCGCAGGCGCAGGCGATCTGCATGCAGGGCAATGATTTCCGCCGTGCCTATGAGGCCTTTGTCGCCAAAGAGCGGCCAGTGTTTGAAGGCGACTGAGAGCGCCGTGTTTCGCCTTCGGCGAGGATATTTAACAAGAAGATGAAAACAACGGGGAAGATAACGTGGCGGACCAGAGTTTTCTGAATTGGCCCTTTTTTGACCACGAGCACCGCGACTGGGCGGCGCAGGTTGAGGCCGTGGCCTCCGGGCTGGCGATCGATCACAGTGACACCGATGCAGCCTGTCGCAAGCTGGTGGCCGATCTTGGCGCGGCAGGTGTTTTGCGGCCCACGGGCGAGGGAGAGGGCGGCGAGAGCCTTGATGTGCGCAAGCTGTGTCTGTCGCGTGAGATCCTTGCGCGCCACGACGGGCTGGCGGATTTTGCCTTTGCCATGCAGGGGCTTGGCACCGGGGCGATCTCGCTGTTCGGGACTGATGCGCAGAAGGCGGCGTGGCTGCCCAAAACCCGCAGCGGTGCGGCGATCGCCGCCTTTGCGCTGACGGAGCCGCAATCGGGGTCGGATGTGGCAAACTCCACCATGACGGCGGTGCGCGATGGCGATGACTATGTTTTGCATGGTGAAAAGACCTGGATCTCCAATGGTGGGATTGCCGATGTCTACACGCTGTTTGCCCGCACCGGAGAGGCGCCGGGCGCCAAGGGGCTCTCGGCCTTTATCGTGACGCCGGATCTGGACGGATTTGAGGTGGTGGAGCGGCTGGAGACCATCGCGCCGCATCCGCTGGCAACCTTGCGGTTTACCGATGTCCGTGTCCCCGCAAGCGCCATGATCGGCGCGCCGGGGCAGGGGTTTCGTATCGCCATGTCGGTGCTGGATGTGTTCCGCTCCACTGTGGCGGCGGCGGCGCTGGGCTTTGCGCGTCGCGCATTGGACGAGGCCTTGCGGCGTGTCACAGAGCGTCATGTGCAGGGTGCGCCGCTCTTTGATTTGCAGATGGTGCAGGGGCATATCGCCGATATGGCGCTGGATGTCGATGCGGCGGCCCTATTGGTCTACCGCGCGGCTTGGACCAAGGACAGCGGTGCGGCGCGGGTCACGCGCGAGGCGGCGATGGCCAAGCTGTTCTCAACCGAGGCGGCGCAGGTTGTGATCGATAAGGCGGTGCAGCTCTTTGGCGGCGAGGGCGTGCGCTCCGGTGCGATGGTCGAAAAACTCTATCGCGAAATCAGAGCCTTGCGGATTTATGAAGGGGCCAGTGACGTGCAGCGCGTGGTGATCGCGCGGCAAGCCATGATGGCAATGGAGGGCAAGTCATGAAACTGGGCGCAACCGCACATACCGACACATTCACCCGCGACGCGCTGCCGCCACTGGAACAATGGCCGGATTTCCTGCTGGATGGGTTTGACTACCCGGATCATCTGAACGCGGGCGTGGAACTGACGGACGCCATGGTGGAGCGGGGCTTTGGCGACCGTACTGCCCTGATCGGCAACGGGCGGCAGCGCACCTACAAGGAGCTTGCCGACTGGACCAACCGGCTGGCGCATGCGCTGGTGGAGGATCTGGGCGTCAAACCGGGCAACCGCATCCTGATCCGGTCCGCCAATAATCCGGCGATGGTGGCTTGCTGGCTGGCCGCCACCAAGGCGGGCGCGGTTGTGGTCAACACCATGCCGATGTTGCGCGCCGCGGAACTGAAGAAATACGTCGATAAGGCACAGATCCAGTTTGCGCTCTGCGATACCCGGTTGATGGAGGAGATGGAGACCTGCGCGGCAGAGTGTGACGTGCTTGAGCGAGTTGTAGGCTTTGACGGGACCTCCAACCACGACGCCGAACTCGACAGGCTGGCGCTGGAAAAACCGGTTCGTTTTGAGGCGGTGCAGACCGGGCGCGATGATGTGGCGCTTTTGGGGTTTACCTCCGGGTCGACCGGAGAGCCCAAGGCGACCATGCATTTCCACCGCGATCTATTGATCATTGCCGACGGCTATGCCCGCGATGTGCTCAATGTGGTGCCTGAGGATATTTTTGTTGGGTCACCGCCACTTGCCTTTACCTTCGGGCTTGGCGGGCTGGCGATCTTCCCGCTACGGTTCGGGGCAACCGCGACGCTTTTGGAACAGGCCACCCCGCCCAATATGATCGAGATCATCGAGAAATACCGCGCGACCGTGTGCTTTACCGCGCCGACCGCCTATCGGGTGATGCTTGCCGCAATGGAAGAGGGGGCGGATCTCAGCAGCCTGCGTGCTGCCGTCTCCGCCGGGGAGACCCTGCCCAAACCCGTCTATGACGATTGGATCGCCAAGACCGGCAAGCCGATGCTCGATGGGATCGGGGCGACCGAGATGTTGCATATCTTTATCTCCAACCGCTTTGACGACCACCGCCCGGCCTGTACCGGCAAACCCGTGGGGGGCTATGAGGCCAAGGTGGTCGATGACGACGGCAACACTGTGCCTGATGGCGAGGTTGGCCGCCTTGCGGTGCGCGGGCCGACCGGGTGCCGCTATCTGAACGACGACCGTCAGGCCGGGTATGTTACCGATGGCTGGAACATCACCGGCGACAGTTTTATCCGCGACGCGGATGGCTATTTCCACTTTGCCGCGCGCAACGACGATATGATCGTCTCGGCTGGCTACAATATTGCAGGCCCCGAGGTGGAGGCGGCGCTCTTGGCGCATGACGCCGTGTCTGAATGCGCGGTGATCGGTGCCCCGGACGCGGAACGAGGCCATATCGTCGAGGCTCATATCGTTTTGAACGCAGGCGTTGTTGGCGACGCCGCGTTGACCAGGGCGCTTCAGGACCACGTGAAGGCAACAATCGCGCCCTACAAGTACCCCCGAAGCATTGTCTTTGCCCAAAGTCTGCCAAAGACGCAGACAGGCAAGATCCAACGTTTTAGGCTTCGGTCATAAGCCAACACACCAACCAGAACAGGGAGTTCGACAATGAAGAAATTTCTGATGGCCTCAGCGGCCACAGCGCTCATGAGCAGCGTCGCAATGGCAGAGGTCAAGGTGGGCATGATCACCACGCTTTCGGGCGGCGGTGCGAGTCTTGGCATCGACACCCGCGACGGGTTCATGCTGGCGATGGAAAACGCCAACCGTGATGATGTCGAGGTGGTCATCGAGGACGATCAGCGCAAGCCCGACATCGCGGTGCAGCTTGCCGACAAGATGATCCAATCAGAAAAGGTCGACGTGCTGACCGGGATCGTCTGGTCGAACCTCGCCATGGCCGTGGTGCCTGCGGCCACCGCGCAGGGATTGTTCTACCTTTCGACCAACGCCGCCCCGGCTCAACTGGCGGGCAAGGGCTGCAACGCCAACTATTTCTCCGTGTCGTATCAGAACGATAACCTGCACGAAGGCGCGGGCGCTTATGCGGCGCAGGAAGGGTTCAAGAACACCTTCATCATGGCGCCGAACTATCCGGCCGGCCACGACAGCCTCACCGGGTTCAAGCGGTTCTACGAGGGCGATCTGGCGGGTGAGGTCTATACCAAGCTGGGGCAGACGGATTACGCGGCCGAAATCGCGCAGATCCGCGCGTCTGGCGCCGACAGCGTGTTCTTCTTCCTGCCCGGCGGCATGGGGATTTCTTTCCTGAAGCAATATGCCGACAGCGGCGTCGATCTGCCCGTGGTCGGCCCGGCCTTCAGCTTTGATCAGGGTATCCTGCAAGCGGTGGGCGAGGCGGCTGTGGGGGTCAAGAACTCCTCCACATGGTCCAAGGATCTGGACAATGAGGCCAACGCGGCTTTTGTTGCGGCCTTCCAGCAGAAGTACGACCGCCTGCCGTCGATCTACGCGGCGCAGGGTTATGACACTGCGAACCTGCTGTTGTCGGCCATCGACAAGGCGGATGTGAATGATGACGCAGCTTTTGCTGCGGCCCTGAAGGAGGCGGATTTTGCCTCTGTGCGGGGAGAGTTCTCCTTTGCCGCCAACAATCACCCGATCCAGAACGTTTATGTGCGTGAGGTCATCAAGGAAGGTGACGTCTTTACCAACAAGATCGTCGGCACCGCTCTTGAGGATCATGCAAACGCCTATGTGGACGCGTGCAAGATGTAAGTGAGGCGCGCCCGGCCCGCAGGACCTGCGGGCCGGGACACACCTGAAAGAAGACATATGTCCACGATACTTATCATCGAGCAGGTGCTGAACGGGCTGCAATCCGGCGTCATGCTCTTTCTCATGGCGGCGGGGCTGACGCTGATCTTTGGCGTCATGGGGCTTATCAACCTCGCCCATGGCTCGCTCTATATGGTTGGGGCCTTTGCGGCGGCGGCTGTGGCGGGCGTCACCGGATCGTTTGTACTGGCGCTGATCGCGGCCCTTGCGGCAGCGGCCCTTGCGGGGGCTGTGATTGAGGTCGCGGTGATCCGCAGGCTCTATGACAGCGACCATCTCGATCAGGTTTTGGCGACCTTTGCGCTCATTCTGATCTTTTCCGAGGGCACACGCTGGGTCTTTGGGTCTTTTCCACTGTTCCTGGACATTCCCGATGCCTTGTCGGGGCCGGTGACCTTGCCCGGCGGCATCCAGTATCCTTTGTATCGCTTGGCGCTGATTGGCGTGGGGCTGCTGGTGGCGTTTGGCTTGTGGCTCTTGATTGAGCGCACCCGTATCGGCATCCAGATCCGCGCGGGCGAAAACGACCGCGAGATGATTGCGGCGCTGGGCGTCGATATCTCGAAACTCTACACGCTGGTCTTTGCGCTGGGGGCGGCCTTGGCTGGTCTCGCAGGCGCGCTGGTGGGCGCAATCCAGTCGGTGCAGGTGGGCATGGGCGAGCCGGTGCTGATCCTTGCCTTTGTGGTGATCGTGATCGGTGGGATCGGGTCCATCAAGGGCGCGTTTATCGGCGCATTGCTGGTGGGGCTTACGGACACATTGGTCGGGATCTTCCTGCCCGAAGTTCTCAAACTCTTTATGGACGCAGCCCCCGCCACCTCTGCCGGATCGTCGATCGCCTCGATGTCGATCTATATCCTGATGAGCCTTGTGTTGATCTGGCGTCCCTCTGGCCTGTTCGGAGCGCGCGCATGAGCCGAGAAACACTCTTTAACGCAGCCCTGCTGCTGGGTCTCATTGCCGTGCCTGCATGGGCGGTGATGACGGACGAACCCTTTACGATCACACTGGCGACCCGTGCGGTGATCCTTGCCCTTGCGGCGGCTGGCCTGAACATCGCGCTGGGCATCGGCGGTCTGGTGAGCCTGGGCCACGCCGTATTCTTTGGGATTGGCGGCTACGCCATGGGCATCCTTGCCCACCACGCCCAAAGCTACACCCCGCTGATGGAATGGCCTTTCCTGATCGAAGGCACCAAGTTCATGCCGGTGATCTGGCTTCTGGCCATTGTGGTCTCGGCCCTTGCAGCATTGGTCATTGGCATCCTGAGCCTACGCACCACCGGGGCCTATTTCATCATGATCACGCTCGCCTTTGGTCAGATGTTTTACTACTTCGCGATTTCGTGGAGCACCTATGGCGGCGAAGACGGCATGTCGATCTATGTCCGTAACGATTTTCCGGGTCTCAACACATTGGCCCCGATCCAGTTCTACGGGCTGTGTCTTGCGATCCTCGTGGTGGTGCTGATCTTCTCTGCCCGCCTGCGTCGCGCGCCCTTTGGTCTGGGCCTGAACGCGGCGCGTCAGGTACCCGCGCGGGTTGAGGCCGTGGGCATGGACCCGATGCGCCTCAAACTTGTCGCCTTTGTCATCTCCGGTGTCATCACCGGTCTGGCTGGCGCGCTCTTTGCCGATCTCAACCGTTTTGTCAGCCCGACGATGTTCAGCTGGCAGTTCTCGGGCGAGATCATGATCCTTGTGATCCTCGGCGGGGTAGGGCGGCTGTTTGGGCCTGTTGCGGGGGCTGTGACCTTTGTGGCGCTGGAACATTTCCTCGGCGGGATCACCGAGTTCTGGCACATCTTCCTTGGGCTGATCCTTCTGGCGGTCGTGCTCTTTGCGCGCGGTGGCATCACCGGGCTGGTGGCCGGCAAGGAGGCAACCCATGACTGAGACCATTCTTGCAACTTACGGCATCACCAAATCCTTCGGCGCGCTCAAGGCCAGCAATGATATCTCGATTGATCTGCGCCCCGGCGAAATCCACGCCATCATCGGCCCCAATGGGGCAGGCAAATCCACTCTGATCGGCCAGATCTGTGGCTCACTTGCGCCGGATGCAGGTCGTGTCGAGCTGATGGGTCAGGATGTGACCAGCCTCAGCACCGATCAGCGGGCGCGGGCCGGTCTGGGGCGGACCTTTCAGATCTCAGCGCTCGCGATGGAAGACACGGTGCTGGAGAACGCCACCCTCGGCGCCATGGGCGCCAGCGGCAGGCCGTGGCGGTTCTGGTCGGCGGCCCTTGGTGACAGGTCTTTGCGTGCCCGAGCCGAAGCGGCGCTGGAGCGGGTTGGCCTTGCCGACCACAAGACCAAGCGCTGCGCCGACCTGAGCCATGGGCAACGCCGCCAGTTGGAGGTTGCCGTGGCGCTTACGCTCGCGCCAAAGGCCTTTGTGATGGATGAACCCATGGCGGGCCTTGGTGCAGAGGGGTCCAAGAACCTTACCGGGTTCCTTGATAGTCTGCGCCAAGAGGCTCCGATCCTTTTGGTGGAACATGACATGGACGCGGTCTTTGCACTCGCGGACCGGATCAGCGTGCTGGTCTACGGCGAGGTCATCGCTACCGGCAGCGTCGATCAGATCCGCAGCGACCCGCGCGTGCGCGAAGCCTATCTGGGAGAAAGCGCATGAGTCTTTTGTCCGTCAAATCCCTCACCGCATCCTATGGTGTGAGTCAGGCGCTGTTTGGTGTCGACCTCGATATCAACCCGGGCGAGGTGGTGGCGCTTATGGGCCGCAACGGCATGGGCAAATCCACCACCGTCAAGGCGATCTGCCGCATGATCGCCGCAGGCGGCACGCTGGAGTTCGCGGGTCAGAACCTGCACGCATTGCCCAGCCACAAGGCCGCGCGTCTGGGCCTTGGTCTGGTGCCAGAAGGGCGGCGCTGTTTTCGCGATCTTACGGTGGCGGAGAACCTTCTTGCCACCAGCCGCCCCGGTGACTGGGACATGGGCCGCGTCACCCAGCTGTTCCCGCGTCTGGGCGAACGCCAGAGCCAGCTTTCGGCGTCACTCTCGGGCGGGGAGCAGCAGATGCTCGCGATTGGCCGCGCCCTGATGACCAACCCGCGCCTGCTCATTCTGGATGAGGCGACAGAGGGACTTGCGCCCATCATCCGTCAGGAAATCTGGGCGGCGATCAACCGGCTGAAACAGGACACCGATATGGCGATCCTGGTGATCGACAAGACTTTGGCGGAACTGGAACAGGTCTGTGATCGTGCGGTGGTGCTGGAGCGTGGCAAGACCGTCTGGAGAGGGACCATGGCGGCCCTGACCCCAGAGATTTCAGAGCGTTACGTGGGGGTATGAGCCATGTATGAGATGCCACAGAAAGTGCTGTTCAAACATTGTGACCCGGCGGGGATCGTCTTTTTCCCGCGCTATTTCGAGATGATGAACGACTGCGTCGAAGGCTGGTTTGCCGATGTTCTGGGCTGGCCGTTTGAGGACATTCACCAAACAGCAGGCGTGCCCACGGCCAATATCCAGACGCGGTTTTCCGCCCCCAGCCGCCACGGTGACCACCTGATGCTGCGCCTTGTGGTCACGCGGATCGGGAAGTCCTCGCTTGCCTATGAAATGACCGCACATTGCGGCGAGGAGCTGCGCTTTTCCACCGAAACAACCCTGGTGCATATCAATGCCGAGGGGCGCTCCGCCCCCTGGCCCGCACCGATCCGAACAAAAATTGAGAACGAGATGAAAGGGCAGACATGACCCATCAAACCATTCACCCCGAAGGTTGGGCTCCGGCCAAAGGCTATGCCAATGGCATGCTGACCCATGATGGCGTGCTGCATATTGGCGGCCAGATCGGCTGGGACGAGAACAAGGAATTTGTATCGGATGATTTCGTCGGCCAGATGCGACAGGCGTTGAAAAACATCGCCGCCATTGTCGAGGCTGCCGGGGGCAAGCCCGCTGATGTGACCCGTCTGACGTGGTTCGTGACCGACAAACAGGAATACCTCGCCCATCAGGCCGAAGTGGGCGCGGCCTACCGCGAGGTGTTTGGCAAGCATTTCCCGGCCATGTCGATGCTGATCGTCGCAGGACTGGTGGAGGATCGCGCGCTGGTCGAGATCGAGGCGACCGCGCATATCACCTGACCCGCTGCCCGGAACAACGGACCGAGACAAGCCGTAAAGGGCCCCGTGTTGCCGGGGCCCTTTGTGTTGCGTGCATGGCGGTCTCAGAAACGCAAGATTGCGTTGCCCATCAGGCTGCCAGCCTCCACGGTCTCATGGGCGACGGCGACGTCCTCCAGTGCGAATGTCCTGTCGATCCGCGGGGTCAATTGACCAGAAGACAGCAGCGCATTGATGTCGGCAATCGCCTCGGCCTTGGCGGCGTCGCTCATGGAATACACAAACACCGGCTGCAACTGGATGTTGCGGAAGGCCAGCGGGTAAAACGGCAGCGCCGGTGTCAGATCGGAGGCCGAGGCATAGGCGCCGACCGAGCCGTTCAGCGTCAGGATCTGCGGATAGATGTCGACATGTGCGGCAATGTCCACATCAACCACGTGATCTATTCCCCCGGTTCCGACAACATCCAGCAGCTGGTCGACAAGCGGCGCGCTTTTGTAGTTCAGCACGTCGTCGGCACCGGCGTCTCTGGCAATCTCCGCCTTGGCCTCGCCGGACACGGTGGCGACAACCCGCGCGCCTTTGGCCTTGGCGATCTGGATGGCGCTGTGACCGACGGCACCGGCGCCTCCGGTGACCAGCACCGTCTTGCCCGCAACGGGGCCGGCCCAGAGCAGGGCGCGATGGGCCGTCATCGCCGGGACCCCGAGACAGGCACCGGCGTCAAAGCTCGCCGGCTCCGGCAGTTCGACCGCAAGATGCGCGGGCACAATGGCATATTCCGCAGCGGTTCCCAACGGACCCTGACCCAGCCCATCCGCAGAGCGGTTCACATTATAGAGCCACACCCGCTGGCCGACGCGCGCGGGGCCGACGCCTTCGCCAACCGCCTCGATGACACCAGCGCCATCATTGTGGATCAGCACCTGATCGGCGATCATCGGCCCCTGCGCGCCGGAGCGCAGTTTCACATCCGAAGGGTTCACGCCGGAGGTCCGCATTGCGACCAGAACCTCGCCCGCGCCCGGCAATGGGGTCCCCACTTGCTTGAGGGTCAAAGTGTCCCGGGCTGTGCCGCGTGCCGTATTGAAGACCGCTTTCATGCTCGCTCCTTGTGTTTTTCTCTGAACGTATGGATGTGCGCATGAGCCCCGAAATCGCCCCGGAACGCAAGGGGCAGTCGGGCACAGGTCCTTGGGGTGCAATGCCGTGTTAACCATGCGGGGCGGTGCCGCGGCTGGATTAGGCATTGAGCAAGTATATCTGCCTAGGGTCGATCCGATGTGGAATTCGAGTACCCTTCGGGAGATCTGGTCATGAGGTTGGGACAAACGCTGGCCCTGTTTGCGCTCATTCTGGCGCTGCTGACCGGAATGTCGTTCCTTGGCTATCGCTATCTGACCTTGGCCAGCGAATACCGGGCCCGCAACATGATCCACCTCAGCCTCGTGCATGACGCGATGGACATCCTGGCCGCGAACCCTGTGATCCGCCCGGAGGCGGCCCGGCAGATCAAGGTGCTGGCCGAACGCGCCGACGCACAGGCGCATTGGTGCATCGACAATCTGTCCATGGTCGAACGCAAGGGGTTTGAGCTTCTGGGGGCCAGCGCGGCGCTGGATCTGTGCCATCAGGGGATCGAGGAAACCCACAAGATGACCGCGCTTCTCGACCAGTTGCTGCAGGAGGATGCGATCCGTCAGAGCGGGGCGAACAGCCCGTTTGCGCGCAACCTGCAACTCCTCGCCTCGGTGGAGCGGTTGGAGCGGCTGAGCCACGCGTTTCACCCGCACGTCAACATGATCGAGGATCGGCTTGTCCGAATCGTGGAAGGCGGCACGGCGGTCATAAGCCTCTGCCTGGCGCTGTTTTTCGTGGGGCTGTCGCGACAGATGATCCGCTCCTGGCAGACGCAGGCGCAGCAGACCCGTGACCTCAACCGGATGACACAGCGGGTCGCGGCGGCCATGGGGGCGTCGGGCGATGGGTTCGCCATCTTCGACGATGAAAACAGGCTGGTGACCTGCAACGATACCTACCGGGAGCTGAGCCATGCCCACCCCGAGGAGGTGAAGCCGGGCATGTCATTGGGAGAGATTCTCGTCGGCGCCGTTCATGCTGGCCATTACGCGCTGCACGGGTCGACACCAGAAGAATTTGCCGCCTCCTACAACCTCCGTATCGAAAGCCGGGATTTCCGCGCCGAGACCCAGCTGGAGCTCGCCGGGGATCGCCATATCATCGCCCGGGTGAACGAGACCGACTTTGGCGACAAGGTGGTGACGCGCAGCGAAATCACCCAACTGGTGCGCAACGAACGTCAGCAGCGCGAAGCCGCCGAAGCGCTGAAGGAAGCCAAGGATCGGATCGAGCAGCAATCCCTGCGCGATCCGCTGACAAAACTGGCCAACCGTCGCCATCTGGATCAGGAACTGGCCCGGCGTCTGTCGCATGAAACGGTCACCCTGGTCCGCATCGATCTTGATCGTTTCAAGAAGATCAATGACATCCTGGGTCATGAGGCGGGCGACTTCGTGCTGTGCCATGTGGCGGATGTTCTGCGCAAACACACCAAATCGGGCGATCTGCCCGCGCGGGTGGGGGGCGATGAATATGTCATCCTCTGTCAGGCGGGCACCACCCTGCGGCAGGCAGAGGTACTGGCAAAACGCGTGTTGGCAGAGGTGCTGCAACCGGTCTCCTGGGGCAACAAGCGCTGCAACTTCGGGGCCAGCTTTGGCGTGGCCTGTGGCGAGGCCGGCGCCATGAGCGCCAGCGAGTTGCTGAGCAATGCCGACGCGGCGCTGTACCGTGCCAAGGCGTCGGGGCGCGCGACGGTCGAGGTCTTCACCTCGGAAATGCGTCAGGAAGCCCAGGCCGAACGTGCGCTTGCCGATCAGTTGCAGGAGGCGCTGGAGCGTGGTGAAATCGTACCATTCTACCACACTCAGCACGACGCCCGCACCTGGCATCTGGCCGGGCTGGAGGTGCTCGCCCGCTGGGATCACCCCAGTCTCGGGGTGCTGCCCCCCTCGCGCTTTCTCGGTCTTGCCAAGCAGCTGGGGCTGGAGGCGGAAATCGACGGGCAGATCTTTGAAGCAGCGGTCCAGCAGGTCACAGCACTGCGCGACATGGATATTCACGTGCCCCGCGTCGCCTTCAACGTCAGTGCGCCCCGGATCATGGAGCCGGGGTTTCTCGATACCGTACAGAGCAGAATCCCCGACAACCGGGATCAGTTCGCCTTTGAAATCCTGGAATCGATCTCCTGCGAAGAGGGCGATGATGCGCTGATTTTCTGCATCGACACGCTGAAGGATATGGGATTTCAGATCGACATGGATGATTTTGGTTCGGGACATGCCTCTATCAACGGGGTGCTGAACATCGAACCGCATGCGATCAAAATCGATCGCAATATTATCTTCCCCCTGGGCAAGAGCGAACGCGCGGAGCGGATGGTGGCCTCGGTGGTCGACCTTGCTCATACGCTGGATGTGAAGATCATCGCCGAGGGGGTTGATACACTCGACAAGGCAAAACTGTTGCGCCAGATCGGCTGCGACACCCTGCAAGGCTTCTATTTCTCCAAGCCGCGCAGCTTTGCCGACCTCAAGCTGAACCTGCTGGGAGTCGACCAGGATCGCAGCGTGATCTAGCCCTCTGAGGGAAGATCACCGCCCTGATCGGGATGACGCCGGGCCGTATCTGACGCCGGGGGCGGTGGCTGCAACCGGTCGAGGATCTCTGGCGCGAGGTCGCCGCTGCTTGCCAGCACCGCGCCACCCGCGCGCAGGAACTGGGGCAGGGCGGGCCTCGAGACCTGCCCGCCCGCGGTTTCCACGAGCAGCAGGCCCGCCAAAGCGTCCCAAGGGTTGAGATGCCCCTCGAAATAGAAATCCGCCCAGCCGGTTGCCACCGCCAGCAAACCGAAACAGGCCGCGCCTTGGCGACGGTACTCGTAGCCTGCGGGCAGCAGGCCCGAGATGGTGCGCAGATGATCCTCCAGCAGTAACCGGTCCGAATGGCCGAGGATGGCCAGCTTCCCGGCGCTTTCGGGGCGGTTCGACAGGTCAAGCGCGATCCCGTCAAGGTAGGCCCCTTCCGCGCGGCTGCACCAGCCGAGGCGGTCCAGGTCCGGCAGGTAGATGACCCCAAGCTCGATGTGTTCGGCGCTCATGCAGGCGATGGATACGCCCCATTCCGGCAATCCGCGCAGGAAGTTCGTGGTGCCGTCGATCGGATCGACGACCCAGGTGAACCGTCCACTGGTGCGTGATCCGCCCTCCTCGCCCAGGAAACCGTCTGCAGGATAGGCCGCAGCAAGGCGGCGGTGCAGCAGGTGTTCGACGGCGGTATCGGCTTCGGTCACAAAGTCCTGCGGCCCTTTTGCCGAAACAAAGTCGCCAGATTGCCGGGACCGCATCTGGCGTGCCAATTGCCCCGCCTCCCGCGCGATATTGATCGCAAAGGCCAGTCGCGCTGCGATTTCGGTCATCCTGCGGTCTTTCGCGTGGTGCCGCGCCAGACCGGCGAAATCGGAATGGTGGCGGTTTCAAACGGGCGGGTGGCGTCTTCGATCCGGGCTTGCATCAGCTCCACGGCCAGCACCGCCGCCGCGCCTGCGTCCTGCTTGATCGTGGTCAGGTTGTTGCCCAGCCAGCCCGCCTGCTCGATATCATCGTAGCCGAGTATTTGAAGATCCTGCGGGATCTGGCGACCATAGGTCACACGCATGCCGTCAAGGCACCCCAGCGCCAGCAGGTCGGTGGTGCAGAACACCGCATCGATGCTGTCGTCCTGCGCCGCAAGCAGATCGGCGGCCTCAAGCCCGTCGACATAGTTCTGCCGGTGCGGTGTGATCATTGTCACCGGCAACTCGGCGGCTTGGCAACAGGCGGCAAAGGCGCGGGCGCGTCCGGTCACGGTATAGGTCTGCTCGCGCGGCGCCAGCACCGCAAAACGCGTGCCTCCGGCGGCGCGCAGCATGTCAAACGCCATCTGGCCGGACGCTTCGATATCCAGCTGCACGCGGTCGGCCTGTACATCGCCCACATCGCGATTGACCAGCACTACCGGCACGGCGAGGCGTTTGCATTCGTCAATGATCCCGGCCGGCGGCGAGTCGGAGGTGACGATCATCCCGGCAACATTGTAGTTCAACAGCCGGTCGATCAGCCCCGACAGCGCCACGTCCCCTTCGGCCACGATCAGGATCGGGCAATAGCCCTTGTTCAGCAGGTCGCGGGCCGCGATCTTCACCTGAAGGGCGCGATAAGGCGTGTCGAGCCGCGAAGCGACGATACCGACAAGCCCGGAGTTCTGGTCGTGTAGGCTCCGTGCGAGATAGTTCACGCGATATCCGAGTTCCTGCGCCGCCTTGATGACCCGTTCACGGGTCTCCTCGGACACACGTCCCTTGCCCGACAGCGCCCGCGACACCGCCGAGCGGTGCACATTCGCCAGGCGCGCCACGTCAAAGGATGTCGGTTTTTTCTGTTTCTTTTCAGTCATGTCTCACGCCGCGCCCGCAGGTGATCGCGGAACAGGAAAGGAAAGTGCAGGTTCACCAGGTCGGGCCCGGCGGCCAGGAGCTTGTCAAAGACCGCCGTGTCACGTCCCATATAGGCGATCATGGGCCGGACACCCGCCGCACGGCAACGGCTGAATTCGGAGAAGTCCTCCTCCACCGTGAATTCGAGGATACTGGGCCGGAGCGTTGCCAGCGCAGTCTCAAGATCGGGCAGGTCCTGACGGCGGATCATGATGTGCGCTTCGGGCGCTGCGGCGCGCAAGGCTGCGAGGCGCTGGTAGTCAAACGACCAGAAAAAACACCGCTCCATCATGCCCTTGGCCCGCACCGCGGCCAGCACGGCATCGGGGTCGGCCTGTTTCAACTCGACGTATAGCTTGCCGCCGTGGGTGCGGGTGACATCCAGAATGTCGTCAAGGTCGGGAACTTTGGTGCCGGTGAAATGCGGCGAGTACCACGCCCCCGCATCCCGTTTTGCGCAGTCCGCGACGGTGGACCAGGCCACCCTGCCGCACCCATCGGTGGTGCGGTCGAAACTGTCGTCATGGATCACCGCAAGCGTGCCATCGCGCAGCGAGTGCACGTCGAGCTCGACCATGTCGAACCCCGCGCCAAAGGCACAGATCGCGCCCTCGACCGTGTTTTCCGGCGCAAATTCGGGCGCGCCACGGTGGCAGACGATCTCGATCTGCGCATCATCGCGGGCAGAGTAGGGATGCACCATTTCGGGGCGGTCGGAACAGATGCCCAGCACCGGCAGATGCCGCAAGTCGGCCATGCGCAGGGGATCTTCCTCGTGCCAGAGCACCACTTTTTGCCCGAGTTGCGCAGCCTTGGCAAAGAACGCGGGCGTCAACAGATCCTGCGGCTGATCCAGGCTCTCCCAGCAGAGGTGGATGATCTCGGCGCCGCGCGCGTGCTCAAAGGGGTCCACACCCACCGGCACCAATGCGGCGCGGGGGTAGGGGCATTGCGCAGCATCCAGAGCGGCGATGGCCTCGGGGTTAAAGGTGCCGAGGATCGCGCGGGTGATGCCCTGAGCCTGCAGCGCCGCCATTACCGGCAGGGCGGCGTCGACGTCTTTGATGTCGGCGTAAACACCGGCATCATGCTCCACCGCCAGCGCCAGGATGCTGGCGAGGGCCACGGCGGACACGCCTTGGGCAGGTGCGGCGGCGCCGAGCTGGTCGAAGGTCAGCTCCGCGATGGCGCGGCCATCGGGGAGAGCGGCATCGTGACAGGCAACAAGTGTGCCGCAGGCGGCGCGGCGAATGTCGACCTCCCAGAAATCGGCGCCCAGACGGGCGGCTTTTTCATAGGCCTCGATGGAGCAATCCGGCGCATAGGCCGAGGCCCCGCGATGGGCGATGACATAGGGGCGGGCGGGGGAGAGCCAGTGCGTCATAGTCGCCTCCCGTCCTGGTCGAACCGCAGCAGTTTGTCCTGGGCCACGCCCCACTGCACCGTCGACCCGGGGCGGATGCCCGACCCGGCGGGCTGAATGGAGCGCAAGACCTCTCCATTTGTCAGCGAGACATCAAAGAGATCTTCGCGGCCCTGGGTTTCGACAAAGGTGACGCGACCGGACAGGGCGCTGCCGAACTGCGGGCCAAACCCCTCGGGCCGGATTCCGTAGCGCGCCACCCGGGCGTCGCTCTGTCCCAGCCCCGCGCCAGACACAAAGGAGATCGGCGGATTGCCGAGGAAACCGGCGACAAAGTCGTTCTCGGGCCTTTCATACATGCTGGTCGGCGTATCATACTGCACGATGCGCCCGCCATTCATCAGGGCGATGCGGTCGCACATCGACATCGCCTCCACCTGATCGTGGGTGACGAGGATCGCGGTCAGGCCGGTCTCCTGTTGCAGGCGGCGGATTTCGGACCGCATCTCCAGCCGCAGCTTGGCATCAAGGTTGGCAAGCGGTTCGTCTAAAAGCAGAAAATCCGGCTGCCGCACCAGCGCACGGGCCAGCGCCACCCGCTGCTGTTGCCCGCCGGACAGTTGCGCCGGGCGCCGTTCCAGCAGCGCCTCGATATGGACCAGTTCGGCATATCTGCGCACCATCGCCTCGCGGTCGGTCCGGTTCATCTTCTGCACCTTGAGCGGAAAGGCGATGTTTTCCGCCACCGTCATATGCGGATAAAGCGCGTAGTTCTGGAACACCACGCCCACATTGCGCGACTGGCTTGGCAGATGGGCGACATCCTTGCCACCGAACATCAGCTGTCCTTGGTCAATGCGATGGATGCCGCAGATGGCGAACAGCGTCGTCGACTTGCCGCAGCCCGACGGGCCCAGCAGCGCGATCATCTCGCCGGAGTTGACCGAGAGCGACATGTCTTCGATCACCGTGGTGTCGCCAAAACGCTTGGTGAAGTTGATCAGGTCAAGTTGCATCAGCCCTTGGTGCCTCCGCCATAGATGTTCATGAGGTGTTTCTGGAACAGCAGGTAGATCACCACGACCGGGGCCGCGTAGAACAGGCCCACTGCCTTGAACAGATTGAAGTCCGCCTTGGTGTCGTCGAGGATCAGGGAGCTGAGATAGGTGGACAGCACCCGCGCGTCCGATCCTGGGGCCAGCACCTGCGGCAGGATGTATTCCGACCAGCCGGAGAGGAAGGAGAACAGGATCAGCGCCATCAGGCCGGGCCGCACCTGCGGCAACACCAGATGCCACCAGACGGTGGCGCGGCTGGCACCATCCTGCACGCCGGCCATTTCGATCTCCCAGGGGACGGTGTCGTAGAACCCCTTCATGATCCAGATGCCGAGCGGCAACTCCAGCGCGGTTTTCACCACGATGACACCGATCAGCGTGTCATAGAGACCGAGCATTTGCAGGATCAGGAAGATCGCGATGATCAGCGTGATGGTTGGAAAGGCATGCAACACGATCAGCCCGGCCAGAAAGAAGCCCCGCGCCGGAAAATTCAGCCGCGACAGCGCATAGCCGGCAGTGAGCGACACCATGGTCACAACCAGCGCCGAAGTGGTGGCAAAAACAAACGTGTTGGCGGTCGCCACCCAGATGCTGCCGCGTGCTTCGGCCACCGGCTCCCACAGGAAGCGGAAATGCTCTAGCGTGAAGCGTGTGGGCACCAAGGAGCCGGGAGCGGTATCGCTGAAGGCGTCGATCACCGCATAGCCGCACATGATCAACAGCGGCAGCGACACCACCGACAGCAGCAGGAGGACGGGCCAGTTCTTGGAGGACATATCTTTCACCCCTCGATCAGCGGCTTGGTGATCAGCCGTTTGAAGTTGAACAGGCGGAAGTAGATCAGGCTGGCGGCAATACCGATCAACACGAGCACCAGTGCGAAGGCCGCGCCCAGGCCATACTCCAGATTGCCGCCATAGTTGTTGAGGGCGGTGTGATAGGCGGCCAGAGACCAGACCTCGGTCGCGCGTCCGGGTCCGCCATCGGTGGCCAGCAGGATGTATTCAAAGGAGGTCAGAAGCGACAGCGTCTGATAGCAGGTGATGAACAGGATCGGCCAGGCCAGCTGCGGCAGGATGATCCAGCGCACCTGTTGCCAGCGGCCCGCCCCGTCCACCTCGGAGGCATGCAGCATGGATGTGGGAATGGCGCGGATGGCGGAGGAGAAGATGATCATTCCCATCGACGCGCCGACAAAGCCGTTGATCAGCACCACCACCGTCCAGGCGTGGTAGGAGGTGTCGAGCATCCAGTTCTTCGGGCTGATGCCGAAATACCCGGTGACGGTGGCCAGAAAGCCTGTGTCCCAGGTGAACCAGCGCCACATCAGCACGTAGAGCACGGGCGGCAGGATGCGCGGCAGGAACCAGATGGCCCGGAAGGCAGCCCCCTGTCCCTTGGGCAGGTAAAAGGTGGTGATCGCGAGGAACAGCCCGAAGCCCACGTTGAAGGCCAGCGTCAGCGTCACATAAAGTGCGGTATTGGCCGCGTAGCGCAGGGTGGACGGCAGGGCGAACAGCAGCTCCACGTTTTTGGTGGTCCAGACCCAGCCGGTATAGGCGGCGGTGGTGATCTGCTCCGCATGAGCGGCGGGTGTGCCTGTTTCGGTCAGGGCTGCACGAAAGGCGGCTTCGGTGGCAAAGCGTTCGTTCAGGATCGAGCGTTTGAACAGCTCTGCGGCCTCTTTCCGGTCGCGGGTTCTGCGGATGCGATTGTCGCGCAGGTCCTTCAGCGCCCGTTCCATATCGCGCCGGTCGGAAAACTCCGCTGCGCCATGCAGTTGTTCCAGTTCCTGCGCGGTGGCGGGGGTGGTCGCCTCGGCCAGGGCGGCAAGCCCGGCCGCATCCACGCGGTAGCCGCCAGCCTCCAGTTTCGCCAGCACCTCCTGCGGCAAGCCCTCGTTTTGCAGCCTGCGCAGGCTGGCACTGTTCAAAAGATACTCGCCGCCGGTCACGCCCGTGGCGGTGGACATATTGGTAAAGGCAAAGAACCCGGTCAGCACGACCGGCAGCAGAAAGAACAGCGTCACCATGACCAGGGCGGGGCTCAGAAAGGCGAGGCCCAGCCAGTTTACGTTGCGCATGACAGATCCGAGACGTTGGGGGGAAGGTGGGAAGGCGGCGCACCGCCCTCCCGATCTTCTTGGGGGAAGATAACCCTCAGCGGACGATCAGCTCGTCACCAAGCTTTGCGGTCAGTTCCGCCTCGACCGCGGCCACGGCCTCGGCGGGGGTCTGAACACCGGTCCAGGCAGCTTCGAGCCCTTTCCACATGGTTTCGGCAAAGACGCCGTATTGCAGGTGGTTCGGCTGCGCATTGGCGGTGCCGAGCAGGCGTTCCGTTGCTTCATCGGCCCAGCGGTCGCCGGAATAGAGTTCGACATTGGCCTGTTGCCTGCTGATGCCAAGATGCGCGGATTTGATCGCGTGCAGGGAATTCAGGCGTGGTTCGGAGGCGATCTTCACCAGCTGCGCGGCCACGTCTTCGACCGTGTCATCCTGCTGGTCGGTCAGCAGATAGACCAGCGGTTGGGTGATGGTATTGGCGCGGCCCTTGTCGTTGCCCGCCGGGATCAGCGAGAACTGGATGGTGCCGAAGAAATCATCGTTGCCTTCCTTGCCGGTGTAGCGGGCATAGTGCCAGGTGCCGCCGTGCCACAATGCGGCCTTGCCGTTGGCGACCTCACTGTACCACTGGCTCCAATCGGTGCCGATGTGGTTCTTGCGGGTCACGCCTGCCTCCACGGCATCGACAAAGAACTGGTACATCTCTTCCATCGCGGCCTTGTCGAGCACCAGCTTGCCGGTTTCGGGATCTTGCAACTGACCGCCAAACGATTGGTAGAACTGCGCATAGTCGGGGCCGTTCGACACCCGCGGATAAAACCCGTAGCCCTCTTCGACGAGGCCCATGTCGACGGCCTTCTTGGCATCGGCCAGCACGTCCTGCAGGGTGTATTCACCGGCGGCCACCTTGGCGGGCAGGGCGTCGATGTCGGCATCGGAATAGCCGATGCCCTTCATCGTATCCTTCCAGAAGAAGAACGGACGGCTCTCGGCGTCCTGCGGCAGGCCCCACTGGATGCCATCATAAGAGGCGATCTCCAGCAGGTTCGGGTAGATGTCGTTGAGCGGCCAGGCATCCAGATCGAGGTAATCCTCGACCGGCACGATATAGCCGGCCTGCGACCAGGGCGCGATGTCGAGGTGGGACGTGACCACGATCGCCGGCGCGGTGCCGGCCTCGGCCGCCAGCGTCACCGCCTGTTTGAATTCGTCCCAGCCGCCAAAGTCGCGTTTTGCCTCGACGGTGATGTTCAGCTCCTCGCCCAGGATCGCATATTCACGTTCCAGCAGGTCGGCTGCGAGCTCGATGGCTTCCCAGCGGTAGCTGTCGGCATCGTTGGAGCCTCCAGCCCAGACATTGATGGTAATATCCTCGGCGAGGGCAGCTGTGCCGCAGGCGACAAGGGCAGTGGTGGCGAAGACGGCGCGCAAGTTGGACATGGTCGGTTCCCCGTGGTTTTGGCCAATGATCGAAGCAGTCGGCACATGATGCTCGTGATGTGAGCACACGTGTGCACATCTCGATGCAGGATCTAGGCGATTCGTGTTTCACTTTTTTGACGACGGATCGCGACAGGGCAGGGGGCGGCCGCAAAAACGCCCCGGATGCGGCATCCGGGGCGTGTGTGATGTTTCAGGGAAAATGTTCGAAATCAGGTGTTTGGAGAGAACCTCAGCGACAGGCAGGACATGCCACCGTCCAGTTTTGCGGCCTCGGAATTTCCGATTTCGCGGAGGTTGTAGCCGGCCTCCACCAGGCGGTCGCGGGTCTTTGGGAAGCCTGCGGGCATCAGCACCAGGTCGTTGAAGCGAATGGTATTGGCCGCGGCCTCCTCGCCCTCTGCGGTGAGAATAACCTTGTAGCCGTCAAAGCACCCCGAGGCCGCCAGACGCTCTGTCGCGAGCACGGTCTCACCGTCGAGGAGCGAGCAATCGGTCTTGAAGTGCAAGACGCCTTCCGGGGTGATGACCTCGCGCACGCTGTAGCCCCAATCGGCCACCAGCTGGCGCAACTCTTCGATGCCGGCGGCATTGGTGCGGGCCGAGCGTCCCACCAGGATTTCCGTTTCCGTGGTCAGGATGTCGCCGCCCTCGATGTAGCTGTCCGCACCGGAGATCTCGCGCACCTCGGCGTAGAGCCTGCGCAGATGGGGTGCCATTTCCGCGGCCTCCCCCAGCCGCGAAGGGGCCCCGGGGCGCATCACGATGGCCCCTTCCTGCAAACACAGTGCGGTATCCTCGACAAAGACCGCATCGGGGTAGGCCTCCAGCGCGTCAAGCACCAGAACCTCGGCCCCGGTCTCCTTCAGCGCCAGCACGTAGTCGGCGTGATGGCTGGCAAACAGCTCAAGATCCGGCGTGCCGGTGTCGACCGCGCGCAGTCCGTCGGTGATGCTGGCGCTGGGTTTGCGCGAAATCGCGTGGGTGAAGCGGAAGGAACGGTCCGTCATGGGGGTAGTCCTTGGTCGTTGAATGGAAATACGGGTCAGGCGGTGCGGCGGGGCATCCGGCGCTCCATCAGGCGAAAGGCGATCACCAGCACGAAGGTCAGGCAGAGGTAGATCGCTGCCACGAACAGCAGCGGTTCATAGATGCGATAGGTTTCCTGGCGCACGATGGTGCCGACGCCATAAACCTCGAACACGGTGATGGTGGCGGCCAGAGGCGTGGCCTTCAGGGTCAGGATGAATTCCCCCGCAAGGGTGGGAAAGACGTTCTGCAAGGCCCGCGGCAACCAGATCCGGCGCAGCACGGTGAAGGGCGACATGCCCATGGCGCGCGCGGCCTCCAGCTCGCCCCGCGGCACGCCGCGGAACGCGCCCCGCATGACCTCGCCCTCGTAGCCCGCCACGCTCAGCGAGAACGCAAAGACCGCATAGGGAAAGGCCTCGCGCAGCAGGGGCCAGATCATCGTGTCGCGAATGCCGGGGATAAAGGGAAACAGCGATCCCAGCCCGTAGTAGATCAGCCAGAGCTGGATCAGCAGCGGCGTGCCCCGGATCACGGTGCAGAACGCCCGCGCCGCCCAGGCCAGCGGCCAGGGTCCGGTGACCTGCACCAACCCGATCGGGATTGCCAGTGCCATGCCAAAAAAGATCGACAAGCCAAGAAGTTGCAGGGTGAGCCAGAGCCCTTCGGCGAAACGGGGGGCATATTCGGCCAGCCAATACCATTCCATGCTATGTGCCCCCTATGTCTGTACCGGCTGGCCGCGCCGCAGGCGTCGTTCCAGCAGGGTGAAACCGAGGGTGGAGACCAGCGTCAGCGCCAGATAAAGCGCGCCCGCCACCATGTAGAACATGAAATACTCCCGCGTGGCCCCGGCCGCCTGTTTGGTTTCCAGCGCCAGTTCGCTGAAGCCGACAACGGCCAGCAGCGCGGTGTCCTTGGTGGTGATCAGCCAGAGGTTCGACAGCCCCGGCAGCGCATAGGGCAGCATGATCGGCAAGGTGATGCGGCGCAGCACGGTGAAGGGGCGCAGACCCATGGCACGCCCGGCCTCCACCTGCCCATGCGGCACCGCCTGAAACGCGCCGCGAAAGACTTCGGTGGAGTAGGCACCCTGGACCAGACCGATCACGTAGATCCCGGCCCACAGGCCATTGATGTCGGTGCGCTCCATCCCGAGACTCTCGCGCAGCACATTGAGCAGATCCGTTCCCGCGTAATAGAGCAGCAGGATCAGCACCAGTTCCGGAATGGCGCGGATCACCGTGGTGTAAATTTCCAGCCCCCAACGCAGCACCGGCCCGCCGTGCAGCTTGCCCAGGGCGCCGAACAGCCCGATCAGCAGGCCAAGCGCATAGGCACCGACAGCGATCTGGATGGTGCGAAACAGGCCCATGAGGAGATTGCCTCCCCAGCCGGGCGGGCTGAGGGCGAGGAGGTCGAATGCGCTATCCATCGGGGATGTGGGTCTTTCCTGAAACAAAGGTGCCGGGCGACCTCAGCGGGTCGCCCGGCCAGTCGGGCGGGGATCAGCCGCCGTAGATGTCGAAGTTGAAGTATTTGTCCGAGATCGCATCATAGGTGCCATCTTCGCGGATCTGCTGGATCGCCGCGTTCATCTTCTCGCGCAGCTCGGTATCGCCCTTGCGGATGCCGCCGCCCACGCCGGGCCCGAAGATCGCCACGTCATTCAGCTCCGCCTTCACTTCGTAATCCTGGCCCGCGTCGCTGTTGAGGAAGTCCTGGAACGCCAGGCTGTCGCCCACAACCGCGTCGATACGGCCCGCAACCAGATCCTGGTTGTGTTCGTCAAAGGTGTTGTAGGTCTTGACCTCGGCGGTGTCGGCAAAATGCGCATCAACATAGTTCGCATGCGTGGTAGAGACCTGAACGCCGACATAGCGGCCATCGAGGCTGGCCGGATCGCCGGTCATCTCCATGGATTTCGGGCCCACCAGTACGGCGGGTGTGTTGTAGTATTTGTCCGAGAAATCAATGGTTTTCATGCGCTCTTCGGTGATCGACATGGACGCGGTGATGACGTCGATCTTTTCCGACAGCAGCGCCGGGATGATGCCATCCCAGGCGATCGGAACGATCTCGCAGTCTTCTTCCATCGCAGTGCAGAGCGCGTTCACGATCTCGATTTCCCAGCCTTTCCAGCTGCCATCGGCGGCCTTTTCGGCAAAGGGCGGATAGGGTTCGGCGGCGATGCCGATCTTGACCTCGGCGCTGGCGATGCCGGCGGTCATCGCGAGGGCGGCCGCGGCGGTGAAGGTGCTGAGTGTTTTCATTTTTCTGAACTCCCTGTTTGGTGGTTTGTTATGGATTGACGGGTCAGTGGACCGAGGCGACGAAGGCGCGGCAGCGGTCGCTGACCGGGTCGCCAAAGACCTGCTCCGGCGGGCCTTCTTCCTCGATCTGGCCCTGATGCAGATAGAGCACCTTGCTCGACACATCCCGGGCAAAGCGCATCTCATGGGTGACCAGCAGCATGGTGCGGCCCTCGTCGGCCAGCTCGCGAATGACCTTGAGCACCTCGCCCACCAGTTCCGGGTCCAGCGCCGAGGTCGGCTCGTCAAACAGCATCACCCGCGGATCCATGGCCAGCGCGCGGGCAATGGCCACCCGCTGTTGCTGCCCGCCCGAGAGATAGGCCGGATAGGCGTCGCGTTTCTCCCACAGGCCGACGCGGGCCAGATGCGCCTCGGCGCGCTCCGTCGCCTCGGCGCGGGACAGCCCGAGGATCTGCACCGGCCCCTCGATCACGTTCTGCAACACGGTCATATGCTGCCAGAGGTTGAAGGACTGGAACACCATGCCCAGCCGAGCGCGAAACCCCTCCAGCTGGCGTCGGTCGCGCGGCATCAGACCCGCGCGGCCGGGCTTCAGGCTCAGTTCCTCACCACCGAGGAAAATCTGACCGCTCGACGGTGTCTCCAGCATGTTGATGCAACGCAGGAAGGTGCTCTTGCCGGACCCGCTGGAGCCGATCAGGGACACCACATCGCCATCTTGTGCCGTGACACCCACCCCCCGCAGCACATGCGCCGTGCCAAAATACTTGTGCAGCGCGCGCACTTCGATGGCGGGGGGATTGGGCGGTGTGGCATCGGGCATCGGCTGGGTCCGTGGTTGTCTTCGTTGGCGCTAGCCTAGGTGTGATCGCGCCCGAAGGTCAACTCTGTTGCACGGTTGTGCAGTCATTAAATTTCTGGATCGCGCAAGAGTTGTATCCGTGCCTGCGGCATCGGCAGAAACATCGCGTGGTCATTGATGCCGCCAACGCGGACCGGTGCAGTCCCCTCAGGTCAGTGCGTGTTGCCAGGCCTGTGCCAGTGCGCGGGCCTGCTCTGCTGGCAGTACCAGCGCAAGGTCCAGGCCTTCGATGCGGGCCAGCGCCAGCTGCAGATCCGGGCTGAGTGGCAGGAGATGCAGGCGCGGCGTCCTGCGGCATAATGCCGGTCCCGGCGCGTTGAGAGGCTGGTCCTGACGCAGCTGTGCAAGTGCCGCGTCCAGCATTGGCGCAAAGGCCGAGTCCGGGGGGGATCTTTCCACCCCGCGCGTATCGGTGTGATAGGCGCAGGCCGCCAACGCCTGCGTGCGCGCCGCCGTCAGCACGTCCTGCACGGAGGCCGGGGCACATGCGGCAATCGCGGCGCGCAGCATCGGGGCCTTGCACGCGGCGGCATGGGGGCGGACGGCGGCGGCACGTCGCGTCAACTCAACCCTGGCGTTTGCAGGCAGCCGGGCGCTGATCTCCCAGAGGGTTCGGGCAAAATCCGTCGCAGCCGTCTCGGGGCAGTCGCCGCCACTGCCAGCACCGTCAGGCGCGTCGGGGCGGGGCAGGGTGCAGCCCTGCCAGCACAGGCGCATCAGGGCGCGCTGTGCGACGTGGAACTCCGCCACCTGCCCGTCGGTGATCCGGAGGCTCAGGACACGGGGCAGGACAATCTCGTCGATCTCCTGTAGCAGCCGCTCCATCAGGTCTGTCGGGGCCGCGGGCAGGGGCGCGGTTGCCAGCAGCCGTAACCGACGGGCCAGCGGGGTATCGGGGGACGGTGCCGTGGGTGCCTGTGCGGCCTGTTTCATATCGTCCCCATGCCCGGGTCCGATAGCAACGCCAGCAGCAGCGCCTGCGCCGCAGGCAGCACCCGATCCGCGGTCTGCGCGGTGTCGCAAAGCAGGAGCAGCGCATCCTGTGGCGCTTGCGGTGACCTCAGGAACAGGCGCACGCCGCGGTCGTCAATAAGGCGGACCTGCTCCACGTCAGGGCCGTCGTCCGCCCCCCCGCCAAAACCCGGCGGACAGCAGGCCAGCGCCGTTGCACGCAGGGCAAAGGCGGCATGGGCGTCGGCGCTCAACTGGTCCAGCAGCTCTTGCCGCACGGCCGGGCTGGCCACATGGCGCAAAACCAGGCTGGCCTCGAGATCGCAGTAGGCGACAACACGGCATCCGGAAACTCGGCGTTGCACGGCCCAGAGCGCCTGCTCGACGGGGCGAGCGGGGGTATCTGGGTCGCTGCCGGATGAGGGGGAAATCACTTGCGTCACTTGACCCGGCGCTCCTGCCGACCGCGGCGCGGACGCGGCGTGGCGTGCTGCGTTTCACTGCGCACACGGCGCGGCAACACCCGTACGGTTCCCTCCGCTGCCGCGTCCTCCTCCGCCGGTGTCCCCCCCGCAGAAACCGCGCGAACCGGTCGCAGCCGGGGGCGCTGCAAGTCGGGCACGGGCGCCAACTGGGCGATCGTGTCGTCACAGAGGGGGGCGGACGCGGTGGCGGTCTCCCAGTTCAGCAGCATGTCGATGAGGTGTTCGACAAATTGGTCCGCGCCGCTGGTTTTCCAGGCTTCCACATCCTCGCCCGCGGCCAGTGCCTGTGGCAGGGCGATGGGGAAGATGGCGCCAAAACCGCCGTCGGTTTCCCGCTCCAGCCGCCGCAGGACCCGCGCCCGATCCCGCTCCGAGGTGAGCTTGTCGAAATGCGTCACCATCAGCGTGCCGGGCATTTTCAGCTGCGGCGACAGGATCGACCAGAAGGCCGCCTCGCTCTGGCGCCAGGCCTGAGTCGCCGAGGTGCACCAGATGACGCTGTCGACCTCGGGCAGCACCGTTTGCCAGACCTCTGCCGGCATGTTCGGATCGGAAATCCCCGGCATGTCGATCAGGTCGCACAGCTCCAGCGCTTCTGACGGCAACTGCAGGTCGATCCGGCGCGCCTGCGCCAGCGGCACGCGGTCCAGCGCCGCCGGTGCTATGTCCTGAACCGTACCGTCGGCCATCTGGACCTGCGCCTGCTCCGGCCCGTGGGAAATCCACACCGGCGGCAGCCGGGTTGCGGTGACTTTGACCGGCAGCGGGCGGCTGCCCAGCAACAGATTGGTGAGCGTGCTTTTACCGGCACTGAATTCGCCCATCAGGGCGATCCGGGGCTTTTGGGAGGGATCTGGCATGAGGTGGGTCTCCGGGATCAGTCGGTGAGCCTGCGCAGGGTACGCAGGGTGGCGGGGCAGAGGCTGGTTTCAGGGTGGCCAGCGGCAAGAGGGGCACTCTGCGGTGGGTGTCCCCGGGCCATGGCATCTGTGATTTCAACAAGGATGTCGCGGTGCTGGCGCAGGGTGTCCTGCAACCGTCCCAGCGCCTCGGTTCGGATGCGTTCGGCCTGATCCACCTTGAGCGCTGTCATGAAGGGATGGGTTTCCACCGCGATCTGGGTGCGAAACGTCTCGGCAAAGGCGGCGTATCCGCGGGCCCGGCGCCACCAGCTGCCCCACCAGCTGTCGCGGACATCGAGGGCAATGGTCTGGGCGAGCGCCACCGGAGCGGGCAGCGCAGGCGCATCCGGAACCGCGATCTGGATCCCGGCCACGGCGTCGCCGCAGGCGTCGTAGAGATGGCGCGCCACATCGCTCAAGGCGGCGGAATAGCGGTCCTCCAGCCCTTCTTTCAGCTGCTTGCCCATGACCGAATAGGCGCTGCGCAACAACAGCCGCAGTCCGGTGGGATCGTACTGCCAGGGGCTGCCTTCGCCCCACTCCTGCAAATGCGCGATCAGGGCATGGGTGGCGCGGTCCAGAAACGTGTCATGGGCGCGATCCGCCCGTTCCGCAAAGGCCTGCAGCACAGCGTCGATTTCTTCGGCACATGCCTCCAGATGCGCCTGCGTCAGGGTGTCAAACGCGTGCAGACTCTCCTCCGGCGTGGCAAACCCCGCGCCGCTGCCGCCACTGACGCCGCTGACCCGAATGCCCTCGGCTGCATCCCGGGCGGTGGCCAGCGTCAGCGCCTCCTGCGCGATGCGGCGAATGAGGGGGCGTGCGTCGGTTTCGGCCACACGGGTGGCAATGGCACGGTTCAGCGCCGGCAATCCGGAGAGCGCCCAGACCAGATCCGGCGGTTCGACCGCGTCGCCCTCGGACGGCGGGTTGGCTTCGACCCAGTTGAACAGCGCCTGCGCCGAGGCCCGTGGCATCGCATCCAGATCGCCGGCCAGCACCGCATTGGCCCAAAGCGCACTGCCAAAGATGATCTCAGCCCCGTCGGGCACGTGATGGGCCTTTAATGTTGCGCGCAGCGCGGTTTCGATTTCGGGCACCTGCACCGCCGGCTCCGACAGTTCGTCGATGCGGTTGACGAACAGCACCACCTTTTCGGCCTGCAGGTTGCTCAGCATGCGGATGAACCCGAGATCCACCGTCGACAGCGCCTGGCTGGCGGTCAGCACCACCACGCAGACGCGGCTGTCGCGCAGCGCCTGCAGGGTGATCTGTTCGCGCATCAGAAAGGTGTCGTTGACCCCGGGCGTATCCCGCAGGCAGAGCTTGCAGGGCAGCACCGGACTGCCGAGATAGAGATCGGCCGACCGCGTCACATCGGCAAACCGGCCCTGATGGGCGTCCGCGTCGTCGCCAAGGCCGGGATCATCGCCGAGGCAGATATAGCGTTCGATCAGGTTCTTGTCGAAATAGCCGTAGTCATGGCTCTGCCCCATCAGCAGCTCGAACTTGCGTCCCAGTCGCGCCTTGGCACGGTCGCGCATGGTTTCCACCTGGCTGCGGATCTTGTCCATCTCGCCCGCGGCACCGGCGCGCCCGGCCATCTCTCCCATGCGTCCGCCCCGGGTCAGCAGATGATCCCACTCCGCCTCGGTCATAAAGCGAAAGCGGGCGCTGGTTTCCGCCCGGCCCTGGCCCGGGCTCAGATGCAGCGAGGTCACCACCGAGGTCCAGGGGTTCACATCCGACGGCAGCAGATCCGACCAGCCGGCCAGCGCATTCACCAGCGTGGTCTTGCCGGATTTCACTTGTCCCAGAAAGGTCACCGCCGGCTCGAACTGCGCCAGGTCCTGATCCAGTCTGGCCAGATTGCGCGCGGTCTTCTCGCCGGGGCCCTGCGCCAACTGATCCAATGCGGCCCGCAAGTCCGCGAGGTCTTGCGCGACCTCGTGCAACGGCGCCAGCCCGGCGGCGAGATTGCCGGGCTGGGTGGCCGCGCGCAGGTCCGTGGCGCTGTCGATTTCGGTGTCGATGTACATCTGGCGGGGGCGTCCTTTGGATCGGGGCGAGAGAGAGAGCGGCAGATCAGGCTGGGGGTGACATTTCGCGCCGCAGCTGCAGCAGTACGGTGACCGCATCGACGGCGGCGTCCTCGTCCTGTTCCAGTTGGCAGAGCATCAGAACCTCTTCGCCTTCCTGCGCCGTGTCGTGGATCGTGCGCAGCCGGTCGGAGCGCGCCGCATGAGGCTCGACGGAGCGCATGACCTGCCGCAGCGTCGCCAGCGTGCCGTCAAAGATACAGTTGAGGTCGGGGGGCTCGGCGTCCTGCGCCTGCAGGAGGTCCGCGGCGCGGGCGCGGATCATTGCCGAGGCCTCGGCCAGCAGATCCTGCTCGTCGAGGCGCGCATGCGCGGGGGCGGGCGCCTGTTCGGGGGCGGGCGTGGCTGCGGCGTCGCTGCGTGCTGTGGCGGTTGGCGCCGGTCGGAGGGTCCGGTGATCGGTCGCCGACGGGCGACGCCGGTCCGGCGGGGCGAATTGTTGCAGCAGCATCTCCGCCTGGTCGAGGTCGGCAGTCCGGCCCTGATCGATCTGATGCATGATGTCATCATAGAGCCGCTTGCCACCGCTCGAATGCCACAGCTGGCGGTCGATGCCGGCATCACCGCCCACCTGCGCCGTCAAACCCTGGATTGCGGCCAATGGATACAGCCCCAGGAATTCCTGCGCTGCCACGGGATCGAGCGCATTGATCGCCCGGTCAAGCGTGCCACGCATGATGCGGCGGTCGGCCATGGTCAGCACCAGAAAGCTGTGATCCTTGCGTTCGTCCGGCACTTCGGACCAGAGCGCCTGTTCCGGTGCGCTGAACTCGGTGCTGCAAAACAGCAGAATATCCGCATAGGCCACCGCCTGTTTCATGATCGCGGACTGGCGCGCGGGGGCGCCGAACACCGTGATTTCCGTCAGGCTCATGCCGCGCAAACGCGGATCGGGCAGTTCCTGGCGCAGACGCAGTGTGGCCAGCCCGGGATCGGTGACAGCACTTTGATCGGCCAGATGGCCGTCGTGCTGCAGGATCGCGCCGTCGGCGGTCTCGATCTCGGCCCGGGGGCTCTGGCCGAACACGACCTCCGTCATGCCCGCCGAGGGGCATTGTCCCAGCACGGGTTGGCCCAGCAGCATGTCGATCAGGGCGGATTTTCCACTGCCCGGCAGTCCGATCACCACCACCTGCACCGGCTTTTGCAACCGGTGCAGCAGGCGCTGTCCCCAATCCGCGTATTGGCGCGGGATCACCCCGGATTGCAGGCTCTCGCTCAGTTGCCCGGCAAGCGGCGTCAATGCGGCCTCGGCTATGCTCATGCGGATCCATCCCTGATGCTGTGGTGCAGATGCAGCCCTGCGTGGTGATTGCCCCTGGCCAGAACCGTCAGCCGCCGGCGCTTGCGTGCGGGGCGGGCGCGCTGCGGGGCCTGTGCCTGGCGCACACGGATCAGACAGAAGGCGACGTTGTCCTGCTCCGGCGCATTGGCGGCGTCGATACGGGCCAGGAGCCGCTGGCTCAGCTCCGCGCTCGACAGGTCCGCCCCCTGGCCGAGGGTCTCTTCGATCTCCGTGGTGTGCAGCGCCAGCAGGCCATCGCTGGTGGCGATCACGAGATCGTCGGCTCTGAGCGAGAGCGGTGCGTGGCGGCAATCCACCTGCGGAATGTCATGCCCGGTCAGGACCGACGTCACGCAGGCGCGATCCGGATGCGCATGGGCCTCCTGCGCCGACAATTCCCCCGCCGCGACCATCCGGTCCAGCTGGGCGGCCAGCGAATGATCGGCGTTCAACCGGTAGAGCCGCCCGTCGCGAAACAGCAACAGCGGCGAATCCCCGATCGACAGCCAATACAGGCGATTGTCCACGATCACCGGCGCCAGCAAGGTTGCGCCCATCCCCAGCGCGTCCGGCCGCTGGCTCGCATAGGCGCGTATCGAGGCATTGGCGTCATCGGCGGCGTCGGTCAGGACCTGCGCGATCTGCGGTTCCAGCCGCTGCGGTGCATCCGACCACAGCTTCAGCCCGGCAAAGACCTCGGTGACCGCCAGTTTCGACGCCATGTCACCGGCCGCATGTCCGCCCATACCATCGGCCAGCACGGCAAATCCGATCCCGGATCCGGCAAGGAAATCCGAGGCCACGGAATCCTCCTGCCGGTCGCGACGGCCCTGGCTGATCGCGGTGGCCGCGTCATAGCTGAAACTAGCGCGCGGCGGCATGGCGGCGGTCGCCCTCCGAGGTGTCATCATCCCAGCTGAAGCCCTGATCGCACAGCGGGATGAACCGCAGTTCGGTCTCCCCGATCCGCAGGGTGTCGCCCGCGTTCAAGGGTTCTGTCGACAGCACCGGCCGATTGTTCAGCCGGACCAGATTGGCTTTACCGCCATGGCCAACATAGAAACTTCGCTGTTCCGGGTCATAGGCCAGCGCGGCGTGTTGCGCGCGCGAGATACTGGTGTCGCCAAAGTCCAGCTGCACGCTCTGATCAGGGCCGCGCCCGATGGTGGAGACGCCGGCATAGAGCGTGAAGGTCGCGCCCCTGCCGGGGCCGCGGACCACCGCGAGCCAGCCGACAGGATATTCGCTATAGCCCGGGGGCTGGCTGCCCGCTTCCCTGGCAAAGGGATCCGGCGCTGCGGCGGGGTTGAAGCCCAGCAACCGCGTCTTGACCCGTCCACCGGCGCGCCGGGCGCCGCGCCCCATGGCCGGGGCCGGCACATCCACAGGCGATTGCACGGCTTCGCTGTCACCGAGCGGAGGCGGCAGGGCGTCCCACTCCTCATCGCTGGCGTTCTGCGGCGGTGGGCAGAGATCGGTTGTGTCCGGCTGCTGGGGAGGGGCCGAGCGCGCATGATCACGGCGAAACGCGTCGAGGGCGTCGGGGGCCATGTCGGGCGCGGTCAGGTCACCGTCTGGATCGCTTGCATGCAGCGTCCGTGCCTGCGGAGCCTGTGCCGGCGCTCCCATGCCCGGCGTTTGCTCGGGCTCTGGTAATTGCTCCGGCTCTGGCGTCTGCGTCTCGGTCGCTTCTGCGCTGCGGGCTGTTGGCGTAGGGGTAGCCTCCGGTTCGGGTGGACGCTCTGACATTTGCGCAGGGCGGCGGCGGGTGAACAGGCGATAATCCCTGGGGTCCTCATCTGCCGGTTCAGGTGTGGGCGATGGTGCGCGCGCCGGGGAAGGCGCTGCCGGGGAGTCCCGCTCGGGTCCCGGCGTGGGCACGGTATTGTCGGGCGCTGGCGGCTTGGGGTGGTCGGTGTCCTCTGCGGCCTCCACGCCCGCTGCCGTCGCCGTTCGCAGCGCGGCCTCTTCCTGACGGGTGCGTGTGAGGATGCGGTCGAATTCGCTGTCATCTGCCAGCCGCTCCTCGGAATGAGGCGGGGGCGGTGCGGCGTTCCCGGCCTGCTGCTGCGTCCTCTCGCTGTTCAGGAGGTCGGTCACAGCCTCCAGCTGCTGCGCCGCGGCGGTGCCGGGCGGGATCGGTGCGTCGGGGTCAGCGTCATCCACCCGGTCTTGGGTTTCAAGCCGCAGTGGCAGGTCGTCAGAGGCTGCGGCCGGGCGGACGCGGGTGCGTTGCTCTCCGATGATATCCTTGATGAACTTCATGGGGGATCCTCTTGGGGAACGGGGTGTTGTCGGAAACGCGGTAGCGGGGAGGCGGGGTCAGGTCGGAAGGGTCAGGAGGCCGTGGCGCTGTCCCTGGGCCGTGTGCGTTTGCCAAAGAACCGGCCGAGCCCGCCCTTTGCCTGCATTCGGTCGGCCTCGGGCGGGGCATCATCGGTTGCATCACCTGCGGACCCCGCTGCCAGCGGCGCAGAGGGCTCAATGCAGTCCTGATCCGCCATCCAGGCGTGCAGATCTCCGACCGGCTGGCCGAACAGGTCGACAAATTGACGTTTCAGCTTGTGCGCCTTGGGTTCGGGCGCCGGTGCAGGGCGCAGGACACGCGGCAGCCCCGCGGTCAGCCCGTCGTTGGTCTGGGCGACAAGATCGGCGATCCGTGTGCTCAGCCGCGCCCCGGAGGCGGAGGCCGTCGGAACGTCTTGCGCAAGCACGTCGGCAGCCTCTGGCAGGGCGGGGGCGGTCGATGTCGGCTCTGGCAGCTCTTGCGTGGCCGGAAGGGGCGCCGCGGCGGATGTGCCCGGGGGGCGGCTGCACCGCAGGTCGGCCAGCCAGTCCGCCGCCGTCTGGTAGCGCTCTGCCGGCAGAACCGACAGGGCCTTGGCGATGGTGGACCAGAACGCCGGGGTCTCTGCAGGCGGGTGGAGCGGATCGGCCTCACCCCGGGTCACAGCCGCCAGACGCTCCGGCCCCGACGGGGGCGGGTCGCCGGTCAGCAGGTAGTGCATCGTTGCACCAAGCGCATAGAGGTCGGAGCAGGCGCGGGCGATGGCCCCGGCGGCATAAAGCTCATGCGGCGAGTAGCCATCTTTGACGGCGACCGTGTCCTCGCTGATGGTCAGATCTTCGGCGGGGGTATGGCAGGCCGCGCCAAAGTCGATCAGCATCAGCCGGTTGTCGACGGTCCAGATCAGGTTGTCCGGGGAGATGTCGCGATGCAGGATGCCCTGCCCATGCAGCGCATCGAGCGCGCCCAGGGCCTGGAGCAGACAGGCGTGCAACATCGGCGCGGTCAACCGCTGAGGAGCGGTCTCGCGCAGCGATAGAAGATCCTCTCCCAGCAGGTGGTCCATCGCAATATAGGCCGTGCCGTTTTCGCGAAACACCTGATGCACGGGCACGATATTGGGATGTTCCGCACGCGCCAGCAGATGCGCCTCTCTCAGGAAACTGCGCAACACGGCCTTGTAGCTCCGCAACTGGGCGGGGCTGCGCGGACGCACCTGTCCGGTTGTGTCGCGCTGGCACAGTTCAGCCGGGAAACATTCCTTGATCACGACCTGTCGGTCGAGACTGTCCCGCGCCA
Source organism: Epibacterium sp. MM17-32 (assembly GCF_022348205.1). Classification (NCBI taxonomy): domain Bacteria; kingdom Pseudomonadati; phylum Pseudomonadota; class Alphaproteobacteria; order Rhodobacterales; family Roseobacteraceae; genus Epibacterium; species Epibacterium sp. MM17-32. Next base: position 192,837 of record NZ_JAKRFC010000004.1, on the reverse strand, counting down.
GATAGGTGATCCCGAACCCGCCCGCGATCAGCGGCGCTTCGATTTGATATTGCCCGTGCAGCAGCCGCGCACCATTCGCAAGTTCCGCATCCGAAGTCGGCTGAGCGGTCGCGGGGTGCAGCTGCATGAACAAACCTCCTGGGAAACCCGGCAGTGAGACAGCCCCCCGGCAGAGTGGGGCGCGGCTTTCAAGGCTGCGAGGCAATCAGGGAAGAAGCGTGTCCTCTTTGGGGCAAATCGGGCAGGATCGCCCTTCTTTTGCCATAGTTCCGGGCACTTCCTTGAAAAGAAGGCGGGAAATGCGCCGCATTGCTTAACGCGCTATTAGTTCAAATTAACACTGATGGCGTTGCGCGCTGACCGTCGCGGGCGCCTGGCCTGTGGTGGCGCAATTTTAGGTGGCGGTGGCGGGCATCGGGCTGCCTGCGCCGATTCCGCGCCGCCGCATCAGCGCCGGGATCCCTGCCGGATATGGGGCAAGATCGGGGTCATGCCCGCCGCGGCTCAAGGCCACTTGTCCTGGCTTATTTCCGAGGCGCGCTGCCTCGGCACAGGCTCCTGCTGGTCCTGATCATTGCGGATGCGATCACGGGCGCAATCGTCCACATAGCGGCGCAGCAATTCCGTGTAGAATTTGAGTTCGACCGTTTCATCCTCGATTTGGCGCAGCCTTGACCGCACGGCCTCGGTTGCGTTCCGGTCCTCAAGGATGCGGTCCAGGTGCAGGGCGATATTGCCGAGCGGAGAGCAGATGCTGTCCTGCGCCTGCACCGCCAGACGTTCCCGGTGCGGCAGGGACTTGTGGGGTGCCCCTTCCTTTCGCCTGAACGCGCACGCCACAGAGCCGATGCAACAGGCAAACCGGATGATGATGTGCCGCCCGCCATTCATCGCCGTGTTGACCAGCATGCGCATCAGCGCGACCACGGCGGCCTTTCGGGATTTGATGACATCGGGGGTTGTCAGGACCATCGGCGCGTCTTTGGCGCGTTGCACCAGACGGAGCAGACAGTTGGCGAAATCCGGGTGGAACACATCGGTGATGGACCGTTTCCCGGTGAAGTGAAGCGTGTTCTTCAACGCCGCAGAGTGAAGTGCAACGGAGGCCACGGTTTGGTCGCGGCCTCCGGCAGCATCGCGTATTTCTACGGTCAGCATATTGCCTGCATACGCACTTACCTCAAACATGAGACATCACCGTTCAAGACCGAACCCAAACTATGATTATTCTATAGGTTGCAGGCGACAAGGCAAGGCATCTGGAGGGAAAATACCGGCAATCCCAGTGGCCTGACTGCGGAGTAAAAGCGGGTTTTCTGTTGATTTATTGATCTTTGTTTCCGGCAGGAACGTCGAAATTTCCAATCCGCCTCGCCGAAAATGGCGGGGGTGGCAGGGCAGGTGTTGGCGCCCGAATTATCGGTGGTGACGCCCTTGTCGGCAATCTGGATCGGCCTGTGGTTGCAGTGCGCGGGGGCGCGGATCAGATCACACTGACGATGACGCCGATGTTCTCCGGGGGCAGACCCTTGAAAATCGGCGTGAACCTGAGTGTTTTTTCAACATCCCCCTCGCTGAACGGGACGCTCCGGTTCTCCTGATGACGAAAACACTCTGAGACCTGTGGCACCAGATGCGGTAGCCCCTCTACGGAGCGGCACGCGCTGAGGGGGATGCCGCTCTGGGGCAGCTGCGAAATCCCGAAATAGGACAGCGCAACCGCCGAGGCATGGCGAATTTGCAGCGCCGGGTCGACCACAAGCGTGGGATAAGGCGTGGCCCGCAGGATGGCGTCCAGCTCGATCATCAACTGCTGCAATTCCGTCGCGTTGATCTGCATCTCCTCATTGACGGTAATCAGCTCCTCATTGGTGGCCTGCAGCTCCTCGTTGGAGGTCTCCAACTCCTCGTTTGTCGCCTGTAGTTCCTCATTGGTGGCCTGCATTTCCTCGTTCACGGATTGCAGCTCCTCGTTCGAGGTCTGCAGCTCCTCGATCGTTTGCTGCAACGCCTCGCGGGTGCTGGCGATCTCGTCCTCGATCTGCCGGACATATTGCATCCGGTCCTGATCGCTGATGTCCGGCGTAGCGGGTGTCCGGGTGTGTGCCGCGCGGGTCTCCACTGCAAACAGGACATGATCTTCGCCCTCGTTCTCGGCCAGCAGCGGGTAGCATGTCAGCCGCGTCTGGTCGAAGCCGGGGCCGGCGATGCTGTGCCAGAGCCCGGAGCGCATGGAGCGGCTGCGCAGGCACAGGGTGATCAGGCTGGCAGCTTCGGCGCGCAGGTCCGATTTCAAAATCTTCGTGCTCAGGCGCAGCAGGGCGCTGCTCTCGTTCAGCTCTGTCACGTGGGAAATGTCGCCGATGATGCGGATGATCTCGCTGTCGCGGGTGGCGATAAAGCCGTTTGGCGCCAGCACCCGGCTGAGCGCGTCGAACATTTCCGAACCCCGGGGTTTCACCTGCGTGCGCGCCGGTTGCGGCATGTCGCGGCTGGCGATCGGCAGGGGCAGGAAACTGGAGGGCAACCGGGCGCTGCTCTGGCGCAGGCCACGTTTGGAATACAGCCGGTCGGGCAGGGACAGGGTTTCGAAATGGCCGTGCATGGCGCCGACGGTTTCCGAGGTGCCGAGAAAGATCTTGCCGTCGGGCACCAGCGCATAGGCCATCCGCGAGAGCACCTTTTCCTGCAGCGACGCGCCGAAGTAGATCAGCAGGTTGCGCAGGCTGATCAGGTCGATGTTGATGAAGGGCGGGTCCTGGATGATGTTGTGGCGGGAAAACAGCACCACGGATCGCAACTGCTTGTGGACCTCGACGGTGTCGCCTCCGACATGCAGATAGGTCTCGACATAGGCGCGGGGCACATCATTGGCGGCCGACAGCGGATAGAGACCGCGCCGGGCCACTTCCAACGCCTTGGTGTCGATGTCGGTGGCAAAGATCTGAACCCGATCCTTGGTGAGCCACTCAATCCCACCCAGCGCCTCGGCAAACAGGATGGCGATCGAATAGGCTTCTTCTCCGGTGGCGCAGCCGGCAACCCAGACCCGCAGCGGGCGACCGGCCCTGTCCTTGACCATGGCGGCGATGACCTGGGCGAGGTGATTGAACTGGGTCTGGTCGCGAAAGAACCGCGTGACCGAGATCATCATGTCCTTGTAGAGCGCATCCACCTCGCTGTCGTTGTCGCGGCAGTGCGCCACATAGGCCTCATAGCTGTCGATGCCGAGCGCCACCATGCGCCGCGCAATGCGCCGGTTTATGGTGGTCTCCTTATAGTCGCGAAAATCGACTCCGGTGCGCGACAGCAGGATGTGGTAGAGATCCTGAAGCTTGCTCGAGGCGCTGGCGAGGGACTGCAGATCGGCAAGGTCCCGCGGGTTGGCCAGGATCCGGGTCAGTTGCTGGCCGATCATGTCCGGCGGCAAGGTCAGGTCGATGCAGCCGGTGTGGATGGCGGAGGCAGGCATGCCCTCGTATTTCGCGGTGCCGACCTCCTGGGCAATGGTCACGCCGCCGCAGTCACGCATGGCGCGAATGCCGGCGCTGCCGTCGCTGCCGGTTCCCGACAGCACCACGCCGACACAGCGGTCGCCGCATTCATCGGCCAGGCTTTTAAACAGGCGATCGGCCACGGGTTGGGGCGTGCCGGGAGGGCCGCCCGAGTCCCGCAGCCCCAGTTTGCCCCCGTCCAGTACGACGTCGCAGTTCGGCGGTGTGATATAGATGGTGTCCGGAAGCGGGACGCGATCCTCCTGCGTCAACTCGATGACCGGCAATTCGGTTTCGCGCCCGATCAGCGCGCACAGCAGGCTCTTGTGGGTCGGTGACATGTGCTGCGCAATCACGTAGCTGGCCTTGGCCTGCGCCGGCAGGTTCTTGACCAGCTGCGTGATCGCCTCCAGACCACCGGCCGATGCGGCAATACCGATCATGACCGGTAGCGTTGCCTGTGCCATTCACCCAAACTCCTGTCTCGCAAGGCCCTGTCGGACCGGCCATGCTCCGGCGCGGTCTCGCGGCGACCGTCACAAAGGCCAAATCCGTCCGCGCGCCTGCGCGTCTTCTCGGGTTGTTTCAGAAAACCCGCCGGCGTTCCAGTCGCGCGGCGTCACAAAACACGGCTGCGGCGGCCCGCTGCGGCAGGATACCAGTGCCGCGGCAGGGTGCTTTGCGCCTGTATATTTTAAGCTTGAAGGTTTGTCTTGCACCGGGACCCGCCGCGCAATACCGTTGCCCGGAGATCTGGCGGCGCGGGATCGCAGGCCGCAGGAAGGGAGCACCAAGATGAGCAACACACCCTATAATCCCGGGCAGGAGGGGGCCAAGATGGGCTTTGCCGACGCCATGTCCTATGGCGACTACCTGCACCTTGATGCGCTCCTGGATCAGCAGCACTGCAAGAGCGACGCCCATGACGAAATGCTGTTCATCATCCAGCACCAGACCAGCGAATTGTGGATGAAGCTGGCGCTGCATGAATTGCAGGCGGCGCGCAATGCCTTGCAGCAGGGCCAGACCGCCGAGATGTTCAAGATGCTCGCCCGGCTCAGCCGCATTTTTGAACAGCTCAACAGTGCCTGGGATGTGCTGCGCACCATGACGCCCGCCGATTACACCCGCTTTCGCGAGGCTTTGGGGCCGTCCTCGGGGTTTCAGTCCTATCAGTACCGGCTGATCGAATATGTGCTGGGCAACCGCAACCCCAACATGCTGCGTCCGCATGAGCATGTGCCGGAGGTCCACGCGATACTGAGCGCCGAACTGGCGCGCCCCAGTTTCTATGACGAGGTGAACCGGTTCCTGTACCAAACCATTGATGGGCATACGGAAAACATGCCGGTGCCACAACTGGATGCCCCGCATGCGCTCAACACGGATATTCAGGCCCGCTGGTTGCAGGTCTATCAGGACATCGACAGCCACTGGACGCTCTACGAATTGGCCGAGAAACTGGTCGATCTCGAAGACTATTTCCGCCGCTGGCGCTTCAACCATGTGACCACGGTGGAGCGCGTCATCGGCTTCAAACGCGGCACCGGCGGCACCTCCGGTGTACAATACCTGCGCCGCATGCTGAGTGTGGAGCTGTTCCCCGAACTCTGGACCCTGAGAGGCGACCTCTGACATGACCAACCTGCCCAAGAAACACCTCTTCGACATCCCTGAGGGCATGATCTACCTCGACGGCAATTCGCTCGGCCCGCTGCCAAAAGGCGCGGCGGAGCGGGCGACCAAGACCCTCACGCAGGAGTGGGGCACCCAGCTGATCAAGGCCTGGAACACCGCCGACTGGATGGCCCTGCCGCAAAAGGTCGGGGACCGGATCGCGGGCTTTATTGGCGCCGCGCCAGGCAGCGTGGCCACCGGCGATACGCTCTCGATCAAGGTCTATCAGGCGCTGGCGGCGGCGCTGAAAATGCGCCCGGACCGTCGGGTGATCCTGTCGGACACCGGCAATTTCCCCACCGACCTCTATATGGCGCAGGGGCTGATCTCGACCATCGGCAAGGACTATGAACTGCGCACCGTCGCTCCCGAAGACGTGGCCGAAGCGATCACCGACGACGTCGCGGTGGTGATGCTGACCGAAGTCGATTACCGCTCGGGCCGGCGGCACGACATGATGGAGATCACCGCACGGGCGCAGCAGAACGGCGCCGTGATGATCTGGGATCTGGCCCACAGTGCGGGCGCGCTGCCGGTGGATCTGACCGCCTGCAATGCGGAATTTGCGGTGGGCTGTACCTACAAGTATTTCAACGGCGGCCCCGGCGCGCCGGCCTTCATCTATGCGCGTCCCGACATCGTGCTGGAGGTGGAGCCCGCGCTGTCGGGCTGGCTTGGCCATGACGCGCCTTTTGCGATGGAACCCGGCTATCGTCCCGCCATGACCACCGAACGCCTGCGCGTCGGCACGCCCCCCATCGTGCAACTGTCGATCCTCGACACGGCGCTGGATGTCTGGGACGGCGTGTCCATGGCCGAGATCCGGGCCGCGTCTATTGCGCTCTGCGAGACTTTCATCGCCGAGGTCGAGGCCCGCTGCCCGATGCTGACCCTTGCTTCTCCGCGCGACGCCGCGCAGCGCGGCTCGCAGGTGTCCTTTGCCTTTGACGAGGGGTATGCGGTGATGCAGGCGCTGATCGAGCGGGGGGTGATCGGCGATTTCCGTGCGCCGAATACCCTGCGGTTCGGGTTCACACCGCTCTATATCGACGAGGCGGACGTGCGGCGGGCTGCCGAAATCCTCGGCGAGGTCATGGACAGCGGCGCCTGGAAGGAGCCGCGGTTTCAGGTCCGGTCGCGGGTGACCTGACCGGGCCATCGCGCCCCCCAGTGCCTTTCGCCCCCCAGTGCCGTGCGCCCCATGGCGCGAGGCACGCTGTCCCAACGCCCTGTCCCTGCGCGCGCAGGGGCAGGGCGTTGCGATACTCATCAGCGAATTCGTTAAATCATCACAATTTCATACGGCTGTCGCGCGTGTCGCATCGATCTGTTGCGCCGGGTTTGTAACGGTTTCTTGACAGCGACACTCATTGGCTGACATCATGACGTCATGTAGTGAGGCCGCCCCAGATGTCCAAAGACAAGACAAGCAGCAGCAAACCCTCCAAATCCGCGCGCAAGAACACCTCGTTGCGTCTGGACAGCAAGACACTGAAAGCGCTGAAAATCCGGGCCATTGAAGAGGATACCAGCATTCAGCGCCTGATAGAGCGGCTTATCGAGGACTACCTGAGACCGACAAAGAGATAAGGCGCATGACATCATCTGAACCAATCGGGTTTCTACTGGACGGCCAGATGGACTGGTCGCAGATCGAAGCTGCCTTGGCCCCCCTGCGGCTGGTGACGGAGCCTGACGACGGGACCGTGCCCTTTCGCTTGCTGGATTGCCACGACCAGCTTTTGCGCGGATCAGGGCGGGTGTTGCTGGAGTTTGACGGTGCGCTTGCGCTGTTTGCCGGGCAGGAGGCACCGTTGCGCCAGGCGGCGGCCTCAGACGGTGATTTCCCGGCCGATCTGCCAGACGGGCCAATCCGCAACCTGACGCAAAAGCTGTTCCCGCTGCGCTGCTTTCTGACCCTGGCCAGTGGTCCGCTGCGGTCCACCAGCTTGCGTGTGGTGGATGAGGAAACCAAGACCCAGTTGCGCGGCGAGGTTCTGCAGGTTGAGGCCGAGGCCGGCGGTGCCGTCACCCTTGTCCTGCTGAAACCGCTGCGCGGCTATGATCGCGCCCCGGCGGCGATGGCGACCGGCCTGCGGGAGCAGGGCGCCGGGCCGGTGGAGGCAGAACGGGTCTTTGCGGCGCTGGCGCCGCAGGTGCAGCCCTATGTGGCCAAGCCCGAAACCACCTTTACCGGGCAGGAAACCGCCTTTGACGTGGCGGTGGAAACGATGTCCAACTACATCGCGGTCGCCCGCGCGAACGAGGCCGGTGTGATCGCCGATCTCGACACCGAATTCCTGCATGACTATCGCGTGGCGCTGCGCAAGCTGCGCTCGGTGCTGAGCCTGTTCAAGGGCGTGTTCGGTGCGGTGCAGACGGCAGAGTTGAAAGCCGCCTTGTCCGACCTGATGCAGCCCACCGGGCGGGTGCGCGATCTCGACGTCTACCTGATGGAGCGGGCGGACTACGACGCCCGGGTGCCCGAACATCTGCGTCCCGGCCTGTCGGTGATGTTCGATGCCTTTGCCGCAGAGCGCGCCGGTGCGCAGGCGGCACTGGCAAAACACCTGAACAGCAGGGCCTATCACAAGGCGATTTCGGAACTGGAGGCGCAATTTGCCCATCCCGAGGGCTTCATCCGCGGCGCCGCAAGCGGGGTCAGCGCGGATCGATATGCCCGCAAGCTGATCTGGAAACGCTACCGCAAGATCTGCAAGATCGCCGCGCGTATTCACGACGATACGCCCGACGATGAGGTCCATGAACTGCGCATCGCCTGCAAGAAATTCCGCTATCTGGTGGAGTTCTTTGCCCCGCTGTTTCCCGGCAAGAGCGCCAAGCGCATCATCAAGCGGATGAAGCTGTTGCAGGACAATCTCGGCGCGTTCAACGATTATGCCGTTCAGCAGCAGGCGCTGCTGCGCTTTGTCGAGACCCACCCGGCGATGACCGGGCGCCGGGGTGTCGAAGCGGCGCTGAGCATCGGCGCGCTGATCGCCCTGCTGGATCAAGGCCAACGGGCGGAACGGGCACGGGTGATGGAGAGTTTCGACCGGTTCAACAGCCCTGAGGCCCGCGCCGAGATCAAGGCGCTGTGTCATCCCGAGGAGGCCGCAGCATGAAGGTTCTTGCCTGCTACAGCAACAAGGGCGGCGTCGGTAAGACCGCGACCGCGGTGAACCTGGCCTATGCCTTTGCGCACTCCGGCGCGCGCACCTTGTTGTGCGATCTCGACCCGCAGGGGGCGTCGAGCTTCTATTTCCGGGTCAAACCGTCGAAAAAGCTGAAGGACGCGCAGTTCTTTCAGGATGTGGAGCGCTTTACCCGCGCCATCCGCGGCAGCGATTATGAGAACCTCGACATTCTGCCGGCCAATCTGACCTTTCGCGATTTCGACCTGTTTCTGGCGCGCATGAAGAACAGCCGCTCGCGCCTGAAAAAGGCGCTGAAGGGCGTGCACAGCGATTATGATGTCATCATTCTCGATTGCCCGCCCAATATCTCCATGCTGTCGGAGGCGGTGTTCAAGGCGGCGGACAAGGTGGTCGTGCCGGTGATCCCGACCACGCTGTCGGAACGCAGCTTTGTGCAGCTTCTGGATGTGTTTCGTGCGGACGGGGTGAAGATGACAAAGCTGCTGCCCTTCTTTTCCATGGTACAGGGACGCAAGGCCATGCATGGCGAGACGATCACCCGCCTGCGCGCCCGTCATGGCAAGCGGTTTCTGTCAACGGAGCTGCCGTTTTCCACCGATGTGGAGAAAATGGGCCTGCACCGCAAACCGGCCTTGTGCTTTGCGGCCACTCGCCCGGCGGGCAAGGCCTACCGGGCGCTGTTTGATGAGGTCAACGCACGGATCTGAGGCGGAACGCAGGGAGCACAGGGGTGATGCAAGCAAGGACATTGGCATGAAAGAGATCGAGCGGAAATTCCTGGTGGCGGATCAGCCGGACCTGACTGCGGCGCAGGCCACGCCCGTGCGGCAGGGGTATCTGACCGCGTTGGAGGACAGCACCGAGCTGCGCCTGCGCCAGAAGGGAGAGCGTTTCTTTCTGACCCAGAAAGGCGGGTCCGGGCGGGTCCGCGAAGAGCGGGAGGCGGAAATCAGCCCGGCGGTGTTCGAGACGTTCTGGCCGGGCACAATGGGGCGGCGGGTGGAGAAGACCCGTTGGACGGGGGCGTTGCCCGATGGCCAGGGTTATGAGCTCGACATCTTCGAAGGGGCGCTGGCTCCCTTGCAGATGGTCGAGGTGGAGTTTTCGGACGAGGCGGCGGCAGAGGCCTTTGTGCCACCGTCCTGGTTCGGGCACGAGGTAACCGAGGACAAGCGGTTCGGCAATAAATCCCTCGCGGTGCACGGTCTGCCGTCGGACCCGGAGTGATCCGCGCAGGGGGGGCGTAAACCGGGGGCGCTCCCGCCCCCGCGCAGACCCTTGCTGACGCAAGACCCCGCTTGGCGTTGGGCCGGGCAGCCTGTCCTGCGGACAGGCTGCGGCGCCGGACCGGAAGGTCCGGCGCCATGCCCAACGGGAGCGGTCGCATTTATAATGGGGCCGCGACGGGCGGGAGCCTTGCCCTTCTTGTTGCATCCCGAAATCAGAGGCTGCGTGTTCAGGGGGCGCGTTGCAGCAGGTAGATGTCCATGATCCAGCCATGATCCGCGCGTGCTTCTGCGCGTGTGGCGATGATCCGGTCCTGCACCTCGGAGAGGCGCCCGGCGATGTTGATCTCGTTGTCCATGCCCGCATAGGCCGACCAATGGATCGTGATCTGCGCCTGTTCGGCCAAGCTTTGGAAGGAGCATTCGCCATCCAGCATCACCACCAGCGTGTCGCAGCCCTCCGGCCAGCCCGCCTCGCGCAGCCGTCGTCCGGTGGTGATCTGCACCGGGCCACCGATGGTGTTCAACGGCACGCCATGGGCGGCGGTCAGGGCCTGGATCGAGGTGATGCCGGGGATCACCCGCATCCGCAGGTCCAGGCGCGCGCGCAGCCGCTCGGCGATCCGCATGGTGCTGTCGTAGAGTGATGGATCGCCCCAGACCAGAAAGCCCACATGCCCGCCATCGGGCAGATGATCGGACAGGGCCGACTGCCAGACCGCGGCAATCGCATCATGCCAGTCGTCGACCCGTTGGCGGTACTCCGCGGTGTTCGGGTCCCGCGTGGGCAGGGCGAATTCGGCGATCCGCGGGGGATCTGCGCAGTCTGCCAGCACGTCGGCGCAGATGGCCTGCCGCAGCCCGGCAAGATCATCCTTGCCCGCCCCCTTGTTCGGGATCAGGATGAGATCCTGGGATTGAATGGCCTCGATGGCCTCCCGCGTCAGGTGCTTGGGATTGCCGGTGCCGATACCGATCAGGCTTAGATGGATCATGGCGTGCCGCTTTCCGGTTCCAACTGCGCCAGCGGTCCATAGAGGATCAGCACTGGCGCTGGTGAGGTGATCGCCTCCAGCAGACCCGGCAGACCGTCAACGGTTACCCGGTGCAGCTCTTGCGCGGGCGTCGAGACCCCAAGCGCCACCAGTGCAGGTGTGTCTTGCGGCAGGCCGGCCTCCAACAAAAGGGACAGCAGCGCTGCAAAGGTGCGCTTGCCCATATAGACCACGGTGGTTGCCTCAGGATCGGCAAGGGCTGCAAGGTTCATGTGATCGGGCAGGCCGCCGGTCACGTCATGGCCGGTGATGAACTGCAACCGGCGTGCGGTCAACCGCCGGGTCAGCGGAATTCCCGCAGCGGCGGCGGCGGCAGAGGCTGCGGTGACGCCGGGGATGATCTCATATTTGATGCCAGCGGCGCGCAGTGCGATGATCTCTTCCTCAAGCCGGCCAAAGACGCCGGAATCCCCGGATTTCAACCGCACCACATGGGCCCCGGATTGGGCATAATCCACCAGAAGCTGGCTCACATGGTCCTGTTTGGGCGAGGGGCGACCTGCGCGTTTGCCCACGCCCACCAGATCCGCATCCTCGCGCGCGTGCGACAGGATCGGGCCCGAGGACAGGTCGTCAAACAACACCGCATCCGCCGCCTCCAGACGTTTCACGGCCTTGACCGTCAGCAGGTCCGGATCACCCGGCCCGGAGGAGACAAAGCTGACAAATCCGCTCATGCATGCTCTCCGGTGATCAGGTGGAAAAAGGTGCCGGTGACATGACCCTTGATCGATCCGGTTTCGGGGACCGGATTGCCGTCAGCGTCCATGACGCGCGCCAGCGGCGCGTCGGGCTCATCCAGAATGGTCGAGTAATGGAACTCATGCCCGCGCAAATGAGCACCGCTGTCAAAGCCCGGCATCGGCGCTTGCAACTCCGCACGGCGATAGCCGAGGTGGAATTTGCGCTTCTCATACGATGTGACAAGCCCGAGGAGCCCCGCCATCTGATGCCGGGTGCCTTCCTTGTCGATCAGGGCCTCCCCCAGCGCCATATAGCCGCCGCACTCGCCATGCACGGGTTTGGTCTCAGCATGTTTTGCCATGCCTTTGCGCCAGTTTTCGGCAGCGGCAAGCGTGCCGCCATGCAGCTCCGGATAGCCGCCGGGCAGCCAGACCAGATCGGCGTCGGTGGCGGGGGCTTCATCCTTCAGGGGCGAGAACGGCAGGATCTCGGCCCCGGCGGCACGCCAGCCTTCCAGGAGATGCGGGTAGGTAAAGGAAAACGCCGCATCGCGCGCCAATGCGATGCGCTGCGCAGGCGGGTGAGGCAGAGCGCGCGGCGCGGGTGCAGCAGCGGTGCTGGCCGCCGCTCGGATCGCGTCGAGGTCGACGTTTTCGCGCAAAAAGGCGGCATATCCTGCAATGGCGGCCTCAAGGTCAGGATGCTCCACCGCCTGAATGAGGCCAAGGTGGCGTTCGGGCAGGGTCAGATCCCCGCGCCGGGGCAGAGAGCCAAGCACCTTGACGCCCGCGCGCTCCATCCCAAGCCGGGTCAGCCGCTCGTGCCGAGGGCTGGCCACCCGGTTTAGGATCACGCCCGCAAAGGGCAGATCGGGGTTATACATCTTGAACCCCAGCGCGGTGGCGGCGGCGGATTGTGCCTGTCCGCCCACGTCGATCACCAGCACAACCGGCCAGCCCATCCTGAGCGCGGTCTCTGCCGAGGAGCCAAATCCCGACTGGCCGCGCGTGGCGACCCCGTCAAAGAGGCCCATCGACCCTTCACCGACGCAGATATCAGCGCCTTGGGCCTGAGTGGTCACGGCATCGAGCAGAGCGCCATCCATCGCCCATGTATCAAGGTTGAAGGACGCCCGCCCGGCGGCCGCAAAGTGAAACGCCGGGTCGATATAATCCGGCCCGCTCTTGAAGGGCTGCACGGTCAACCCATCGTCCTTGAGCGCGCGCAGCAGGCCCAGCATGACGGTGGTCTTGCCGGTGCCAGAGGAGGGCGCGGAGATCATCAGGCCTTTGGGGAAATGGGTCATGTTGCCTCCCTGCGCACCGGCAAGTCCCGTCCGGCCGAAAGGCCGGACAGCGCCCGACCCTCCCCCCGGGAGGGCGCTTTCGCACCCACCCAGGCTCGGGCGCTGTCCTTATTTCTAATCCGCAGCCGATCAATCATCCCCTTCGCTCCATTCCGACCACGGGCTATCGGCACTTTGTGGACGATAACGGCGGTCATAATCCGCACCATACAGGCAGCTTTCGGCGAAATCCTCTGCGCCCAGGGCGTGGCCCACGAGGATCAGCGCGGTGCGCCCGCGCGCGCCGTTGGTTGCCTCGATAATGGACCCAAGTGTTGCCTTGACGATCTTCTGATCCGGCCAACTGGCGCGCCACACGATGGCCACCGGACATTCCGCGCCATAGGCGGGCGTGAGCCGTGCCACCACATCGTCCAGCACATGCACCGACAGATGGATCGCCAGCGTTGCGCCGGTGGCGGCGAAATTCTCCAGCGTCTCGCCTTCGGGCATCGCCGAGGCGCGCCCCGACGTACGCGTGAGCACCAGCGATTGTGCCACGCCGGGCAGGGTGAGTTCGGTGCCCAGCGCCGCCGCACCAGCCGCAAAGGCAGGCACACCGGGGGTGATGTCATAGGGAATACTCAGGTCGCGCAGGCGGCGCAGCTGTTCGCCCATGGCGGACCAGACCGACAGATCCCCGGAGTGAAGCCGCGCAATATCCTGTCCGGCAGCGTGGGCACTGGCGATCTCTGCCATGATCTCATCCAGCGACAGGGGCGCGGTGTTGATGATCCTGGCCCCCTCGGGGCAATGGCTGAGCAGCGCTTCGGGCACCAGAGAGCCGGCATAAAGGCACACCGGGCAGGCTGCGATCAGGTCGCGCCCGCGTAGGGTAATCAGGTCGGCGGCACCCGGTCCGGCACCAATGAAATGAACGGTCATCTCTCTATCATCTCCGCAAGCGCCACGGTGGCAAGCCCGTCCGTGGTCACACATCGTCTCTGGATCAGCCGCGCGCCTGCGCCCGCTGCCACAAGGGCGCAGGCTTCGGCCACCGATCCGGTGTTGAACCGCGCATGGATACGCGGCGAAAGGGTGGGGGTCGCGATCCCGGCGATCTGGTCCTCATCAAGGGTCTCGACCGTGAGGTTTTGTGCCAGCGCAAAGGCGCGAAACACGGGGCTGTCGGTCTTGGTACGCAGGGTCACCACCCGATCTGGGCGCGTTTGCAGCGCATTGTAAGCCTCCGCAAGGCTTGCCTCGGTGGCGCGGTTGGAAAAGCCAAAGCCTGCGATCATCATCGGGTGACGCTCCATTGGATCACGGGGCGGGCACGTTCCCAGCCGCGCATGGAACCCAAGGGGCCAGCTTCGGCGATCTCCGCTTTGAGCAGATGACCGCCATGGCTGGCATGAGCCTGCATCAACAGGATCTCGGTTTCCAGCGTCACTCCATTGGCAACGAGGCGCGTGCCTGCGGGCAGGATCTGCCAGAAGTGGTCAATGAGGGCCTGCGACCCGCCGCCGCCGATAAACACGCAATCGGGTGGGGAATGACCCTCCAATACTTCCGGCGCGCGGCCCTCGATGGCTGTCAGGCGATGCGCCAGACCGAAGTCTTCGGCGTTGCGGCGAATGTTCTCCAGCCGATCCGCGCGGGCCTCAAACGTGGTTGCCGTGGCCCCTGAGGCGGCAAGGCACCACTCCACCGAGACAGACCCCGATCCGCCGCCAATATCCCACAGATGTTCGCCCACGCGCGGCGCGAGGGCCGAGAGCGTCAGCGCACGGATGGGGCGTTTGGTGATCTGCCCGTCACTGGCAAAGAGAGCATCCTCAAGGCCGGATGCCTGCGGCAGGCCCGTGCCTGATGCCGTGAGTGCCGCCACCACCGGGGCGTCAATGTCGGTGATGTCAAACCCTTGGGCGGTGGTTGAGCGGATGCGCTCGCGTGGTCCGCCAAGGCGCTCCAGCACGGTGATCGCGCTGGTGCCAAAGCCGATTTCGCATAGATAGGCAGCCAGTTCCGCCGCCGCCGCGCCATCACACAGGGTGCAGATCGCTTGCGTGCCACGGCCCAAAACCGGACGCAGGCGCGCATAGGGCGCGGCATGAAGACCCAGACAGAGCGTGTCCTCAAGCTTCCACCCCAGCGCATTGGCAGCCAGCGCAAAGCAGGAGGGCGCCGGATGGGACGTCCATTCGCAGCGGTCCAGATCGCGCAGCAGGCTGCCGCCTGCGCCGTGCCAGAAGGGATCGCCCGACGCCAGCACCACAGTCTGGCGGCCCCGCGCAGCCAGCACCGGCGCGGTGGAAAAGGGCACGGGCCAGACCTGCCCGCGCGCGCCTGCATCGACCAGTTCTAGATGGCGCGGCCCGCCGATGATGATTTCTGCGGCTCGAAGGGCTGCACGGCTTGCATCCGACAGGCCTTCGGGGCCATTTTCCCCGAGCCCGATGAGGGTCAGCCACGGGCGCGCACCGCCCTTTGTCAAAGGATCAGACATGACCAAGCTCCTGCTTCTGGGCGGCACCACCGAAGCTTCGCATCTGGCGGCGCATTTGGCGCAAGCCTGGGTTTTGGACGATCCGGTGGCCGGGCGTCAGGCGGTGTTTTCCTACGCAGGCCGCACCGCGCGCCCGGCAGAGCAGCCGTTGCCCTGCCGTGTCGGCGGTTTCGGGGGCGTGTCCGGGCTGGTCGACTATTTGCGCCGCGAAGGGATCACCCATGTTGTCGATGCCACCCATCCCTTTGCCGCGCAGATGAGCACCAATGCGGTGCGGGCCTGCGCTGAGGCTGGGGTGGGGCTGGTGGCCTTTGAGAGGCCTGCGTGGCAGCTGCAGTCGGGCGATCACTGGGTCCATGTGGCGGATATGGCAGGTGCCGTTGCCGCCCTGCCGGAGGCCGGCGCGCGGGTGTTTCTGGCCATCGGCAAGCAACATGTGGCGGAGTTCGCGGCAAAGCCCAAAAACCACTATCTGCTGCGGCTGGTGGATGCGCCGGAGGCACCGTTGTCTCTGCCCGATGCCACTGTCATTGTGGCGCGGGGACCGTTTGAAGCGACCGGCGATGAGGTCCTGATGCGCCAGCACAAGATCACGCATGTTGTGGCAAAAAACGCCGGTGGCGCAGGTGCCGAGGCCAAGCTGAGTGCCGCGCGCACGCTCTCCTTGCCGGTCGTGATGATCGACCGGCCCAAGGTGCCTGCACGCCCGGTGCTGGGCACTGTCGCTGAGGTGATGCGCTGGCTGGAGCACGGCGCTTAGGTGTCCTTGCCGGTCGGGGTCTGCCCGGTTTGATGACCGGGTTGATGACCGGGTGCAAAGCGCGGCGTATAGACATAAGGCCCCACACGCCGCGTGTCGCGATTGCCAACGATCACCACGGTACGCATGTCCGCCATCTCTGGCCGGGCATCCTTGAGCGGTACGGTGAGGATCTCCTGCCCGGGTTTGGTAACATCACGGGCGAAAGTAATCAGGGTTTCCGCGCCACAGGCCGCGCGCAGCACGTCCAGAGCGCGGGCAAACTGATGCGGGCGGGATTTGGAGCGCGGGTTGTAAAAGGCCATCGCCAGACCTGCTTCACCCACAAGCTGCAACCGGCGTTCGATCAGCTCCCACGGTTTCAGATTGTCGCTGAGGTTGATCGCCGCAAAATCATGGCCCAGAGGTGCGCCGATCACCGCTGCGGCCGCCAGCATGGCGGTGATGCCGGGCAGCACCCGGATCTCTAGGTCGAGCCACGCGGGCTGCGCCTTGGACCCGTCTTCCAGTGCTTCAAACACTGCCGATGCCATGGCAAAAACCCCCGGATCGCCGGAGGAGACTACGACCACGCGTTTGCCCTCTGCCGCCATCTGCAGGGCCTGCGTGGCGCGGTCCACCTCAACCCGGTTGTCGCTGGCATGGAGGGTCAGGCCCGCGCGCGGCGCAATGCGCTCCACATAGGGGATATAGCCAACCACATCACTGGCCTCGGCCAGCACCTCCTGCACCTCGGGGATCACCATGCGCTCGTCACCGGGGCCAAGCCCCGCGATCACCACCCAGCCTTTTTGCGCATCACTCATGGGCGACGTCCTTGCCCGTGCAGCAGCACGATGGAGAAATAGGGCACATCGCCGGTGACCTCGGTGAGCTTTTGCACCGTCTGGGTCGGCATGGTGCCGCGCTCCACCAGCCATGCGTCCTGAAGACGGCCTGCAGCCTCAAGCGCGCGGCGCAGCTTGGGCAGGTTGCGGCCGATTTTCATGACCACCAGCGCGTCGGTTTCCCGGATGCGTTTGGTCAGTTCTTCTTCCGAGAGGGTTGCCATCGCGACCGTCAGAACATCATCGCCCCAGGTGATCGGCTGGCCGGTGGCGGTCCAGCAGCCGGACATGCCGGTAATGCCGGGGATGATTTCCACCTCCGCGCGGCCCTCAAGGCGGGTGTGCAGATGCATGAACGACCCATAAAGGAAGGGATCGCCCTCGCAGAGCACCACCACCGTGTCCGTCGCCGCGATCTCGGCCAATGTGTCGGCCCATTGGTCATAAAACGCGGCCAATTGGCGGTTATACTCGGGGTCGGAGAAATGGATCTCGGTGGTGACCGGATATTCCATCGGGTATTCTGTGACGCCCTCGGGCAGGATGCCTTCGACGATGGCGCGGGCCTGCCCTGCGCGGCCTGCCTTGCGGAAATAGGCCACATGGGTCGCGCCTTGCAGCGCGCGCCAGCTTTTGACGCTCATCAGGTCCGGATCGCCGGGGCCGAGGCCTGCGCAGATGACTTTGCCGGTTTTGGGCGCGTTCATGGTCATTCTTTCCATGATGCCAGCGCATTCACTGCGGCAACCGTGATGGCAGAGCCCCCAAGGCGGCCTTTGACGATCATCGCGGGCACCGGCAGGTCCTCCATCAGCGCCTCCTTGGATTCGCGTGCGCCGACAAAGCCCACAGGGCAGCCGATGATTGCGGCAGGGCGCGGACAGGCGGGATCCTTGAGCATGTTCAGAAGGTGAAACAGCGCGGTGGGGGCATTGCCGATCGCGACCACGGCCCCGTCGAGTTTCGGACGCCAGAGTTCCAGCGCGGCCGCCGAGCGGGTGTTGCCCATCTCGCGGGCCATTTCCGGCACTTTGGGGTCGCGCAGGGTGCAGATCACCTCATTGTCGGCAGGCAGGCGCGGGCGGGTGATCCCCTCGGAGACCATATAGGCATCACAGAGGATCGGCGCGCCCTTCGCCAGTGCCGCGCGGGCGGTTTCGGCCATCCCGTCTGAGAATTGCACATGCTCCTCCAGCCCCACCATGCCTGCGGCGTGGATCATGCGCACGGCCACCACCTCTTCGTCTTTGGTGAAGCGGGCGAGATTGGCCTCATTGCGGATGGTGGCAAAGCTCTCGGCATAGATCTTGGCGCCATCGGTCTCATAGGTGTGCAGCATGTCAGGTGTCTTTCGTCAGAAGGTGCGGCGCAGCGCGCAGGGTGCGCGCAGAGAGATCAGAACGCAAGGGGCGGTCGTTTGCGCGGCCATTGCGAATGAGGTCAAAGCGGTCTGTGCCGGTGGCGGTCAAGGTCACATCGGCAGCTTTGGGATGGGCGCAGCCCTTGGCGCAGCCCGAGACGTGCAGGCTGGTGCCCTCCGGGAGATGCAAGGCCAGGTCGCGGGCCAGCGCGCGGGTTTCAGAGAGCGCCTGCAGGCACCCGGGTGCGCCGGTGCACGCGCTCACCCGCAGGCGCGGATCCGTTGCACTGTGGATCAGGCCGGGCAGGGGCGCGAGGTCTTGAGCGTTCTCGATCAGCAGCATTCGCCAGGGAGTGAGGCGCAGGGGGGCGTGTGTGGCAAGCGCGGCGAAGGTCTCGGCGTTGATCTGGCCGAACTCCAGCGCAACCAATGCGCCGCTGCGGGTCTGGCCGGGGGCGGGCCGAGAAGCGCCCCTTGCGACGCCTGAGGTATGCGACGCGGGGGCTGCGCGGCGCGCGAGCAGGGCATGCATCCTGCCCCGACCCTCCGACGCGCCGCCTTGGTCAAGGAACCAGCGCGCGAGGGTCAGCGCCTCGGCTGCGGCATCGTCTTTGTGCACCTCCAGCGCCACATCGGCACCGTCTGCGCGCAAGGTCAGCCTGTCGCCTGCACCCTCAATGCGGATATCGGCAGCGGCGCCTTGCAACACGGGGGCCGGACCTGCGTCCACGGCAAAGCCGAACTTGCCGGGCAGGGGCAAGTCCTCTGCTTGTGCGAGGCCCTCTGTCAACGCCAAGGCGATCTGGTGGCTGCGGTCTCCCTCCGCCCAGAAGGGCGTCATGAGAATATTGCGGCGTGCCTCGGCATGGGCGTCCTGTTCCACAAGCTCGAGATCCTGAAGCGCAGCGATCAGGGCGGGATGGCTGGCCTCGTGGACGCCGCGCAATTGCAGGTTCGCCCGCGCCGAGAGATCAAGAACGCCATTGCCGTAGCGCGTGGAGAGATCCGCGACGGTCTGGGCCTGCTCAGACGTGAGCCGCCCCAGTGGCGCGCGGATGCGCACCACCAGCCCGTCGCCGGACATCATCGGCCTTAGCGCGCCGGGGCACCAGCCATAGACCTTGGGGGCGGTGCTCATGCCCCGCCCTCAAGCGTGGCAAGGATCGAATTGCGCCGCGTCACCCAAAGCCCTGCGTCGCGCAGAGCGTTGAACCGATCCCGCATGGCCTGAAGGGCCGCAGGGTTTTCGCGCTCCAGAAACGCCACCAGATCGTCGCGCCCCAGTGTGGCCTCGAAATAAAGGTCAAAGAGATGCGCAGGCACCACCTGAGCCAGATGCGCAAAGGCCGCCATGTGATCCAGCGTTGCCGCAATCTCTGCCGCGCCGCGAAAGCCGTGGTTCATCATTGAGGTCGCCCAATGCGGGTCAGAGGCACGGGCGCGGGTCACCCGGGCGATTTCCTCCTGCAGGCTGCGCGCCTGCGGGCGGTCCAGACGGGTGGCGTCCATGTGATAAAGCGCCGGAGCCTCAGCGCCCAGACGCTTCATCGCGGCGGCAAAACCGGCCTCATGGGCGGCATAGTCCGAGGCGACCAGAACATCCGTTTCCGCCAGATCTTGCAGGTGTACAAAGCTGTCGGCGCTGTGCAGTCGATCCTCAAGCGCGGCGCGCGCCTCGTGGATGTCGCCTTTTGCGTCAATCGCATGTGACGAGGCCGCAAGCCAGGCCTCGCCCGCTGCCGCGCGGGCCTCTTCGGAGTAGTCATCAAGATGCTGGGTCATGCCAAGGCCGTATAGCCCGGGCTTGGGGCCAAAGACGCGCGGCGTGGTCTTGAGGTAGGGGTTGTCGCTTGGGTCCTCTTCGCGGGCACTCAGCGCGGCGGCGGCGGCCTCGAACATCTGGGCAAGGCCGGGAAATACATCGCGAAACAGGCCGGATACCCGAAGCGTCACGTCGATGCGCGGACGGCCCAAAAGGGCCAGCGGGATAATCTCAAAGCCCGAAACACGCTCTGATCCTGCGTCCCATTGTGGAGCAAGGCCCGCAAGATGCAGCGCCATGGCAAATTCCTCGCCCGCCGTGCGCATGGTGGCAGACCCCCAGAGATCCACCACCAACCCGCGCGGCCAGTCGCCATGGTCCTGCAGGTGGCGGCGCAGCAGCTCTTCCGCCAGCTTGACCCCTTGCGCCTGCGCCGCCCGCGACGGCACCGCGCGGGGATCCGTGGTAAAGAGGTTGCGCCCGGTGGGCATCACATCCGACCGCCCCCTGTAGGGCGACCCGGACGGGCCGGGGGAGATCAACTTGCCCGCCAGCGCATCCAGAACCCCGCGCAGCTCTGCCGCGCCATGATCGCCGCTGCCAAAGATATGCAGCCCCTCTCCGTATTGGCTTTCCTTGATGTCGCAGACAAAGCGGTCGATGCGGGTGATCGCCTCTGCGGCCGAGGCGTCGGTGGGGATGCCCAGATCTTCTTCGACGCCGGTGCCCTGCGCCTCGGCACGGATGTCGGCGATGAGCCGGTCGCGGCGCGCAGGGTCAAGCCCGTCGGCGGTGGAATATTCATCCAGAAGGCTTTCAAGCCGCGTCATACCGTCGAGCAGCGTGGTCTGTGCCAAAGGCGGCGGCATGTGGCCCAACGTGATGGCGCCGATGCGGCGTTTGGCCTGCGCGGCCTCTCCCGGATCATTGACAATGAACGGATAGATTACCGGCAGATCACCCGCCAGCACCTCGGGCCAGCATTGCCCCGAGAGTGCCACCGCC
This sequence comes from Epibacterium sp. MM17-32, assembly GCF_022348205.1. NCBI lineage: Bacteria > Pseudomonadati > Pseudomonadota > Alphaproteobacteria > Rhodobacterales > Roseobacteraceae > Epibacterium > Epibacterium sp. MM17-32. The sequence goes on along the minus strand of NZ_JAKRFC010000004.1, from coordinate 172,035 downwards.
TTGCCCGGCAGCCACTCCAGCGTGCCATGGGCCCCCACATGCACCAGCGCATCTGCTTGCGTCCGGAGCCAGAGATAGAAGGCGACGTAGCCGTGGCGGGGCGTGCGGTCGAGGTCGTGATAGTCGTCATCGCGGGATTGCACGTCACCGCGTTCGGGTTGCAGGGCAATCAGCGCCTTGCCCGCGCGCAGCGCGCGAAAGTGCACGAGGCCGTCCCTGATCGCGGGGTCCTGCTCGGGCGCGCCCCAAGCCGCGGTGAGATCCTCGCGCAAGCAGGCGGGCAGGTGGGCGAGTGCTGCGAGATAGTCCGAGAGCGGCCATGTCAGCGTCTCATCCGAGAGGCGCGCGCCAAGGTCTGCCTTGGCCGTGACGTCATAGCCCTCGGTCGCAAGGGCGCGCAAAATCTCGGACGTTGAGGCCAGCGCGTCCAGCCCCACCGCGTGAGCGAGGTTGTAATCGCGCCCCGGATAGGTCGAGAGTACCAGCGCAAGGCGTTTGTCGGCGGGCGTTTGGCGGGCGAGCCGCAGATGCGCCTCGATGCGATCCAACGCCGCCTCCACCCGCTCCGGATCGGCGCGATGGGTGAAACGGGAATATTCCAGATCGGGGTCGCGCTTGGTGGGGGATTTGAAGCTGACAACACCGGCAAACAGCCGACCGTCCACCTCTGGCAGGACCACATGCATGGCCAGATCCGCAGGCGACAGGCCGCGATCCGCCAGATCCCAATCCTTGCGCCGGGCCGTGGACAGCGCCACCTGAAACACCGGACAGCCCGTGAGGCTTAAGGGGGAGGCGCTGCCATCGCGCCCCTGCGCGGAAAAGGCGGTGGCGTTGATGAGCGCGGCGGGGTTCAGGGCGGGCAGTTCTGCGCGCAGCCAGTCGACCGCCTCGGGGACCTTGAGGCTCGGCGCGAAGACCCCATAGGCAGCATACCCGCGCGCGCGCAGGCTACGGATCATCGCATCCACAGGGGCGGTGTCGGCAGAGGTCAGATAAGAGCGATAGAAACTGACCAGCACCAAGGGTTTGTTGATTTCGGGCAAGGCATCCAGCGCGCCCCGGTCGGGGTCGTAGAAGCCGAAATCAGGCACGGTTTTCTTGCCGATCACCGGGCTGGCATAAAGGCCAGAAGCCAGCGCCAGCTGCGCCAGTGCCGCTTGCGCGGCAACAGCACCGCCCGCATCGCACAGCGCCTGAAGGCGGCGCAGGGTGGAAACCGGCAGGGTGGACAGCTCATCAAGGCGCGGATCTTCCTGACCGTCGGCGGGCAGGATTGCCAGCGCGATGCCCTTGCGCCGGGCCAGATCCTGAAGCGTGGCCAGACCGTAGGACCAATAACTTTCACCACCGATCAGCCGGACCAAGACGCCCTTTGCGCCCTCCAGCGTCTGCTCGGCGTAGACATCGACCGAAAGCGGGTGTTTGAGCGCCACCAGATTGGCAAGTCGCGTGGAGGGGAGTTTGCCGTCCGCGCGGTGCCAGCCCGCCGCGAATGCGCCAAGGTCGCTGTCGGAAAAGGACAGCACCACCAGATCGCCGGGGGTCTGCCCGACGTCATAGGGGGTGTCTGTTTCTCCGAGCCCGTGGCTTTCGCGGAAGACGACGTGCATGAGGTTAGCTCCGTTTGGACACGCCGAGGATAGCCCCGGACCGCGGGGGGGGGAGAAGCCCCCGCCCGGGGGGGCGGTCGGGGGCTGTCCGGCCTCTCGGCCGGACGAAAACGATGTGTTTCCACTTCGCCCGCATAGAAACTCAGGCCCCGAGGTCGGCGTGGATGCCTGCTGTGTCGATGTTATCATGCTCGGCGATCACAACCAGCTGGGTCTTGCGCTCCTGTGCGCCCCAGGGTTGGTCGTATTGCGCGCGCAGGCGTTCGCCCACCGCTTGTACCAGCATTCGCATCGGTTTTCCTTCCACGGCCACATAGCCCTTCACCCGCAGGATGTTGCGGGCGCGGGCCATCTCGATGATCCGTTTTTGCAGGTCTTCGGGATCGGAGACTTCGCCCATTTCGACCACGATGGACTCAAAATCGTCATGTTCGTGATCGTGATGGCCGTCATGATGGCTGGGGCGGGCATCAAGGTCGTCTTCGGCGGCGGCCCCCAGACCGAGGATCACGCGGGGGTCGATCACGCCCTCGGTCATTGGCAGGATGGGCAGCTTGCGCGGGGCCTCGGCCTCGATCACGGCGCGGGCTTTCTCGACGCCGGCCTCACCGGCCAGATCGGCTTTGGACAACAGCACGATGTCCGCGCAGGAAATCTGATCCTCAAAGACCTCGGACAGCGGTGTTTCGTGATCAAGGCTGTCGTCCGCCTCGCGCTGGGCCTGCACGGCGTCCAGATCCGGCGCGAACTGGCCCTTGGCGACGGCCTCGGCATCGGCCAGGGCGATCACCCCGTCGACGGTGATGCGCGAGCGGATCGCGGGCCAGTCGAAGGCTTTGAGCAGCGGCTTTGGCAGTGCCAGACCAGAAGTTTCAATGACGATATGCTCGGGCGGCTCGGGCAGCGCCATCAGGCTCTCGATGGTGGGGATAAAATCATCGGCCACGGTGCAGCAGATGCAGCCATTGGCGAGTTCCATGATGTTTTCCGCCGGGCAGCTCTCGTCGGCGCAGGATTTCAGGATGTCGCCATCCACACCGGCGGTGCCAAACTCATTCACCACCACGGCGAGGCGCTTGCCCTGCGGGTTTTGCATCAGGTGACGGATCAGAGTGGTTTTGCCAGCCCCCAGAAAGCCGGTGATGACGGTGACGGGGATCTTGTTCAATGTGGTCATGTGAAATGGGCCTTTCGGGTCAATCCTGCGCAAGCTCGGTGGCAGGCGTGTCTGGGGTGTCATTGGAAGAGTCGCCACGCTCCGGTGCGGGCGTCGGGGTCAGCGCGACGCTTGGCATGGAGACGGGCGGAATGCGGGCGATGGATTGTTTGCGAAACACCACCGGGCGCTCGCGCCATGGCACAAACCCATCCTCGGTCGCCGCATAGGCGGCCGCACCGGCGAGGATGTCCTCAAGATGGGCATCCGGGTCGAGATCGCCGTAGATATAGCTCCAGCGCGCAGGGCCACCGGAGAGATGTAGCGTGCAGGACCGCGAGCAGGCCGAGAGGCACTCGACCCCGCGCACGGTGACGCCGTCGGGCAGCGCGCTGCCCGCAAGACGGTCGGCAAGGATGCGGCCGGGACGCATGGCTTCGGGATCGCTGCCGGTCTGGCGACAGGTGGTGCAGACGGTCAGGACAACCGGCTCCGGGCTCTGGCTGGGGGTCTCTCCCATGCGGCCTTTTCTCCTCCTCAGCGGCGAGGCGGGGCAGGCCAGATGGGGGCGCATGCCACGTGTGGCAGGCCCTCAACCGGTCGCGGCACACCCCGTCCGCCGGTTTCACACGCGCTGGCAGGTCTCCCGGCTTGCGGATGCCAGACCCGGGTCGGGCGCTGACGGTCGTCCCGCCTTCCCGGTGCCACCCCTTGGGGGGCGCCAGTGGCGTCGGGAGACCTCTCCGGTCACGGTCGCGGGGGCGGCTGTGCTTGGGGCGCGCTGCGGCGTGCCTTGTCACATTCCCTCTTCGCCCGAAGGGTGTCACCTTCGGGAACCAACGAAAATCCCTTGCGCCATGGGGGCACTCTTTGTCAAGACATGGGGCCAAACAGCAGGAGCGACCCCGTGAGCGATCAGACCAGCGCAAGTAGCGAAACCGACATCTCGGACGAAGAAGCGGCACGCCATGCCTCTAAGATGGCAAAGAAAAAGGCCGCCCGTGATCGGATGATGAAAACCAAGGATGGCGAAAAGGGTCTGATCATCGTTCACACCGGCCCCGGCAAGGGCAAGTCGTCCTCGGGATTCGGTATGATCATGCGCTGCATCGCCCATGGCATGCCCTCGGCGGTGGTGCAGTTCATCAAGGGCGCGTGGCAGACCGGCGAGCGCACTTTGATCGAGGAGAATTTCTCGGATCTGTGCCAGTTCTACGCGATGGGCGAGGGGTTTACCTGGGAAACGCAGGATAAGGCCCGCGATATTGCAGCAGCCCGCGCGGGCTGGGAAAAGGCCAAGGAGATGATCCTTGATGAGAAGAACACCATGGTGCTGCTCGATGAGATCAACATCGCGCTGCGCTATGAGTATCTGGATTTGCAGGAGGTTCTGGAGTTCCTCGTCGAGCATAAACCGCCGATGACCCATGTGGTGCTGACCGGGCGCAGCGCCAAAGAAGAGCTGATCGAGATCGCCGATCTGGTGACCGAGATGGCGCAGGTGAAGCACCCGTTCCGGGCTGGTATCAAGGCTCAGAAGGGCGTGGAGTTCTGAAACCTCAGCGTGTGTCGTGAGCGGGTATGCGAGGCGCTGCCTCGCGCTCCGGGATATTTTGAGTTAGAAGAGGGAGGGGCGCTGTGCCCCTCTCTTTTGTCGTTCTGTCTTGTTAGTCGATGACGCGGGATTTGATGTATGTGTCGACCGCAGTGCGCGCATCAGGGTCCAGACGCAGGCCGAGTTTTGTGCGTCGCCACAGGAAATCCTCGCCCGTGCGCACCCATTCGCGGGCAATTGCCCAGTCGAGTTCGCGGGCCGTGATGGTCGCGCCGAAGCTCTCGCCCAGATCGCTCTGCGCCTTGGCGTCGCCCAGAACAGCCCAGGCCTCGGTTCCATAGGCGCGGATCAGGCGGCGGGTGGCGTAGGCCGACAGGAAGGGATACGCGCGCGCCAGTTTTTCGCGCAAGCGGGTGACATCTTCGACCGGGAAGTCGCCGCCGGGCAGGGGCACACCTGCGGTCCACTCCGAAGGCAGGCTGGGGAAGACCTCGTTGATTTTATCCAGCGCCGCCTCGGCCAGTTTGCGGTAGGTGGTGATCTTGCCGCCAAAGACATTGAGCAGCGGGGCCTGTGTCTTGTCGAGCGTCAGCACATATTCGCGTGTCGCGGCGGAGGCGGAGCTTGCGCCGTCATCATAGAGCGGCCGCACGCCGGAATAGGTCCAGACGATCTGGTCGCGGGTCACGGGTGTGTCAAAATAGTTCGACGCGAATTTGACCAGATAGTCCTGCTCTTCCTCGGTGCAGATGGGTTTGGTCTCGGGATCGGGGTGATCGGCGTCGGTGGTGCCGATGAGGGTGAAATCCTCCTCATAGGGAATGGCAAAGATGATGCGCCCGTCCTGCCCTTGGAAGAAGTAGCAGCGCCCGTGGTCGTAGAGTTTAGGCACCACGATATGGCTGCCGCGCACGAGGCGCACGTTTTCGCGGCTGTTTTGGCCGAGCTTCTGGCGCAGCACATCGGCCACCCATGGCCCACCTGCGTTCACCAGCATTTTTGCGCGGCGGGTGGTTTCTGCGCCGGTTGCGAGATCCTTCAGGTGGATTTCCCAGTGATCCGCGTGGCGGGTGGCATTCACGACCTCGGTGCGGGTCATGATCTCGGCTCCACGGGCCTCGGCGTCGCGGGCGTTGAGCACCACCAGGCGGGCGTCCTCGACCCAGCAGTCGGAATATTCAAACGCCTTTTTGAATTTGGAGTTCAAGGGCTTGCCTGCCTCATCCGTGGTCAGGTCCACGGTTGAGGTGCCGGGCAGGATGCCGCGTTTTCCAAGCGTGTCGTACATGAAAAGACCCAGCCGGATCAGCCATGCCGGGCGGCGGCCTTTCATCCATGGCATGACGGTGGTCAGCAGTTTGGAGGTCGGCGTGGTGTTGTCGAACCGCATGTCCTTGTGGAAGGGCAGCACGAAGCGCATCGGCCATGAGATATGCGGCATGGCGCGCAGCAGCACCTCGCGTTCGATCAGGGCCTCGCGCACCAGACGGAATTCGAAATATTCCAGATAGCGCAGGCCGCCGTGAAACAGTTTGGTCGAGGCCGAGGAGGTGGCGGAGGCGAGGTCGTTCATTTCGGCCAATGTCACGGAGAGGCCGCGACCGGCGGCGTCGCGTGCGATGCCGCAGCCGTTGATGCCGCCGCCGATGATGAACAGGTCGGTGATGTCGGAGGTCTTGGGCGTATCAGTCATTTTCGCTGCTTTCGGTTTCGGGGCCGCCGTCTGCGATCAGGATTCGTGTGCCGGACGCGGCTGCGGCCTCGGCAAACTCTGCCGGAACAGGGCGGTCTGTGATGACAAAATCCAGCTCCGCGAGGGCGCAGATGCGCACGGGGGCGGAGCGGTCGAATTTGCTGCCGTCACACATCAGGATGCGCGTGCGGGCATTACTGAGGATGGCGCGGGCGACGGAGACTTCGCGGGCGTCGTGATCGAGGATCGCGCCGTCTGCGTCCATGGCGGAGGCGCCGATGACGGCGTAGTCGACCTTGTAGCGGTTGATGAATTCCACCGCCTCTTCGCCGACAATGGCACCGTCGCTTTGGCGGATGGTGCCCCCCACAAGGATCAGGTCACGCGCCTCCATACCCATCATCATATTGATAATGTTGATATTGTTGGAGAGGACCGTCAGGCCCTTGTGACCGGAGAGCGCGCGCGCCACCTGTTCGGTGGAGGTGCCGATATTGAGCGCGATGGAACAGTTTTCAGGGATCACATCGGAGGCCAGTGCGGCCATCGCGCGTTTGCCGCTGGCATTGAGGCTGCGGCGCTCGGCATAGCCGCGATTGGCGGCGGAGCTGATGCGCACGGCGCCGCCATGGACGCGGCTCAGCTGGCCACGGGCAGACAGATCGCGCAGGTCGGTGCGCACGGTCTGCAAAGAGACGCCAAAGCGGCGCGCGAGGTCTTCAACCTCGACACGATCCTGCTGCGTGAGCAGAGAGAGGATTTCGTTTTGGCGGTCGCTTGCGTCCATGAGCTTTCCTTTTTACGGATTCATATAGGTCACATCGCTTGTTTTGTCATGTGAAGTTTTCGTTTTGATGGGATTGTACGCGAAAAAGAAAACCCCTCGCGCGGGTGCGGAGGGGATTGGGCCGAAACTGGCGGCGCTTTTGGCCTTGTGGCCGGACAGAGAGGCTCAGAGCAGTGAAATGAGGTGATTGTCCCAGGCCAGCGGCGCTGTGGCGAGGTGCTCCACTTCTGTGCCGATCCGCGCCACGGCACCTGTTCCGGTGCTGGCGAGAAAACCTTCGCGTAGGGTCGCAAGGCCGCAGACATCCAGGAGCGCATGTTCGGCCAGCAAAGCACCGCTGGCGCAGTCCATCACCTGCACCACGCCACCGCGGGGCGAGGTCACGGCGATCTGCGTCTCATCGCCAGAAAACGCAATGGAGCCGCCATAGCCATTGAGGTTGCGCAGGCACGGGTCGTCCGCCGCCATCAGGCGCGGCGCGTCGCCGGGGCGGTGCAAGCCCACGATGGGCACGTCCGCGCCCAGATCGCCCTGCCATTGCATGGCAAACCCCACGGTGCCATCGCTGCGCACGGCGATATGGCGGATGGAGTTTTTATGCAGATCCGAAGGCAGTTCCATCTGCTCCTGTATCTCACCCGACAGGCTCAGATAGCTGAGGTTCGGGCGCATAAAGGGGATGTTGAGCTTGGCGCGGCCAGTATCCGGGTGGGTCTCGATGCCGCCATTGGCGACCACCAGACCGGGGGCGTCGCGGCGCAAGAGCATCTCATGCGGGCCGATGCCGCCGGAGGGAAACTGGCCGATGCGGCGATAATCGCGGGCGTTCCAGACGCCAATCATGCCTTCGCCGCTCTCGAAGGCATTCTCGGTCGTATACATCACCTCGCCCTCGGGGGAGAACACGCCATGACCGTAGAAGTGATGCCCCTCCGGTGGCTCCAGCCGCGCCAGTTGCGCGCCGCTGCGGCAGTCGACCACATCGGCAAACCGACCGGGACGGCGGGCAAAGGCCACCGCTTCGGGCCGGGTGGGGTGGGCGCTGGCGGCATGGCCCCGATCCGGCAGGGAATGGCGAAACAGCACCTCGCCCGCCGCAGACAGGCCCGCGACCACAAACAGCCCCAACTCGTCCTTGCCCGCAGAGAGATAGGCGGGTGCGCCCGCGTCAGCCCAAGTGGCGGAAGGGGCCATGCCGCTGGCCATCAGGCCTGCAATGAAGCCGCGTCGAGAGGGCATTTGTGAACTCCTGTCTTGGATCGGAACAGATCGTTTGGCTCAGTCGCCATCCAGCGCGTTGAACCCGGCCTCCACCCCCAGCTTGGGGCCAAGGTTCAGTGCGGCGATGTCTTTGATCTCACGCACATCCTGTTGCAGCGTTTCCAACAGAAAACGTTTTTGTGGATCACTCACCCCGGCAAAGCTGGGGTCATCGGCAAGGTTCGCGGCGTGGCGGTCGGCCTTGTCGAACAGCTGGGTCAGATGTTGCGAGAGTTCCTGATCGCCTTCGGACAGGAGTAGTGCCAGTTGACGCAGGCTATCCAGCTGGATCTGCACATGGCGCAAGGAACGGCCGGAGCGGCGGGCCTCGGCGCGATTGGGGCGCGGGGTGTCAAATGTGCCAAGCGGGCGGCCAAGGCGCATATCGGCGAGGATCTCCAGCCCGGTGGTGAAGGCCTTGAACAGTTCCTGATGCGCTTCCTCATCGCTGCGGTAGCGCTCATCGGGGTGGCGCAGCTTGTCGGCGTAGTCCTCTTGCCAATCGGTCAAAATCGCAGTGCTGTTTCGTGACAGATCCTGTGCGACCGCTTTGACAAACGCGCAGGCATAGTCCGGGGAGGTCAGATCCGCATAGGCGGGGTCATAAAAGAGGTACTCCAGCGCATAAAACCCGCGTACCGCGACCGATGCTGTTGCGAAATCCTCGGGCGTGTTGACCACCGGGTCGCTGTCCAACAGCAGGCCGCGCAGGGCCTTTGGGGTCTTGGAACGGCTGTCGGGCCAGAAGGCGATGGCAAAGGCGCGGTTGTCGGCCTCGGAGGGGCCAAAACGCAGGTGGCTGGCCGCAACCCACGCGTCAAAGGCCTCCCCCCAAGCGGTACGCACGGTCTCTGATGTGGGGGCGCAGTCGTTCTGTGTAAGGGTCGCAAATTCGGCAGTCTCGGTGGCCAGACGCGCGTAGGTGGGCAGGATATGCTGGTCGACGACCGCATCCGTGAGCGCATCGGCGCGCGCCAGTCCGGTGAGAGCAACAAGGGCGCAGGCGGTGGACGCCAGTCGAGACAAGACAGACATCAAAGAGACTCCAGAAAGGTGATAAGGGCGGCGCGATCATCAGGGGGCAAGGCGACAACAGTGTCGCGGGCGGCTTGAGCTTCTCCACCATGCCAGAGGATGGCTTCCAGCAAAGTGCGGGCGCGGCCATCATGCAGGAAGGTGGCGCGGGTTGAGACCTGCTGCGTCAAGCCAATCCCCCAAAGCGGTGCGGTGCGCCATTCGCGCCCGGTCGCGCGCGCTTCGGGTCGGTTGTCTGCAAGGCCCTCGCCCATGTCGTGCAACAGCAGATCGGAATAGGGCCAAATGAGCTGAAAGCTCTGCTCGGGGCGATCAAGCAGGCGGTGGGTGACAAATTTGGGCTGGTGGCAGCTGGCGCAGCCGCTGTCATAGAACACGGATTTGCCGCGCAGCACTTCGGGCGCGTCCAGATCGCGGCGGGCTGGCACCGAGACATTGCGGCTGTAGAAGGTGACCAGATCCATATTGGGCTGGTCAATTTCGGTGACGCGCACGTCGCCGTCGCCGTGCGGCGCGCTGCGGCAGGCGTCCTGCAAGGCCGTGCAATCGCCATAGGGCTGCGGAAACAGCGGTGTCGAGATGCCGATATCGCCGGAAAACGCCGCTGCGGATTGTTCGTGGATGGTGGCGGTGCCCGCCTTGAGGCCAAAGCGCCCCAGCATCACTTGACCAAATTCCTTGGACCAGACGAGATTTGGCCGCCCCGATATACCATCGCCGTTCTGATCGTCGGGATCGGCGAGGGCGAGGATATCAGCCGTCGGGATCGCCTCTAACAGGCCCAGGCCGATCATCGGTGGAGCCACGCGCGGCGAGAGCATCGCCTTGGCATGCAGGGGGCCGTATTTCAGCGCGGTGGCTTCAAACGTGGGCTTGCGCAGGCTGACCACCTCGCCGCCATTCAGGGTGATCTCTTCCTCGGTGTAGGTCACCGACAGGCGGTATTCGGGATTGACACCGGGGCTGGAGAAATCCTGCAATTGCCAGCCATAGGTCGGCTCTGGCGACATGCCGATATAGTCGGGAATGGCGCGCAATGCGGGGGGTACCGGGCCGGGAATGGAGACGCGTAGAAAGGTCGAGGCAGAGCGATAATCGGGCCCCTCGGGCAGATGCCCCCGCCCGTCGCGGATGTGGCAGCGTTGGCAGGCACGTGCGTTGTAGACCGGACCCAGCCCATCAGAAGCGCGGGTCGAGGACGGCGAGAACACCCAGAGTTTGTCAAACAAGGCCTCGCCCAGCCGAAACTCCAGCCCCTGTTCAAAGGTCAGGTTCACCGGCGGTGTGCTAAAGGCCTCGCGGTCATTGCGATAGGGCAGGGTGGCGGCCCCGGCGGGGAGGTCCTCGAACGGCTCGGGCGCGGTGAAGTCATCCGCAGGGGCAGTGACGCGCGCAATGCGGCTGGTTTCGTCCTTGGTGCGTGGCAGAACGGAAAGATGCGGCTCCGCTAGGCCATCCGGGGGCGGCGCGGCGGCGCGGTCGGTTGCATGCAGCGGTGCGGCCAGCACCAGAGCGAAGGCCGCACCCAGGAAACAGGCCGACTTACTCGGCGTTGTCCATCTTGGAGGCGTTGAGATGCGCGTAGTTTTCGGCGCCAACGCGGTCGTGCAGTTCAAGCTGGGTCTCCAGGAAATCGATATGGCCCTCTTCGTCGGCCAGAAGCGCCTTGAACAGCTCCTCAGTGACGAAATCACCATTGGTCCTACAGTACTCGGCGGCTTCCTTGTAGAGGTCGCGGGCCTCTTGTTCCGCGGCCAAATCGCACTCCAGCGTTTCCTTGGGGGACTGGCCGATGCGCAGGGGATCCAGCGTTTGCAGATTGGGATGCCCCTCAAGGAAGATAATCCGATCAATCAGCTTGTCCGCGTGATGCATCTCTTCGATGCTTTCCTCGCGGCTTTTCTTGGCCATGTGACCAAGGCCCCAGTCGTCCTGCAGGCGATAATGCAGCCAATACTGGCTGACAGCGGTCAACTCGCTCCTAAGCGCCTTGTTGAGATAGTCGATGACTTTGGGGTCGCCCTTCATAATTGCTCTCCGGAGAAATGGCTGTACGTAGGTTCTGCAGATGTGCAGGTACACTAACCTTAGCGTTGGCGCGCATGGTGTCCAGAAAGAGCGTCATGCAACCGCCACAATCCGCCTTCTTGCCGAGGGCGCGATAGATTTTCCCAGGAGTTATAATGGTTTGCGGGTCAGAGGCGCGCATCCAGTCGATGGCCGAATGGATGTCGTGATCCGAGATCGCAGTGCAGTGGCAGATGATCATGACGGGGCTTTTATCCCAAGAGATTCTATAGGCTACTTGCTCGCCTCAATATCTGAGCAAAAGAATAAGTTTTCAAGGGTAAATAAGACAGATTTGCTCAGGAAATCGTGAGTGCCTCACATCGTGACGACTGGCACGCAAAAAAGAAGGAGCCGCGCACGGGGGCGCGACTCCTGTCAGATCGGGGACCTGATCTGAATTACTGGAATACCGCCGACGGGTTATCGAGCGAGTCGGAGCCCTCGATGGCGACGGTGTCCAGTTCCAGCGCGGCAACCGCGCGTTCGATCGACCGGGTCTGATCCACCAGCGCCTCGACGCCGCCCATGACCAACGCCTCGCCGGCTTCGCTGCCCTGCGCCAGCATCTGGTCATAGGAGAAGCCTGCCTCGGCCGCCGTCTTGATGCGGCCCAGCTTCATCATGGTGGTGGAGAGTTTGCCGGTCAGTTCCGCGTTCAGTTCAGAATCCGCGGCTTCGACGAGATCGGCCAGTGCCGGGCCGGACACCAGATCGCCGTTCACCCGCACATATTCGCCCAGGTAGACGTTCTGGATGCCCAGACCATCGTAGTAGTGGCTGTTGTGGGTGTTGTCGGAGAAGCAATCGTGCTCTTCTTCGGGGTCGTTCAGCATCAGGCCAAGACGCATCCGCTCGCCCGCTTGTTCGCCATAGGACAGCGAGCCCATGCCGGTCAGGATCGTGGTGATGCCCGCGTCCTCGTCTGAAAGCACGGTTTCGCGCGCTTCGCCGCCCTCGGCCCATTGCGCGGTGATCCACTCAAGATCGGACACCAGCAGATCGGTCGCCGCTTTCAGGTAGGCGCCACGGCGGTCACAATTGCCGTTGGTGCAGTCATCGCCAGCCGCATAGTCCGTCCATGCGCGCTCGCCCGCGCCATGCTCGGTGCCGTTCAGATCCTGACCCCAAAGCAGGAATTCGATGGCGTGATAGCCGGTGGCCACATTGGCTTCGACACCGTCGGCCTCATGCAGGGTCTCGGCCAGCAGCTCGGGCGTGATGTCGGAGGCGTCGATTGTCTCGCCCGAAAGGGTGAACTCCGGGTTGGCAACCACGTTCAGCGCTGCGGCGGCATTTTCATCGGTCGGGCCACCATAAGAGGCGTCCACATAGTCGATCAGGCCTTCATCCAGCGGCCATGCGTTCACTTTGCCTTCCCAGTCGTCGACAATGGCATTGCCGAAACGGTAGACTTCGGTCTGCTGATACGGGACGCGCGCCGCCAGCCAGGCGTGTTTCGCGGCCTCAAGGTTTTCAGCCGAAGGGTCCGCGATCAGCGCATCAACAGCAGCCTGAAGCGCCTTTGCGGTGATCAGGCTGTCTTCGTATTTTGCCTCGGCGATGTTTGCGTAATTGGTCAGAACATCGGCCTTGGACGCGGCGAAAGCGGCCGATGTGCCTACGGTCAAAGCCGCAATGGCGGCACCGGTGAGAAGCGGCGTTTTCATGAAGTATATCCTCGCTGGAACTTTGGTATTTGTGGCGCTGTTGCGCGTGGGGTGAATTACTTGGTCAGGATCAGCTTGCCTGCGCGGGTGATGCGCAGCGAATAGATCTGACCATTGAGAAGAATGCGGGCCTGCACACCGCCGCGGGTCAGATCCTCGGCGTGGTAGGTCGGGTAGGTTTCCGGTTGTGCGGCTGCGGCAATGTCTTCTTGGGAAATCGGTTTCAGGTTGCTCATCGGGGAGACCTCTGTTTCTGCTCCACCTTGTCGAACAGCCACTCAAAGCAAAAGCTCTGCTGCGGCATCTCTCCCGACAGGACGTTGTGCCACAGATCCGACACCGGCAGCGGATCTGCGTCGCGGTCACTGTGCGTGGGTGTTTGGCCAGAGGGGTTCAACATGTGCGGGACGCAAGGTTCAGGTTGTCGGCTGGCCCGTGTGATGCACAGGTTGGCTGGATTGCCCTATTCCTGATTTATTTGGTCGGATATGTCAAATGGTTTCATATCCGGCCTGTTTTCTTTGACTTATCCAAAGGTGGCGGCGGCGACAGGGGCGGACAACACCAGGGCGTGGGCCGCTATCGCACCGGCTGCGGCGCGGCGGCGCAGCCCTAGGGCGGGCCGCCCGTGGCGGAAAATTCGGCCACAAGCGCCTCTATGAACAGGCGCACGCGCTGAGGTTGGTGGCGGCGATCCTGATAGACGAGGTAAAGGCCAAGCTGCGATTCGACGCCGGGAGGCGGGGCGGCGATCTCCACCGCGCCCGTCGCGGCATCCTTTTCACAAAGCGACAGCGGCAGGCAGGCACGGGCGGCCCCGGCCAGCGTCAACTCCCGCGCCAGTGCAAAGGATTCGCACTGGGCCTGTCCGGGCAGCGGGCTGCTGTTCAGGTGCCGGGTGAGGGGACCGAGGATCGGCAGGCTCTCATCCCGCAGTCGGCCCGGTGGGGCCACCAGCTGCACCGGCATCTGCGACAGGAGCCGCGCAATCAGATCCGCGCCGCCGGGGCGATGGCCACGCAGAGCGACATCGATCCCGTCGCGGACAAAATCCGTGGCGCGATCCTCCACGGTGATGTCGATGTGGATCTTGGGGTGGCGCGCCAGAAAGTCCCGGGTGAGACGGGCCAGCCGGTCCATCGGCAGGGCGGTCGGCACCGACAGCCGCACCGGTCCGCTGGCGCTGACATCGGCCGAGACAAGGCTGCGCGCCGCCTCAATCTCGGCCAAGGCCCGTTGGCAGCGCTCCAGAAACACCGCGCCCTCGGCGGTGAGGGCGGTGCTGCGGGTGGTGCGATCCAGGAGGCGCACGCCGAGGCTCTGTTCCAGCGCCCGCACCCGGCTGGTCACGGTCGAGGGCGGCAGACCCAGACGCCGCGCCGCGCCCGCAAAGCTCAACTGGCCCGCCACTTCGGCGAAGGTTTCGATGTTTTGCAGATCGTTCATTGCGCGATTATCTCGTTTAGTGTCTGCAATATTATGGCGATTATTTCGCCCGATGCGAGGGGCTACATCCGCTTCATCAGAAGTGGAGAAGCAGATGAACAGACGTAGCTTTCTAAAATCCGGTGTTGCGGGTGCCGCCGCGAGCCTGTTGCCCGCCACCGTGCGCAGTGCGACGGCCCCCCTGTCGGTGCGTTGGCTGGGGGGCGCGATGATGGAGATCGAAGCCGCAGGCCTGCGCATTCTCACCGATCCCTGCCTTGGCGAGGGGGAGGAGGCCTTTGTGATGGGCGATCCCAATGAGATGTTCGACCTTGCCAAAGGCCCGAACATCAAGACCCACGCCCGGCTGACGCCTTTTCCGGGGCTGACGCACAGCAGCCCGGATCTGGTGCTCTTGAGCCATCTGCACGAGGATCATTTCGACCAGAAGGCCCAAGCCTGGCTGGACCGCAGCCTGCCCTTGCTGGCACCGGAGCACGACACGGAGCATCTGCGGCAGCAGGGCTATGGCGCACAGGCCGTGCGGCACGGGGCGACGCGTGTGTTCAACGGCCCCAGTGGTGAGGTCCGGGTCACCGCCTTGCCTGCGGTGCATTCGCTCACCCCGCAAATCTCGGCGGTGCTGGGCCTTGGCAACGGCTATATGATCGAGGCCCGCCGTGGCGCGCAGGTGCAGCGTCTGTATTGGGCGGGCGATACGTTCCATGCCGCGCCGGTGGCGCAAGCGCTGGCCCAGCAAGACACCCCGGATCTGTTCATTCCGCATATCGGTGCGGTCGGCGGTGAGGGCGCGCTGGGGCAGATTTCCATGGATGGGGGGCAGGCGATGGATTTCGCCGCACAGGTGGGCGCGCGCTCCGTTCTGCCGGTGCACCACACAACCTATTCCCTCTATCGCGAAGGGCCAGAGGTGATGCAGCACCTGCACCAAGCCCGCTCCCCCGGCTGGTCGCTTCAGGTGCTGAACGAGGGCGAACAGATCGCCCTCTGATGCGCGCAGATGCAAAAAAGCCGCCCGGAACAGGGCGGCCTCTTCGTTGTTTTCTGCAAATATGTCCGGGGCTTAGGCGTCGCGTCCGCCGGCAAACCGCGCCTGCCATTCTTCGCGCTGCTCGTCGGTGATCTTGGCAAAGAGCACCTCCGGCACGGTAAAGGCATGGCCTGCGGGCAGGGCGGCGAGTGCTGCGGCGACGTCTTCGGGCCAGTCGCGATCCTCGGTGCCCAATGCCTCAAACAGGCGATCAGAGGCATCGGGGATGAAGGGGGCTGACAGCACCGCATAGAGGCGGATCAGGTTGAGACCCAGACGCACCTGACCAGCGGCGCGCTCGGGGTCTTCCTTGAACACCGACCACGGCGCGGCAGATTGCAGGTATTCATTGCCCGCAACCCAGATCGCGCGCAGCTCTTGCGCTGACTTGCGCACTTCCATCGCTTCCATGTGGCGCTCATAGGCGCCGATGCGGGTGGAGAGCTCCTCAATGAGGGCCTGTTCCTGCTCGCCCCATGCGCCCCCCTCGGGCACCTGCTCGCCAAATTTCGAGCGGCAGAACTTGGTGATGCGCGAGACAAAATTGCCAAGCACATCCGCCAGATCCTTGTTCACCGATTGCTGGAAGTTCTCCCATGTGAACTCCGCATCAGAGCTTTCGGGGGCATGGGACAGCAGCCACCAGCGCCAGTAATCCGACGGCAGGATCTCCAGCGCCTGATCCATGAACACACCACGCCCCTGCGAGGTGGAGAACTGACCGCCATCATAGTTCAGGTAGTTGAACGACTTGAGGTGATCCACCATCTTCCACGGCTCGCCCGATCCCAGCAGGGTCGCGGGGAAGGACAGGGTGTGGAAGGGGACGTTGTCCTTGCCCATGAACTGGACGTATTTCACATCATCCGCGCCCTTGTCGGTGCGCCACCAGCGCTCCCAGTCCGCATCCGATTTTCCGTGTGCCTCAGCCCATTCGCCGGCGGCGGCGATATATTCGATCGGCGCGTCGAACCAGACGTAGAAGACCTTTCCTTCCATGCCGGGCCAGTCCTCGGTGCCTTTTTTGACCGCGATGCCCCAGTCGAGGTCACGGGTGATGCCCCGGTCCTGCAAACCGTCACCGTCATGCAGCCATTTCTTGGCGATCGAGGTGGTCAGCACCGGCCAGTCGGTCTTGGAGTCGATCCACTGGTCCAGTTGGTCGCGCATTGCGGATTGGCGCAGGAACAGGTGCTTGGTCTCGCGCACCTCAAGGTCGGTAGACCCGGAAATCGCCGAGCGCGGGTTGATGAGGTCGGTCGGATCGAGCTGCTTGGTGCATTCCTCGCACTGATCGCCGCGCGCCTTCTCGAACCCGCAGTTGGGGCAGGTGCCCTCGATATAGCGGTCGGGCAGGAAGCGACCATCGGCGTTGGAATAGACCTGCTTTTCCGACACTTCGGTGATCAGCCCGGCCTCTTCCAGCTTGCCCGCGAAATGCTGGGTCAACGCGTGGTTCTGCGGGCTGGAGGAGCGGCCATAATGGTCAAACGACAGGCCAAACCGCTTGGCGATGTCGGCCTGAACCTCGTGCATCTCGGCGCAATAGTCGGCCACGGGTTTGCCCGCCTTGGCTGCGGCCAGTTCGGCGGGGGTGCCGTGTTCGTCGGTGGCGCAGAGGAACATCACCTCATGACCGCGCCCCCGGTTGTAGCGGGCATAGAGATCGGCAGGCAGCTGGCTTCCCACGAGGTTGCCGAGGTGCTTGATCCCATTGATATAGGGCAGTGCCGAGGTGATGAGAATTCGGGCCATATCGTCCATCCACGTCGCTTGTCTGGCCGCTCGTCTATCCCATGCGGGAAGGTACGAAAACCCCATGTGATCCGGCGATGCGAAGAAAGCGGCAAATCTGCTGCGCCGGCGGCGCTCTTCACCTTGACCCCCAAGGGCGCTTGCAGGAGGTTGAGGGCGATTTTGAACCCCAATCCCTTGAATCCTCACGGGTGCGTGAACATATAGATTGCATACAATGGCATACAAATTGGATTTTATATACGGATGACAGATCTTCTTCTCGATGGGGCCTTTGCCCCTTTCACCATGGCGCTGGCGCTTTTGCTTGGTTTGGTGGGGATGGAAGTTCTGGCATTGCTGCTCGGGGGCAGCCTTCTGGCCGGGGACAGCGACGCCGATCTGGAGGGTCCCGGCGGTGTGGAACTGGACGCGGATCTCGATATTGGCGGTGTCGATCTGGACGCGCTGGATGGCGTTGACCTGGATGGGCTCGACATCGACGGGCTGGAAGGGCTGGAGGCGGAAGCCCCCGCAACCGCGCCAGAGGTGTCCGGCGGCGGCGGCGTGCTCAGCTGGCTCGGCATCGGGCGCATGCCCTTTCTGATCTGGCTCGGCTCTGCGTTGATGGCCTTTGGCCTGTCGGGCATGGCCTTGCAACTCAGCCTCCGGGATCTGTTCCAGATCTTTGCCCCGGCTGGGCTGGTCGCAATTCCCGCCGGTATCCTGGCCCTGTGGTTTGCGCGTGGCTTCGGCGCGGTCTTTGCGCGGCTGTTGCCGCAGACCAAGACCGAAGCCCTGTCCGAAGGGTCTCTCGGCCGCCGCCGTGGCACCATCACCCAAGGCACCGCCTCGCGCGGGCGCCCTGCCGAGGTCCGCGTCATGGACCGTTTTGGCAACGCCCATTACCTGCGCGCCGAACCCCTGAGCGATCAGGAGCAGATTGCCCAAGGCACCGAGGTGCTGGTGATCCGTGACCGCCGCGCCGAACGATATGTTCTCGTGCCGCTCTCTGACTGAGCCGCGCGGGGGCAGCCCCACCTTGAATTTAAACGTAACTTTGACCTGAAGGAGGTTTGGGATGGACTTTTCATTCCTGCTGGTGAGCGTGATCACCATATTGATTTTTGTGGCCCTGATCGGGCTTGTTCTGGGGCGACTCTACCGCCGCGCCACCCGCGAGGTGAGCCTGGTGAAGACCGGCTCTGGCGGCAAAAAGGTCATCATGGACGGCGGAACCATTGTGATCCCGTTGCTGCATGAAATCAGCCCCGTCAACATGAAGACCCTGCGTCTGGAGGTGCAGCGTTCGGGTGAGGCTGCGCTGATCACTCAGGACCGCATGCGGGTCGATGTGGGCGTGGAATTCTACGTCTCGGTGATGGCCACCGAAGAAGGCATCTCGCGCGCCGCACAGACATTGGGCGACCGGACCTTTGATGTGGAACAGCTGCGTGAGATGATCGAAGGCAAGCTCATCGACGGTCTGCGCGCGGTGGCCGCACAGATGACCATGGACGGGCTGCATGAAAACCGCGCCGACTTTGTGCAGGAGGTGCAGAATGCGGTCTCCGAGGATCTGTTGAAAAACGGTCTGTCGCTGGAATCTGTCTCGCTCACGGCACTCGACCAGACGCCGTTTGAAGCGCTGGATGAAAACAACGCTTTCAACGCGGTGGGGATGCGCAAACTGGCCGAGGTGATCGCCACCTCGAAAAAAGAACGCGCCCAGATCGATGCGGAGGCGGAGGTCGCCGTGCGCCGTGCCGCGATGGAAGGGGAACGCCAGAAACTGCTGATCGATCAGGACGAACAGCAGGCCCGTATCGAACAGATGCAGCAGGTGGAAACCATGCGCGTGGCGCAGGAGGCGGAAATCGCCGCCCGGACCGAGGACTCGGTGCGTGAAACCGAACGCGCCCGCATCGCCCGAGAGGAAGCCATCCGCTCTGCCGAGATCGAGCGCGAGCGCAAGATCCGCGAGGCCGAGATCACCAAGGAGCGCGAGCTTGAGGTGGCCGAGCAGGAACGTCAGGTCATCATCGCGCAGAAATCTGAGGAAGAAAGCCGCGCCCGTGCCTCGGCGGATCTGGCCCGCGCCGAAGCCACCAAAGCAACCGAAGCCGTGGCAACCGCCCGTCAGGTGGCCGAGGCCGAGCGTCAAAAGCAGATTGTTCTGATCGAGGCCGCGCGCGAGGCGGAACGTCAGGCCACCGGCATTCGTCTGGCCGCTCAGGCCGAAAAAGAAGCCGCCGCCGACCGCGCCGAAGCCCGCCGCGAGGAAGCCCAGGCCGAGGCCGATGCGCTCAACATTCGCGCGGAGGCCAAGAAGAACGACATGCTGGCGGAGGCCGAAGGGAAACGCGCGCTGGTCGAGGCCGACAATGCGCTCTCGCCGGAACTGGTGCGCATGAAGGTTGACCTCGCCCGCATCGAGGCGATGCCCTCGATCATTGCCGAGATGGTGAAACCGGCGGAGAAAATCGACTCGATCAAGATCCATCAGGTCGGTGGCGTGGGCGGCGGCGCGGCCTACAGCAGCGCAGGCGCAGGTGCCGGGACCTCTGGCGACAAACCCGTGGTCAATCAGGCGCTGGATTCCATCATGGGCATGGCGGTGCAGATGCCCGCGCTGAAAACGCTGGGGCGTGAGCTGGGCATTTCCATGGAGGACGGCGTGTCCGGCGTGGTGAATGGCATGCTGGACGGCACTGACATCGCCCCCGAAGTCGCCGCCGACGTCGCGTCCGATCCGGAGGCCACCGATGCGGCGAAGGCCTCAGAGGTGCACTGAGCACTGAGGTCCTGTGCACGGATACGCTGAGACATCAGGAAGGGCCAGCCACGGGCTGGCCCTTCCTATCTGATCCACAGCCGGCACACCGCGTTGCGCCGCTTTGGCGTCGACGGCGGAGACATGCGAGGTGTTGCGGTTGCGTCCGCCCGCGCCATGTCATGGAGATTGACGGCCTGGGCCCTGATACCCGTGGTGCCTCTGACTGTCCGGGTGTTGGCCCCCGCCTCAGGCAACCTCACAAACGCCGCTCTCATACGGCACACTTGGGTGCGTCGGCGCAGGGAGTGGCCCGGGCGCGTCCGAAGCCGGACGCGCCCGGGCAGGTTTGCTCACCGAGGCGCACCAATGGCGCGGCCCAGCCCCTCGGGCGCGGGCAGGGCGGCATGTGCCGCGGCGATCTTCGTCAGATTGGCCTCGATCTGTGCCGCGGGCGGGGCGGAGCGACGGGTCTTCAGGTCCACATGCAAGAGCATATGCTCCCCCGTCGCCAGCAACCGGTCGCCCTCATACATCTCGTGCCAGAGGTGCATTTTCTTGCCCGCACCCATGATGACCCGGGTCTTCACCTGGATCGGGTGACCCGCGTGCACCTCGTCGATATGGCGGATGTGGGTCTCGGCGGTGAAATAGCTGCCGCCAGAGGCGATATAGTCGGCGTCACAGCCGATGATCTCCATCAGCCGGTCAGTCGATTGCGCAAAAGCGTCGAGATAGCGGCTCTCGGTCATATGGCCGTTGTAGTCGGTCCAATCGAGTGGCACGGTGCGATTTTGGGTCAGGATCGGCTGCGCGAGATCGGCAAGGTCATCCATGCTGCGCGCCAGTCCCGCCTCCTGCATACGCGCCGCATCATGTGCGTTCTGAAGCGCGCCCGCGCCCCAGTCGTTGGCGCCCAGCGCGCGCATCATGCCCACGAGGTTGTCGTCGCGGATGCGCTCCAGCTCGCGGATCGAGTGATGGCCGGACTGCGCGTCGGACTGACCGGCGATCAGGTCCACCAGCGCGTCATTGTAGTCCGGCACATCCATCAGCTTGGTCCAGGGCCAGCTGAGCGCCGGGCCGAACTGGGCCATGAAATGCTTCATCCCGGCTTCGCCGCCCGCGACGCGATAGGTCTCGAACAGGCCCATCTGCGCCCAGCGGATGCCAAAGCCATAGCGGATGGCGTTGTCGATCTCCTCGGTGGTGGCGATGCCGTCCTTGACCAGCCAGAGCGCCTCGCGCCAGACCGCCTCGAGAAAGCGATCCGCCACATGGGCGTCGATTTCCTTCTTTAGGTGCAAGGGATACATGCCGATCCCGCTGACGATCTCCTTGGCCTTGGCGATGATCTCCGGGCTGTTCGCCTCGGTGGTGACCACCTCAACCAGCGGCATCAGGTAGACCGGGTTGAACGGGTGCGCGACCAGGATCTGCGCGGCGTTGGTGAACCCCTCCTGCAATTGCGAGGGTTTGTAGCCGGAGGTCGAGGAGCCGATCACCGCGCCGGGCGGCACATGCGCCTGCAATTCGCCGTAAACCTTCTGCTTCAGATCCAGCCGCTCCGGCACGCTTTCCTGCACCCAGTCGACGCCCTCAACGGCTGCCTCGATGGTGTCGTGAAAGGTCATCGTGCCCTCGGGCGGCAGGGCGACATTGCCCAAGCCCGGCAGGGCGCGGCGGGCGTTCTCCATCACCTCGGCGATCTTGCGCTCCGCCTCCGGGTCGGGGTCGAAGACACGCACGTCCCACCCGTTCAGAAGGAAGCGCGCCGCCCAGCCGCCGCCGATCACACCGCCGCCGATGATTGCTGCTGTTTTCATCTCGTTGTCCTCAATACAAAAGGGTGCAGTTGAGCGGGGGTCCTGGCCTGCGGCCAGGATCCGCGCCGGCCTGGCCCTCGACGGGCCAGACCGGCGCTCCCCCTTCCTCGACCTCCGATTATTTCGCGACGGGCGCTTGCTTGGTCAGCCCGAGCCGCGTGCGCACCTCGGCCGGGGAAATCACCCGGGCACCGAGGTTGGAGATGATGCTGCCTGCACGCTCCACCAGCTGCCAGTTCTCCGCCAGCACGCCCTTGTCGAGGTAGAGGTTGTCCTCCAGCCCCACACGCACATTGCCGCCCGCCAGCACCGAGGCCGCCACATAGGCCATCTGATCGCGGCCCAGCGAGAACGCCGACCAGTTCCAGTCGGCAGGCACATTGTTGACCATCGCCATAAAGGTATTGAGATCATTCGGCGCGCCCCAGGGCACCCCCATGCACAGCTGCACCAGCGCGTTCGCCTCAAGGACGCCATCCTTCACCAGCTGCTTGGCATACCACAGATGGCCGGTGTCAAAGGCCTCGATTTCCGGCTTCACCCCCAGATCCGTCATCATCTTGCCCATCGCCTGCAACATGCCGGGCGTATTGGTCATCACGTAATCGGCCTCGGCAAAGTTCATGGTGCCGCAATCCAGCGTGCAGATCTCCGGCAGACATTCGGCCACATGCGCCACCCGTTCGCTGGCGCCGATCATGTCGGTGCCCGCCGCATTCACCGGCAGCGGGCTTTCCACCCCGCCAAAGGTGATGTCGCCGCCCATGCCGGCGGTCAGGTTCAGCACCACATCGGTGTCGCTGTCGCGGATACGGTCGGTGACTTCGCGATAGAGCCCAAGGTCGCGCGAGGGCGCGCCGGTTTCGGGATCGCGCACATGACAATGTACAATTGCCGCCCCTGCCTTGGCGGCAGCAATGGCGCTGTCGGCGATTTCCTTGGGCGAGCGGGGCACATGCGGGCTGCGATCCTGCGTCCCTCCGGAGCCGGTCACGGCACAGGTGATAAAGACCTCGCGGTTCATGGAAAGCGGCATTTTTGATTTTCCCTCTGATGTACAGGGTTGTGCCACGGGTTATCCCCAGGCTTCTCCCCGGATTCCAATTTGCGCTGATCCTGACTCTGGCTCAGCCTTGCCGGCAAGAGTTTACGCGAAGCGAATCGAAGTTGATGAAATCCGCAAAAAACATCCTCCAGCCGGAGAACCGCCCCCTCAAGACCGCCGTTCTGGTGATGGATGAGTGTAACACACTCTCCTTTGCCGCAGCGGTGGACCCGATGCGTGCCGCCAACCGACTGGCCGGACGCGCGGCCTTTGACTGGGACTATATCAGCGCCACTGCCGAGCCACCGATGCTCACCTCCGGCCTCACCGTGCCCACCACACCGCTGGCGCGGCTGGATGGCTGTGATCTGCTGATCGTGGTGGCCGGGTTCCAACTGGCCCGCCACGCCACCCCAAGCCTGCTGGCCGGTCTGCGCCGCATTGCAGGCACTGGCGCCACCCTTGCGGGCATCGACGGCGGGCCCTGGCTCCTGGCCGAAGCCGGGCTGCTGGACGGTCATGCCGCCACCACCCACTGGGAAGACTTGGAAAACTTCTCCGCCCGCTTTCCCGATATTCACTGTCGCACAGATCGTTTCACCGTCTCCGAGGGCCGCATGACCTCCGGCGGGGCGACGCCCGCGATCGAGATGATGCTGCA
The DNA here is from genome assembly GCF_022348205.1 of Epibacterium sp. MM17-32. Taxonomy (NCBI): domain Bacteria; kingdom Pseudomonadati; phylum Pseudomonadota; class Alphaproteobacteria; order Rhodobacterales; family Roseobacteraceae; genus Epibacterium; species Epibacterium sp. MM17-32. The sequence goes on along the minus strand of NZ_JAKRFC010000004.1, from coordinate 148,684 downwards.
CATCATCGGCGCGCGCCACGGCCACGGCTTTGCCTCACGCGTTGCCGGGCTGTTCCTTTACGACGGCATCTCCGCGCCCCAGCGCGGACAAAGCCGTCTCGGGCACCACAAACACAACGCCCTCACCGCCAAGGCCAATGCGATCATGGAAGCGGCGCTGGACGATCCCAAACCCCTGGCGGAAATCGCCGAGGTGCTGGGCACCAGCCCGCGCAGCCTGCAACAGCAATTCCGCCTGCGCCTGAACACGACGCCGCAGGACCACTACCTGCAACTGCGCCTGGCCGAGGCTCGCCGTCTGGTCACCGACACCAACCTGCCCCTGATGGAGATTGCAGTGGCCACCGGCTTCACCTCGCAATCCACCTTCGCCCGCGCCTTCCGCACCGCCCATGGCCTGTCGGCGCGTGAACTCCGGCAGAGCGGGGCAGAGACGGCCTTCGCAAGCTATCCGGCGCTGCAGGCCAACAGCCACGCCAGCCACAGCACCAACTAGCCCCTTCAGCTTTTCATAAATATCTCGGGGGTGAATTGCCCCTCGGGGCAAGAGGGGGCAGCGCCCCCTCCCGTCGCCTAATAAGGCATCGGATGGGCGCGATGGGCATGGTCGATCTCGGCCAGAACCTCCGGCGCCAGCTCCAGATCCGCACCCTCCAGGATATGCGCCAGCTGGTCCACATCCGTCGCGCCAAAGATCGCGGAAGCCATAAAGGGCCGTGTCCGGCACCACGCCAGCGCCATATGCACCGGATCAAGCCCGTGATCGGCGGCAATCGCCAGATAGGCCGCCACCGCAGCCTCCACCCGATCCGACTGACGCCCGCCCATGGTGGCGTTGATCGACTTGCGCGACCCGTCCGGCACCGCACCGCCCTGATACTTGCCGGTCAGATAGCCTGCCCCCAGGGGCGAGAAGGACAACAGCCCCACATCCTCGTAATGGCTCAGTTCCGCCAGATCGGTGTCATAGAGACGGCACAGCAAGGAGTATTCGTTCTGGATCGAGGCCACACGCGGGCCTTTGCCCTCTTCGGCCAGACGCAGCCATTGTGCCGTGCCCCAGGCGCTCTCGTTCGAGAGGCCAAAGGCGCGGATGTTGCCCTTGTCGACCTGCTCCTGCAGCGCGCCAAGACAGTCTTCCATATCCGCAATCACCTGCGCGCGGTCATAGCTTGAGGCGGTCGGATCATAGGTCCAGTTCTTGCGGAACATATAGCTGCCGCGGTTGGGCCAGTGGAACTGATAGAGGTCGATGTAGTCGGTCTTCAGCCGCCTCAGAGACGCCTCGACCGTTGCCCCGATGGTCTGGGCCGTGATCGGCGCGCCATCGCGTGCGACCGATCCCTCGCCGGAATGTTTGGTAGCAAGAATATACTCTCCCCGCCGGCCGGTCTTTTCATTCCAGCTGCCGATGATCTCCTCGCTGCGCCCCAGGGTCTCCAGCCGGATCGGGTTCACCGGATACATCTCTGCGGTATCGAGGAAATTGATCCCCGCATCCAGCGCCATGTCGATCTGCGCGTGGGCATCCGCCTCATCGGTCTGGGTGCCATAGGTCATGGTGCCCAGGCACAGATCCGTGACCATCATATCGGTGCGGCCAAGCCGGTTCATCTTCATCTCGTGTTCTCCTGCAATGCGGTGTCGCGCGGACCCTAACCCGCCGGGGACGCGATGCAAGCAGATGCCCCCGACCTGCCCAAACATTAACCATTTGGTAGCTTTGTTGCGCGTTCAGGTTGTGTGCCGTGGTATACTTCTCGCATCCCCTTCCAGACCAAGGAGGCACGCATGACTTTTATTTCCACCAAGACCCATCAGGATCTCGTGGCAGAGGCAGAGGCCGAAATTTCCTTCGTCCCGGTCGCGGATGCCCAACAGCTGCAAGAGGCGGGCGACGCTGAATTCATCGATCTCCGCGTCTATCGGGAGCTGGAAAAGACCGGCGTCATCCCCGGCGCGCATTCCTGCCCGCGCGGGTTGCTGGAATTCTGGCTCGACCAGGACAGCCCCTTCGCGCGCGAGGTCTTTGGCCGCGACAAGATGTTCATCTTCTACTGCGACAACGGCTGGCGCTCGGCGCTGAGCACGCACCAGGCCGAGACCATGGGGCTGCAGAATGTGCATTGCCTCAAGGGGGGCCTGGACGGCTGGATGGACGCCCAAGGTCCGCTGTCGCCCTATCACTGGTAGTTCCGGCGACATCATCAGCGGCGCGCGCCGCCGGACCGGCGCGCGGTCTTATGCGCAGCGGTGCGGAGGTGCGATGCCCGCCGTGTCGTCCGGCGCCGTGCCAAGTAGCCTGAGACGGCTGGCGCCGCGCGGGGCAGGGGACACATCCGCGCCGGATTGGCCACAGCGCCAGAAAAACGACCCCACCCGTCGAAAACACGACTGCACGGGCCGGACGAATCCGTATGGTCGGGCCTGTTATGCGCACGATCCTCTCCTTTGCCGCCCTCTTTCTGTCCGTCATTCTGCTCCAGCTCTCTACCGGGGGCGTGGGGCCACTGGATGCGCTCTCGGGTGCGGCGATGGGGTTCGACAACCGCCAGATCGGTCTTTTGGGCTCGGCGCATTTCCTCGGCTTTTTCATCGGCTGCTGGTGGACGCCCCGGCTGATGGGGCGGGTCGGGCATTCGCGTGCCTTTGCGGTCTGCACGGCGCTTGGGGCAATGGGGCTGCTGGCGCATACGCTCACCGACAACCCCTATGCCTGGGCGGCGATGCGGATTGCCTCGGGCCTTTGTGTGGCGGGCTGTTACACGGTGATCGAGGCCTGGCTGAACGCCAAGGTCACCAATGAAAACCGGGGCCGGACCTCGGGGCTCTACCGGATTGCCGATACCGGCGCCTCGCTGGCGGCGCAGCTGATGATCGCGGTGCTGCCGCCCGCAAATTACATCTCGTACAATCTGTTGGCGATCCTGTGCTGTGCCACGTTGCTGCCGCTGATGATGACCCGCGCCAGCCAGCCCAAGATGCCCTCTGCGCCGCGCCTGCGCCCCGGGCTGGCATGGCGCTGCTCGCCCCTTGGCGTGGCCGGTGTCCTGGTTTCGGCGCTCAGCGGCGCATCGTTCCGGATGGTGGGGCCGATCTACGGCCAGGAGGTCGGCCTGATGATCGACCAGATCGCCTTTTTCCTCGCGGCCTTTGTTCTGGGCGGCGCGCTGGCGCAATATCCGGTGGGGTGGCTTGCGGATAAATTCGACCGCCGCTGGGTGCTGATCTGGCTCTCGGGCGTGTCGATGCTGGCCTGCGCGGTGACCCTGCCGGCAAGCGGCGGCGGCACCCTGGCGATCATGATCTCGGCGGCCTTTTTCGGGCTTACCACGGTGCCGATCTTCTCGGTCTCGGCCGCCCACGCCAATGACTTTGCCACCTCCGAAGAACGGGTGGAGCTGTCGGCGGCCTTGATGTTCTTTTATGCCAGCGGCGCCATCGCCGCGCCGCTTCTGGCCTCGGCCCTGATCGAGGCCTTCGGCCCCGGGGCGCTGTTTGTCTTTATCGCCGTGGGCCATGCGGGGCTGATCGTCTTTGGCCTTGCAAGGATGCGCAGCCGCGCCACCCCGACGGAGCGCACCCGCTACGTCTATGCGCCGCGCACGTCGTTCACCATCGGCAAGATGCTGAAACGCGCGCGCGAGGGGCGGCAGTAGGGCGCCCCGTGCGCCGCGTCACGACGTCCCCCCGATCTGCGCCCTGAGCGCCCGCACCCGGCGCGGCATCTGCCGGGCGGTGATGTCCGCCTCGCGCACCAGCCGGTCAAAATGGCCGGTATAGGTCTCGATCCGCTCTCGGTCGCGAAAGGCCATATAGTGGCTGCCGGCATAGAACACACACAACAGCGGGCCGAATATGGTCAGCGGCGAGGAATAGAGCCGCTTGGCATCATAGAGATAGATCCGCAGCCGGGGATAGAGCTGCGTGGTCAACTGCTCCAGATGCTCCAGCTGTTCGATCCGGATCTCTGCGGGCAGCCCCTCGTAATAGCCCACGCCCTTGGCAAAGCTGTCGATCTCATAGATCGGCATGGCGATCTCGTAATCCGACCCCGCCTGCTGCATCCAGGTCAACCGGTCCTGCGAGGCGCCGATGGCCTGATCGGCGGTGCGCCCCAGATGCGGCGCGTATTCCCATTCCAGCACCGCGCGAGTCTTCAGCATGTCGGGCAGGGTCGCGGGCACGTGGCGGATCTTGTAGCCCGCCGCCTCCCGGTGCCACTCGTAGATGCGTTCGTCCACCAGCGCCCGGGGGGCTTCGGTCATGGCGATCGAGGAGGCCAGCAGCTCGGCGGCGCTCTCCGGCCGGTCCGACAGGCTCAGGAGCCAATCCGCCGAAACTCCGAGCACCGCCGCACAGGCACCCACCACATGGGCGTTGGGCAGGCGCGCGCCCTCGTCGGTCAACAGCTGTGAAATGGTGGACCGGTCCACACCGGTTTCCCGCGCCAGGGCGCTCTGGCTCAGGCCGCTGTCGCGCAGGGCGCGATTGAGACGGTCCCGAAACTGCGTGGCGCGCAGGCGTTTGTCGATATTTTCCCTCATGTGGTGACTTATATCACCATTGATGGATTTTGTTAATCACATACGGAATTCTGCACAGCTTCGGCTCTTGCTAATGTGACCACACACAAAAAATCAGGAGGCAATATGGAAACGCGTGGGCGCTCCCTCGTGAAGGCTGTCGTATGGAATGTGATCGGGCTGGTCTCGATGACGCTTGTGGGATTTCTCGCCACCGGCTCTGTCAGCGCGGGCGGCATGATGGCCGCAGTGAATACAGCGCTGGGGTTCGCCACATACCTGATCTACGAGCGGGTCTGGGCGCGCATTTCCTGGGGGCGGCTTGGCCATCAGAGCGGAGGCCACCTCCATGCGTGACCTCACCGAAGAAGAGCAACTGGCCGCGCTTTTGAACGACCCGCTTGCACAGGGGGCGGGGGACGCGGCGGCCGAGGCGGTCGATCCCGCGGATGTTGCGGCGCGCGCCGCGCTGCCGGCGCATCCCGAATGGGGCACCTTCGCGCTGATCGTGGCCTGCTATTGTGTCTGGGCCGGGGCGCTGTTTGGTCTGGCGCAGCTTTCCACCGTGTTGGCGGTGGGGCTGGCGGGGCTCACGGTGGCGCTGCATTCCTCGCTCTGCCACGAGGTGCTGCATGGTCATCCCTTCCGCAGTCGCCGCCTGAACGAAGCGCTGGTGTTCCTGCCGCTGAACCTCGCGGTGCCCTATGGCCGCTTTCGTGACACCCATTTGCAGCATCACCAGGACGAGAATCTGACCGATCCCTATGACGATCCGGAGAGCAATTTCCAGGACCCGGAGGTCTGGGCGCAGCTGCCCGCCTGGCGTCAGCGCCTGCTGCGGGTCAACAACACGCTGCTGGGGCGCATGCTGCTGGGGCCGGTGATCGGGCAGATCAGCTTTATGCAAGCGGACTGGCGGCTGATGCGCCGGGGTACACCGGGCATCCTGCGCGACTGGGCGCTGCATGCGCTGGGCGCTGCCTTGGTCCTGTGGGTTGTATCGCTGTCGGCGCTGCCAGTGCTGGCCTATCTGGGGGCGGCCTATATGGGCCTCGCGCTGCTGAAGATCCGCACCTATCTGGAGCATCGCGCCCATGAGGACATGCATGGCCGCACCGCGATCGTCGAAGGCCGCGGCCTGTTGGGGTTGGTGCTGGGGTTTCTGTTCCTGAACAACAATCTCCACATCGTGCACCATCTCTATCCCGGCGTTGCCTGGCACCGGTTGCCGGCCCTCTACCGGCGTCATCGCAGCCGGTTTCAGGCCCGGAATGACGGCTATGTGTTGACCAGCTATGCCAGCGTGTTCCGGCAGTTTGCACTGCGGGCCAAGGATCCGGTGCCGCATCCGCTCTGGAAATCGCCGGAGTAAGGGGGCACAAGAGCGGCATGTGATAGTCTGCCACCAAGGTTCGTCGATGCCGCTCTGGATCCCCGTCACCCTCGCCGCCGCCACGTTTCAGACCATCCGCTTCATGCTGCAAAAGGTGCTGAGCGCGGTGACCCTCAGCGCCGCGGGGGCGACGTTATCGCGGTTTGTCTATTCGGCGCCGGTGATCCTGCTGGCGCTCTGGGCCTATGTGGCCAGCACGGAAGCGGAGCTGCCGGAGCTGTCGCTGCGGTTCTGGGGCTTTGCCACCATCGGCGGGCTGTCACAGATCCTGGCGACGGTCTGCGTGGTGGCGCTGTTCAAGCAACGCAATTTTGCCGTTGGCATCACCTTCAAGAAAACCGAAGTGATCCAGACCGCCATCGTCGGGCTGGTGGTGCTGGGGGATGAGGTCTCGGCATTGGGTTGGCTGGCGATCCTGATCGGGCTGGTCGCGGTGCTGATCCTGTCAAAGACAAAGGACGGCCCCAAGGGGCTCTGGCGTCAGATGAGCGGCCGCGCCCCGGTGCTGGGGCTGGGGTCGGGGGTGCTGTTTGCATTTTCAGCGGTCAGCTATCGGGGTGCATCGCTACAATTGCAGGAGCCGGACGCGATCCTGCGCGCGGCGGTGACGCTGGCGGTGGTGGTCTGCTTGCAGACGGTGATGATGCTGGTCTGGCTGGCGCTGCGCGACCCGGGCGAGATTGCACGGGTCTGGGCGGCACGTCGGGTGGCGGTCTGGGTGGGGCTGACCAGCATGGGCGGGTCTTTCTGCTGGTTTCTCGCCTTCACGTTGCAGAACGCGGCCTATGTCAAGGCGCTGGGGCAGGTGGAGCTGCTGTTGTCTTTGCTGGCGTCCCTGCTGGTGTTTCGCGAGGAGGTGACGCGGCGAGAGATCCTCGGCATGGGGCTGCTGGTTTTGTCGATCCTGGCCCTGATCCTGGCAATCTGAACGGGCGCTGGCGGGCCGCATCCGCGTGGCGCTGTGTCGCCCGGGGGGCTCCCGCCCGTCGCATCTGCGCCCCTTTTTGCAAAGGGGCACCGTGCTCCCGTTGGGCCCGGCACCGCGCGTCCCGCGCGGTGCCGCAGCCAGCCCCTTTTTTCAAAAGGGGCTGGCTGCTCGGCCCAAGACTGACCGGCGGTGCGCCCTTTGCCCCAAAGGGCGTGCAGCCGAAGGCGCGGGAGCGCCCCCCGCCCGCCGAGGCCGCCGGACGCCTGTGGTTGCGACCCGCGCGGCTGGGTCAATCCCGCCCCGCCATCGGTCGTCCGTGCAACTGCAGGAACAGGCTTTCCTCGTCGTCGTTGCGAAAATAAGGGGTGGTCTCGGGGCGGGTGCCGCTGCGCAGGTTGGCCGCGACCTCCGCCAGCACGACTTCGGTGATGAACGGCAGATCAAAGCGCCGCACCTGGCTGAGCGGAATCCACTGGAGATGGGACAGCTCGTCCGAGGCGCGGGAAAAATCATCCAGGTCCCCCACCAGAGCTTCGGCGGCCACCTGGAAGAACCGCGCGTCAAAGCGGCGCGGACGGCCGGGCGGGGTCAGGGCGCGGAACACGAAGCTGAGCGCGGAGGCATCCGGCACATGGCCGCTGGCGGCAAAGCTCTGCCAGTCGGGCGGCACCTCTCCGCTCCAGGTGCCGGGGCATCCCAGGATCAGCCCGGTTTCCTCCCACAATTCGCGCGTCGCTGCCGCGCAGAGCGCCTGCCAGACCTCGGCGCCGCCATCGGCTTGCAACCGCTCCCGACAGGGGGGCGGAATGTCCGCCGCCAGCGGGATGTGACGGTCGCCGTGATCCATCGCCCCGCCGGGAAAGACAAATTTGTTGGGCATGAAGGCCGCCTTGGCCCCGCGCTGCCCCATCAGCACCCGCGGATCGTCGCTGTCGCCGTCGCGCACCACGATCACTGTGGCGGCGTCGCGGATCGCGGCCTTGTCCACGGGCATGCCGCCGTGCGGCCCGGTCACGCGGCCTGAATTGCCTGGGGTGCCTGCCATGGCTTTGGTCCTCCTGTCCTCACCGGCCCGACCGGCCCAAGCAATCTGGCCCAAACGATTCTGGCCAAGGGTCCTGTCGCGCCGATGCTGCGCCCGCCGGGGGCTGGCGGCAGTTTCCTGTCTTTGGCAGGGAAAGGAAAGGGGCGGGGGCCGGATTTTGATCAAACGACGCCGCGAAACAGGGTCGGCGGCACCTGATCCCGCAGCCCCGGGGCGGGCAGCGGCCGTGCGGCGGGGCAGGCGCCTATGCCCTCGCCGAGGGTCCCGTCTTGCCCCCGGGCGCGCACGCCCGCGGGCCACGGGGGGGGGGGGCGTCAGCGATGCGGCATCAGCCGGCGGATCGTGCGGCCTTGTCGAACCCGTGCATGCGCTTTGCCCATTGATAGGCCACCACCACACCCTTCAGCCGCGGCAGCAGGTAGAGCGACGCGGCGATACAGGTGACCGAGAACACCGAGGCCATCACCCAGGGCGAGGGGCGCCATTCAAACGCCATATAGTGCATCAGGGGCGCCATGATGTGGCCGACAGCCAGAATGGTCAGATAGGCGGGGCCGTCGTCGGCGCGATGGTGGTGAAACTCTTCGCCGCAGTTTGCGCAGCTGTCATTCACCTTCAGGTAACTGTGCAACAGCTTGCCCTCGCCGCATTTGGGGCAGCGCTGGCGCCAGCCGTTCCAGAGTGCGGGTTTTGTCGGGCGGTCGTCGGTCAGCGTCTCTTGCTGGGCGAGGCCGTGCGTCTGGGTCATCTCGAAGCTCCGTCACCTTAAATAGCCGCATCGAAATCCGGGCAGAATTCCCTCTGTGGCAATGCTCAGTTTCAATACATTGGACCAAATATGCAAATCACAGGTGTATTTCGCTGTGACCGGGTGACGCGGCGGGGGCAGGTGACGCCACGTCGAAACCGGCCGCAACAGAAAAATGCGCCCCCCGCGACGGAAAACGGCTGTGGCCCGTTTCACTTCTACATCGGGCAGCATGGTGCTGCTGAGGCTGATAGAAGGAACGATGTGATGAAGAAACAGATCCTGATTGCCACTCTGCTGACGCTCTCCACCGCCGCCACGGCGACCCTTGCGGTTGCCAAGCCCGGCTTTGGCCCCGCCCGCGAGCGTCCGACCTTTGAACAGCTGGATGCCGATGGCGATGGCGCCCTGAGCCAGGCCGAACTGGCCGCCCAGGGGCAGAAACGCTTTGCGGCGGCCGATGCGGATGGGGACGGGCTGCTCAGCGCCGAAGAATTGGCGACCCGGGCGCAGGAAAGGATTGCCAAACGCACCGATGCTATGATCGAACGGTTCGACGAAAACGGCGATGGCGCGCTCAGCGCCGAGGAAATGCCGCAGCACCGGGGGCCGCAACGGATCCTGGAGCGGGCAGACACCGACGGCAACGGCACGATCTCCAAGGCGGAGTTCGATACCGCGCAGGCGATCCTTAATGCCGTGATGAAGAAGAAACATCACCGTGGCGGCCCGGATAAACGGGATCACGGCGCAGACGCGGAGTAAGTCGGATCCGGACGCAAGACTGCATATGCGGACCGTCAAACACCTGCCTCCCCATACCGGGGGGGCATCCATGATGGGGTTCGGACGGGCTGCGTCGGCACCGGCCCCCCGTGCGCCTGCGCCGGCAGAGGCGCCGGCCAGCGATGACGCCTTGCTGGTGCTCTATGCCAATGGCGATCCCGCCGCCGCCACGGAACTGACCCGGCGCCATGCGCCCCGGGTGCTGGGCGTGGCAACGCGGGTACTGGGCAGCCGCGCCGAGGCCGAGGACGTGACCCAGGATGCGATGCTGCGCCTGTGGAAGATCGCGCCGGACTGGCGCCCGGGCGAGGCGCAGGTATCGACCTGGCTCTACCGGGTGACGATGAACCTCTGCATCGACGTCAAGCGCAAGGCGCGCGGCGGTCATGTGGACCTCGATGCCATTCCCGAGCCGCCGGACCCCGCTGCCGGCGCGGCGGAGACGCTTCAGAACAGCGCCCGCCACGATGCCTTGCAGGCGGCGCTGATGACCCTGCCGGAGCGGCAGCGACAGGCGGTGGTGCTGCGCCACATCGAGGAACTGACAAACCCGGAGATCGCCGGGATCATGGAGATCAGCGTGGAGGCCGTGGAAAGCCTGACCGCGCGCGGCAAACGGACACTGGCCAAGGCTCTGGCCGGTCGTCGAGAGGAATTGGGGTATCAAGATGGCTGATCGCGAGAACCACCAGAACCAGCAGCAGGACGTCGACACCTTGGAAACGCTCTTTGCAGAGGCGCGTGCGACACGTCCCGATGCGGTGCCCGACGGGCTGATGTCCTCGATCACCGCCGCCGCCGCGGCAGAACAGGCGCTCCGGGCAACGCCGCCGCCAGGACCTGCCGCTGCCAACCGCAACCGGAGCCCGCTTGGCCTGCTTCTGGCCGCCCTCGGCGGATGGCCCGCGGTGGGCGGCCTGGTGGCGGCCAGCTGTACCGGGCTGTGGATCGGCGTGGCGGGGCCGGAGGCGCTGTTGGGCGCGCCGGGGCTCGACAGCCTCGCGGCCTCCGCTACGGTAAGTGCCGATTACGCGGCCTATGAAACCTTCGATCTGGCCAGCGTTCTGGCCGAGGATGTGCAATGACACAGACATCAGACCCCAGAGCTTCGTCCCGGATGCCGCGCTGGCTGAAGGCGGTGTTTGCCCTGTCGCTCGCCGGCAACCTGGCGGTTGTCGGGCTGGTGGCCGGGGCAGCGCTGCGCGATGACGGACCCCGTCGCCCCCGCCACAAGGCGCCGCCGCCGCCCGCCGCCGCCGAGGCGATCGGCGCGGTGATGTACCGCAGCTTTGAACCGGAGCAGCGCCGGGCGCTGCGGCAGCTGGCGGACGGGCCGTTCGACAACATCGTCGAACGCCGCATCGCGGAACTGACCGACCTGCTTGGCGTGATCCGGGCGGAGCCGCTGGATGTGGCGGTGCTGCGGGCGCGGATCGACGCACAGGCGCAATCCATCCAGCAATTCCGCGGCGCCATGCAGGAGGCCTGGATCACCGAGCTGGAGACCATGACCCCGCAAGAGCGCGCCGCCTTTGCCGATCGGGTGGAAAAACACATCGCCCGGTTCCGCAAACCGCGCCAGCCGGGCGGCAAGGACGGGGCTGCGTCCGGGCGCGACACCCGCGCGGATTGAGGCACCGCCGCGCGCCCCGATGCGGGGGCGGTCAGGGGCGCGCCGTCTGGTCCGTGACGGGGATGCGCCTCATCTCAGCGGGCGTCTGCCCGGCGGCCTCGCATCTCGCAGGGGGGGGCAGGATCGGCGATCAGGCACCAGGGACGAGCGGCGGGGCACCGGTGCCGAGCGGTTTTTCAAAGCGCCAGATCTCCAGCGGAAAAGCGCCCTCAGCGGTCTCCAGATCCACCACCTGCCGACCGGCATGGCTCCAGCCCGATTTCTCGTAAAAGCGGGCCGCGCGGGTGTTGCCAATGGCACAGGCCAGCCAGGCCCGGTGATGCCCGGCTTCGCGCATTCGGGTTTCCCCGTCCTGCATCAGGGCGGCGGCGACGCCGGCACCGCGCGCTTGGGGCGCGACATACATCTGGTAGATTTCATCGTCCTTGACCATGCAGAAGCCAAGCACCTCGGCGCCGTCGCAGGCCACCCGCGTCAGCGCCAGGTTGCTCAGGCTGCGGTCGTGAAAGCTCTGCGGCGTGCGCAGGGCACGCAGCTCCGCGGGAACGATGTCACCATGTGCCTCATGCCACCCCGCCGCCCAGATTGCAGCAATCTGGCGGGCCTGGGTCGTGGTTGGAGTGTCCAATGTGAATGCCATGGCGCGAGGCTATCGGGCGGGCGGCGTTTCGACAACCGGCGGATATGGCCCGCTGCACGGATCCGATGCACGCCCCCCAACAGGTCGCGGCATATGGCGCCGTGTGTCCTGTCTCCGCCCCGATGCCCGTTGCGGCGGGCGGATCGGCGGGGTGGGGGGGCGGTCCTGCGGGCTCAGGCGGCGGCAGTGCGCGGCGGCGCCTTGATCGCGGTACGGTTGCGGCCCGCATTCTTGGCATCATAGAGCGCCCGGTCGGCGGCCGCAAAGAGCTCCTCGACCGCCAGGTCCGGACAGCCATCGCCCCCGCCGCCGCCGACCACTGCGCCAATGCTGACGGTGACCGGGATCTGGGGGCCTCCCTGCAGTGCAAACGGGCTGGCGTTGATGGCATTGCACAGGCGGGTGGCCATGGCGGCGGCGTCACCGGCGTGAATGGCGGGCATCACCACCAGGAACTCCTCGCCGCCGATCCGGGCCAGCAGGTCGCCGCCGCGCAGCTCCGCCTTCAGGCGGCGGGCCGCCTCCACCAGCACCGCATCCCCGACCGGGTGACCGTGCTGGTCGTTGATCCGCTTGAAATGATCGAGGTCGGCAATCATCACCGCGAAACTCTCGCCGCGGTCCTGTGCATCCTGGGCCACCCGCTCCAGAAAGGGTTTGGCATAGCGGCGGTTATAGAGCCCGGTCATCGGGTCCTCCATCGCCGCGCGCAGACCATTGCGCAGGTTGTCGCGGATCACCTCGGCGCGGTGCTTGTGCTGCAGCTGGCTGGAGATCCGCAGTGCCAGCTCGTCGACCTGAAAACCGCAGTGCAAGACGTCATGGGCACCGCGATCAAGCGCCTCGGCCGCGATCATCGCATCGGCCGGGTTGGGCACCGCGATCACCACGCTGTCGCGGGTGCTGATCCGCGCCCGCAGATCCGCCAGCAGCCGCAGGGCCAGCCCGGCGCAGGTCTCGTTCAACTCGATCACGATCACGTCGGGCACCGGGTTGCGCATCAGATCCTGGATCGCGTCGACGGTATAGGCCCGCAGGTCGTGGTCGACTTCGCCCGCCAGGCGGTGGCGCCATTTCTGCGCCGTCGCCAGATCATGGCAGACCAGGGCGACCCGGGCCGTCGGCTGGGGCAGCGGGGCGGTGCCGGTTGCCTCTTTCAGCGGCATCACGAAAGACGGCACGCCATCTTCGCGCAGATGCAGGTCCTCGTCCTGCAACCGCATGCGCAACAGGCTGCGGATGCGGGCCTGGAGGATCATGTCGTCCACCGGCTGCGGCAGCACCTCGTCGATCCCGGCCGAGAGCGCCATGATCCGGGTCGACCGGTCGTTCTGCGCACTCAGCGCGATGACCGGCACATTGGCCATCTGCGGGATCTGCGCCATCGCGCGCTTGATGCCGGCGGCATCGGCATCGGGCAGGGACATCGCGGTCAGGATCAGATCCGGGCGATTGTCGGCCACCAATGCCAGCGCGCTGGCCAGGCTGTCCGCCTGCAATACGTGATAGCAGGCGGCCGTCAGCTGCACCTTCAGAACGATGCGATTGGTGGAAACCCCATCTATGACCAGGATCGTGCCTTGCACGGCGAAACACCTTCATTTTCGGCTATGAGTTAATTTTGAGTGTTGATGAGACTGGTTAACAAACCCTTTCGGGGTTAGTGCAAATTGACGTAAAAGTGTCGACAAGGAGGCCGATATGCCAATTTCCGCCGATCACGCCGAGGTTTTGGGCTTAAAAGCGCTGAGCTGGCTGGCCAGCAACGATGAACTGCTGCCGGTGTTCCTCGGCTCCAGCGGGGCGTCGATCTCGGATCTGCGCGATCGGGTCAACGATCCGGCGTTCTTCGGTGCCGTGCTCGATTTCCTGCTGATGGATGACGCCTGGGTGATGGCCTTCTGCGACAGCGCGGAGGTGGGCTATTCCGCCCTCACCGAGGCACGCGCGATGCTGCCCGGGGGTGAACAGGTGCATTGGACGTGATAAGCGCAGGCGCATCACATTGGCCGATCAAGGATGCCCCATGACCCTCTCCGCGCTTCTCTTTGACAAGGACGGCACGCTGTTCGACTTCGCCATGACCTGGAACGGCTGGGCCAAGGCCATGCTGACCGATCTGGCCGCAGGTGACGACCAGCGCCTGTCCGCCATGGCCGCGGCGGTGCGCTATGATCTTGCCACGGCGGCGTTTCGCCCCGACAGCCTGGTGATCGCCGGCACCAATGACGAGGTGGCCGAGGTGCTGGCGCCGCATGTGCCCCACATGGACCGGGTCACGCTGGCCGACTACCTGATCCGCACTGCCGCCGAGGCGGAGCTGGCGCAGGCGGTGCCGCTGGCGCCCTATCTTGCGGCGCTGCGCACAGGCGGGCTGAAGCTTGGGGTGATGACCAATGACGGCGAGCATTCGGCACGCCGCCACCTGACCCGGTCCGGGGTCTACGACCACTTCCACATGGTGATCGGTGCCGACAGCGGCTATGGCGCCAAACCCGACCCGGAGCCGCTCCTGGCCTTCTGCGCCGCACAGGGGGTGCGCCCCGAGGAAACCGCAATGGTGGGCGACAGCCGCCATGACCTGATCGCGGGCCGCGCGGCCGGCATGCGCACGATCGGGGTGCTGACCGGCATGGCCAGTGCCGAGGACCTCGCGCCCCTGGCGGATGTGGTGCTGCCGAACATCGGCCATATCCCCGACTGGCTGGCAGCAGGGGACCAGCCCGCCTGACGACGCCCGGCGACCTGAATTTCGCGGCATATACAGGCGGGAAAGCGACATCGCGTGTCGGTAATGGACAGGTGTGTCTGGTTCTCGCCGGGGCACAGTAAGAGGGAACGGAAAACCAGGCATCACAGGGGGCATCATGTCGGAGACAGTTGCACGCAAACGCCGCGGTGGCGGCAGGGCGGGGGCGGCGGCACGCCGTGGCACCGCCACGTTGGAGCAGATGCCCTGGAACCCTCCGACCAATATCGACCGTCCGATCGAGCCGCTGACCGAAGAGGGCATCGCCGCCATCCATGATGGGGCCATGCGCATCCTCGAGGAAATCGGCGTGCAGTTCCTCAATGACGAGGCGCTGGAGATCTTCAAGCAGGCCGGCGTCAAGGTCGAGGGCGAGCTGGTCCGCATGGACCGCGACTTCGTGATGGAGATGGTGGCCAAGGCCCCGCGCGACTTCACCCTGACGCCGCGCAACCCCGACCGAGCGCTCCATGTCGGCGGCACCACGATGCTGTTCGGCAATGTCTCCTCGCCGCCCAACTATTGGGACATGGAGCTGAACCAGAAAATCCCCGGCACCCGCGAACACTGCCGCAACCTGTTGAAGCTGACCCAGTATTTCAACTGTATCCACTTTGCCGGCGGCTACCCGGTGGAGCCGGTGGACCTGCATGCCTCGGTGCGCCACCTCGATGTGCTCTATGACAAGCTGACCCTCACTGACAAGGTGATGCATGCCTATTCGCTGGGCAAGGAGCGGGTCGAGGATGTGATGGAGATGGTGCGCATCGCCGGCGGCCTCAGCCATGAGGAATTCGACGCCAAGCCGCATATGTATACCAATATCAACTCCACCTCGCCGCTGAAACATGACGAGCCGATGATCGACGGCTCGCTGCGGCTGATCCGGCGCGGCCAGCCGGTGATCGTGTCGCCCTTCACGCTGGCGGGCGCGATGGCGCCGGTGACCATGGCGGGCGCCGTGGCGCAGTCGCTGGCCGAATCGCTTTGTGCGATCGCCCTGTTCCAATACGTCGCCCCCGGCGTGCCCTGCGCCATCGGCACCTTTACCTCCAACGTGGACATGAAATCGGGCGCCCCGGCCTTTGGCACCCCGGAATACATGCGCTCCACCCAGATGACCGGCCAGATGGCACGCTTTTACGGCCTGCCGATGCGCTCCTCCGGGGTCTGTGCCGCCAATGTGCCGGACGGGCAGGCGATGTGGGAGACCTCCAATTCGCTCTGGGCGGCGGTGCAGTCGGGCACCAACATGGTCTATCACGCGGCGGGCTGGCTGGAGGGCGGGCTGATCGCCAGCCCGGAGAAGTTCATCATGGACTGCGAAGTCCTGCAGATGATCCAGCGCTACATGGACCCGGTGATCAACGCCACCGGCCCGGACGAGATCGCGCTGGATGCGATCCGCGAGGTCGGCAACGACGGCCATTTCTTCGGCATCCAGCACACCCAGGACCGCTATGCCACCGCCTTTTACCAGCCGTTCCTGAGCGACTGGCGCAACTACGAGGCCTGGGAGGCTGCCGGCGCCACCTGGACCGCCGAACGCGCCCACGGGATGTTCAAGCAGATTCTGGGTGAATTCGAAGAGCCGCCGATGGATCCGGCCATCCGCGAGGAACTCGCCGCCTTTGTCGAGCGCCGCAAGGCCGAGGGCGGCGCGCCAACGGATTTTTAACGTTCTGTCCGGATTCCGGTCAATCAGGCAGTTTTCCGCAAAATGCCGCCCGCACCAGCCAATAATCGGTTGGAGCGGGCGGTTTTCTTGTCTTATGATGCCCGCGTAACGATCAAACGCGAAGACAGGATACGAGTTTTTGGGCACCTCTCCCGGCAGCTTTACGCATCATTTACGACGCAGGCTGTAGAGGGCATAACTGGAAAACATGCAGGCAGGGGAATGCAACAGCCGTGGCGCCAGGTCACCGGCCAGCGGGCTATTACCGCTGCGGGGCGGCGCAGGGGCGGGGCAATGCCGGGGGGTTCCCCTGTTTCAAATGCAGGTTCAATTTTAGCTATTCGGCCTTTCTTAAGCATGCTCGCCTAGGATCGGGTCAGGGTGAAGTAGGGAACAACCGTATGCACGGTTTGATTAACAGAGCTGTCCAGGCCTTTGTCTCCAGCACCTATGGAACAGGACGCTGGACGGACATCATGGACGCGAGCGGGCTTGGGTTTACCGAGTTCGAAGCGATGCTTGTCTACTCGGAAGAGCAATCCGAGCGCATGCTGCGCGCCGTGGAGCAGAATCTGGAACGGCCCTTGCCCGAGATCCTGGAGGATGTGGGGACATTTCTGGTCTCCAACCCCCAGGTCGAGGCCCTGCGCCGCCTGCTGCGCTTTGGCGGCGTGAACTACGTCGATTTCCTGCACTCGCTGGATGACCTGCCGGATCGCGCCCGGCTGGCGGTGTCGGACCTGCGGTTGCCGGGGCTGGAGCTGATCGAACAGGCGCCGGGGCAATTCGACCTGCTGTGTCAGCCCGGCGTGCCCGGATATGCCCAGGTGATGACCGGCGTGCTGCGCGCCATGGCCGATGACTACGGCGCCCTTGTGTTCCTGGAGCAATCCGGCAGCCAGGACGGGGCGGATGTGATCTCCATCACCCTGGTGGAGAGCGAATTTGCCGAGGGGCGGACCTTTGATCTGGGAGCGCATACACTATGATGAGCTTTGACGATCTCGCCGGGTTTGCAAACCAACTGTGCCCGATGCATGTCATCATCGACGCCGAGGGTCAGGTGCTCAGCCACGGGCCGACCCTGCACAAGCTCTCGGGCGAGGACAGCTGGACCGGCAAGCCCTTCTTTGATGTGCTGGACCTGCAACGCCCGCGCTGGATCAAGACGATTTCGGATCTGATGGAAACCGCGGGCACCAAACTGCATTTCCAGCTGCGCGCCGCGCCGCACACCCGAATGAAAGGCGTGCTGGTGCCGCTGCCAAACGGGCAGGGGGCCTTTATCAACCTGTCGTTCGGGATTTCGGTGCTGGATGCGGTGCGTGACTTCAACCTGACCAGCCAGGATTTCTCGCCCACCGACCTGACCATCGAAATGCTCTATCTGGTGGAGGCGAAATCCGCCGCGATGGAGGCCTCGCGCCAGTTGAACCTGCGCCTGCAAGGGGCCAAGATCGCGGCCGAGGAACAGGCCTTTACCGACACGCTGACCGGGCTGAAGAACCGCCGCGCCATGGATCATGTGCTCAACCGCCTGATCCTGGGCGGGCGCGATTTTGCGCTGATGCATGTGGATCTCGACTTCTTCAAGCAGGTCAACGACACCTACGGCCACGCGGCAGGCGATGCGGTGTTGCAGCGCGTGGCGGCGATCATGGTCGAGTGCACCCGCAAATCCGACACTGTGGTGCGTGTTGGTGGCGATGAATTTGTGATTATTTTCGAAGGCTTGCTGGATCGCAAGCGGCTGTCCGATCTGGCCTGCCGCCTGATCACCCGCCTCGAAGAGCCGATCCAATACGGTGCCGAGAGCTGCCAGATCTCGGCCTCGGCAGGCACCACCCTGTCGACCTCCATGGCGCAGCCAGATGCGGCCGTGCTGCTGCACCAGTCCGATGTGGCGCTCTATGCCGCCAAACGGGCGGGCAAGGCGCAGCACATGTTCTACACCCCGCATCAGGAAACGGAGATGGTGGAGCCGGACAGCCGCTCCGCCTGATCCGTTCAATCCCAATCTGCCAAGGTCTCTGGCCCGTCCGCAATGACGCTGCGGGTGGGGGCTATTGTGAGATCGCGCGCCGGGGACGGCCGCCGGAGGGGGCTGCTGTGCACTGGCGTTCTGAAAACGGGGCTGGGGAAAATTGGTCTGCCCGGATTGGCCTCTATTGGAGCTTTTGACCGGGCCTGCGCTGCGCTACCCCGGGGGCACAGCCATCGTGGAGCACAGCCATGTCCAGCCATTCCCCCTCCGCCGCCACCCCGCGCATCCTGCCCAGCGTCTGCCCGTTGGATTGCCCCGACACGTGTAGCCTCAGCGTTGAGGTCACGGGCGATCAGATCACCTCGGTGCGCGGCTCTGACGCCAATCCGTTTACCGCCGGTGTGGTCTGCAACAAGGTCACGCGCGCCTATCCCGATTTTGTCCACGGCCCTGCGCGGCTGACCCATCCGTTGCGGCGGGTTGGCCCGCGCGGGTCGGATCAGTTTGAGCGCATCAGCTGGGATGCGGCGCTGGATCTGGTGGTGGCGGGCTTTCGCGCGGCGATCGACGCCCATGGCGCGCAATCCATCCTGCCGCTGAACTACGCCGGCCCGCATGGCGAACTGGCCGGCGGCTCGCTGGATCGGCGGTTCTTCTACCGCCTTGGGGCCACCCGGATGAACCGGGGCCCGCTCTGCGGCGGGGTGCGCAGCCTCGCCTACGAGAGCCTTTATGGCAATGCGCCCGGCATGCCGCCCGAGCAGGCGCAGCACGCCGATCTGATCGTGGTCTGGGGCAACAATGTCACCGTCTCCAACCTGCATCTGACCCGTGTGGTGAAGGCGGCACGGGCGAATGGCGCACGGTTGGTGGTGATCGACCCCAAGCGCATCAAGATCGCGCAGCAGGCTGACCTTTATCTTCAGGTCAAACCGGGCACCGATGTGGTGCTGGCCCATGCGCTCGCCACAGAACTGGAGCGGCGCGGGGCCTTTGATGCGGAGTTTATCGCGCAATGGGTGCATGGTGCAGAGGACTACATGGCCGAGGCGCGCAGATACTCCATTGAAGACGCAGCAGAAATCTGCGGTCTTGAGGCGCGCGACATCCTGCAACTGGCCGACTGGATGCAGGCGGCAGAGCGGCTCGCGACCTCCACCGGCAACGGGATGGAGCGTGGCCGCTCCGGCGGGTCCGGCCTGCGTGCGGCCATGGCGCTCAATGCGCTTCTGGGGCAGCACGGGCGGCTGGGGGCCGGGGTGGTGGCCAAATCCGGCCTTGCCTCACCCAAGACCCGGGCGCGACTGCAAGGCGACCACCTGATCGACCCGGATACACGGGTTGTGAACATCCTCGACGTGGCGCGGCTGATGCTGGACCGGGACCAGCCCACGCCGATCAATGCGGTGATGATCTACAACCACAACCCTGTGGCCACCCATCCGGACCAGGCCCGCATGATTGCGGCGCTCAGCCAGCCGGAGATGTTCACCGTCGGCTGCGACGTGGTGATGACCGACAGCATGGCCTATTGCGACGTGATCCTGCCTGCGGCCACCCATTTTGAACATGACGAGATCTTTGCCGCCTATGGTCAGAACTATGTGCAACGCGCCGAGCCGGTGATCGCGCCGGTGGGGGAGAGCCTGCCCAATACGGAAATCTTCCGCCGTTTGGCGGCGCGCTTTGGCTATACCGAAGCTGCCCATCAGGCCTCGGACGTGCAACTGATGGATGACGCCATGGACGCCAGCCATCCGCAGTTTGAGGGCCGCCCACCCAGCCAGATGCCCACCGACCGCGCGCTGGAAATGCAAAACAGCGACGGTGCGGCGCTGATCCTGTGCGATACGGTGACGCCGGACACGGAAACCGGCCGGATTGAACTCTTCAGCGCCGCGCTGGAGGCGGAAACCGGCTTTGGCGTGCCGCGCTTTGATCCGGTGCCGCAGGATCTGCCCCTGGTGCTGATTACGCCCAGTTCCGATAAACGCATCAACGCGACCTTCGGCAGCGCACCGCTCTCTGCCGGTCCCGAAAGCATCGAGGTCCACCCCGAGGATGCCGCCGCGCGCGGGCTTGAGGAGGGTGATACGGTCGAGGTCGCAAATGCCCGTGGGGCCGTGACCTTCCGTCTGAAACTCTCGGACGCGATGCAGCGGGGGGTGGTCTATGCGCCCAAGGGTACATGGCGCATCAGCTCTGAAACGGGCCTCACCGCCAATGCGCTGATCCCGGTGGAGGTGCGCACGGATATCGGGGATGGCGCCTGCTATAACGAGACCTTCGTGGAGCTGCGCGCCTACGGCGGGCGTCACGCGGCCGAGTAGAGATCCCGCCGAACGCGACCAAAAGGCCGGGCCATGTGTCCGGTCTTTGCTTGTGTGTAAATTGGCTCAGGCATAGCTTTGATTTTGTATCACTCTGAACGGACCAATTCCATGCCCGGTGACACGCCCGCCTTTATGCCGGATCGCACGTCAGATGTGCCGATCTTTGAGCAGATCTGTGCCTCGTTTCGGGGCCGCATCCGCTCAGGCGCGCTTGAGACCGGTGCCCGGCTGCCCGCCACCCGCGCGCTTGCGGGGGATCTGGGGGTGGCGCGGGCCACGGTGGTCACCGCCTATGAACAGCTCGTCGCAGAAGGCTATCTCGCGTCGCGGCGCGGTTCTGGCTACACGGTCTGCGCCATGGGCGAGGTGGAGCTGTCACCGGGTGCGTCGGCGGCCCCTGCGCCCAAACTCAGCGAACGCGGCGATCTGCTGCTGGAGGCGGGCCAGCCCGATATGCGGCTGTTTCCGCATCGTGCCTGGGCGAAATGCGTCGCGCGCCTGTGCCGGACCCGGCCCGAGGACATGCTGACGGGCTGTGGCCGCTTTGGTCACCCGGAGCTGCGGCAGGCCATCGCCAGCCATGTGCGCGACTGGCGCGGGATTGCGGCACGTCCCGAACAGGTGCTGGTGACCTCTGGCGCGACCGAGGCGCTGGACATTTGCCTGCATGCGCTGGCCTCGGCTGAGGGCCGCGTCGGTGTCGAGGATCCGGGCTACCCGCCGATCCGCCGCTTTGCCGAGGCACAGGGCCGCCGCACCCGCGATCTGGCGCTGGATGCGCAGGGAGCAGAGGTGCCGAGGTTTGGGGATGAGACCGATGTGGTGGTGCTCACCCCCTCGCATCAATATCCG
Source organism: Epibacterium sp. MM17-32 (assembly GCF_022348205.1). Lineage (NCBI taxonomy): Bacteria > Pseudomonadati > Pseudomonadota > Alphaproteobacteria > Rhodobacterales > Roseobacteraceae > Epibacterium > Epibacterium sp. MM17-32. The sequence continues at coordinate 127,389 of NZ_JAKRFC010000004.1, read as the reverse complement.
TTGGGCGGCGCGATGAGTGCGGGCCGACGGCAAGAGTTCGTGCGCTGGGCGGCGCAGTCGCAGGGTTGGATCATCGAGGACGATTACGATTCGGAGTTCCGCTACGCAGGCCGACCGATCCCGGCGCTGGCGGGCGTCGACGGGCAGGGGCGCACCGTCTACATCGGCAGCTTTTCCAAGATCTTCTCCAACAGCCTGCGGATGGGCTACATCGTGGCGCCCGAGGGGCTGATCGACCGGCTTGCGCAGGCGATGCGCATCAAGGGCGCGCGGGCCAGCGCCATGCCACAGGCAGCACTGGCAGAGTTCATGCAGCGCGGCGAGTTCTACCGTCATCTGCGCCGCGTGCGCCGCACCTACGCCGAACGACACCGCACGCTCATCGACCGCTTGCGCCGGGATTTTGCCGATGTGGGGCACGTGGAGGATCATCACGCGGGCATGCAGGTGGTGCTGCATCTGCGCCCGGATCTGTGCGATCAGGCGATCACCGCAGCAGCCCGCGCGGGCGGGGTGGGGGTGGAATCGCTCTCGACCTATAGCCGTCGCGCCGGGGCTTATAATGGGGTGGTTCTGGGGGCCTGTCTCAATGATCTTGAGGAGCAGGCAGAGGCGCTCACACGCTTGCGGCGGGCGATTTCCTCAACAGGATAATCCCCCGCCGCGCATGCAAATAGAGCGTGCGTGAGTGGTGGAACGTGCCAGTTTTCAAAATGAAAAATGGTACTCCGTAGGGGAATCGAACCCCTCTTTCCAGGTTGAAAACCTGGCGTCCTAACCGATAGACGAACGGAGCACACTTGGTGTGAGCGGGTGTTTACTGAAGCCATCCGGGCCGTGCAAGAGGAAAAATGCACAAACTGCAAAGTTTTTGCGACAGCCCGAATTTTCCGAATAATAGCAGTTATATCAATGTGTTAGGCGCCGCATCTGGACACAGAGCAGCGCAATCGCGACATCCACACGGGATGCGTATCAAATTTCTACGGAAGGAGAAAATGGTACTCCGTAGGGGAATCGAACCCCTCTTTCCAGGTTGAAAACCTGGCGTCCTAACCGATAGACGAACGGAGCACTCTTGGTGTGAGCGGCTGTTTAGGGTTTTGCGCCCGGTGCCGCAAGCGAAAAAATCGCCTGCGGCGCAAAATTCTTATCCACAGGCAAAATCCCCGCCAGATCTGGCGCGGCTCAGGCCTCCGCCGCATCCTCCAGCCGCAATTGCGCGCTTTGGCGGCCGCCCCAGGTGTTCACTTCCAGCCGTCCGGCCACATGAAACCGCGCGCCGCCATGCTCCAGCAGGCGCGGGCCAAGGTTGGTGTCGAACGCGCCAAAGGCGATGGCGTCAATGTTGCCGCCCATGCCATCGGTAAAACTCACCTTGAGGTGCGATTCCCCCACCCGTTTGGCAAAGCGCACCGCCAGATCGGGAAAGCCATAGCGCGGGGCAGGGGCTCCGGCCCCAAACGGTCCGGCCTGTTCGATCTGCTCGATCAGCTCCACCGTGGCAGCGCCGGGCATCAGCATCCCATCCAGTTTCAGATCCGCCGGGCCCAGATCGCCCGCGCCCTGTTTGTCCAAGAGTTCCGCCAGCCGCGCCATCGCAGGCTCCAGCTGGTCGCGCGCCACCGTGAGGCCCGCCGCCATCTTGTGGCCGCCGCCTTTCAGCAAAAGCCCCTCCAGCGCGACCTTCTGGATCGAGGCCCCAAGGTCGATGCCGGACACCGAGCGTCCCGACCCTTTGCCCTCATCGCCATCAAGCCCAATCACCACCGCCGGGCGGCCGGTGGCTTCTTTCAGGCGCGAGGCCACGATGCCCACCACGCCCGGATGCCAGCCTTCGCCCGCCGCCCAGACCAGCGGCGCGTCAAAACCGCGCTCCTCGGCCTGCTCCAGGGCGGCGGCGCGCACGGCGTTTTCAATGTCGCGCCGCTCGGTGTTGAGTTGATCCAGCCGCTCGGCAAGGGCTGCGGCCTCATGCGGATTATCCGTCGAGAGCAGCCGCGCACCCAGATCCGCCTTGCCGATGCGCCCGCCCGCATTGACGCGCGGCCCCAGCAGAAACCCGAGGTGATAGGTGGAAGGGGCCGAATCCATCCGGCTCACATCCGCCAGCGCCACCAATCCTGCGCGCTGACGCCGCCCCATGACCTTGAGGCCCTGCCGCACCAGCGCCCGATTGGCCCCAATCAGCGGCGCCACATCCGCCACCGTCGCCAAGGCCACCAGGTCCAGCATCGCCATCAGATCCGGCCCCGCGCCAAGCCCCTTTTCGCGGGCCTGACGACGCACCTCCACCAGCATCAGGAACACCACACCGGCAGCACAGAAATAGCCCAGATCGCCGTCTTCATCCTGCCGGTTGGGGTTCACCACCGCCACGCAGTCGGGCAGGGTCTCGCCGCCGAGGTGGTGATCCAGCACCACCACATCCGCGCCCTTGGCCGCCGCGATCGGCCCATGCGAGAGCGTGCCGCAATCGACACAGACAATCAGGTCGTGATCGCGCGCCAGTGCCGCCATCGCCTCGTCATTGGGGCCATAGCCCTCGTCGATCCGGTCGGGGATATAGAGCGTCGCCTGCTGACCCATCTGCCGCAGATAGACCAGCAACAACGCCGCCGAAGATCCGCCATCCACGTCATAATCGGCAAAGATCGCAATCCGCTCGCGCCGCTCCACTGCCTGCAGGAACCGCGCAGCGGCGGTCTCCATGTCTTTCATCCGGCGCGGATCGGGCAGCAGCTCCTTGAGTTGCGGCGTGAGAAACCCTGTCGCCTCATGCGCGGGAACACCGCGCCGTGCCAGCACCTGACAGACCGCCGAGGGCAGGCCGGTTTCCTGCGCCAGATGTTCGCCAGCACGGGCCTGCTCCACACCGGGACCGATCCAGGACCGCCCGGTCAGAGAGGTTTCAACACCCAGAAAACTCAAATCCACTCTCCCGATCTTTTTGCAGAAAAGGCCGGACCCGCGCGGGACCCGGCCTTTCATCTTTTCCCAAATACCTAAATCCCGACCGCAGCTGCAAGCGCCGCGGCCCGATCAGGATTACTGATGCGCGCTCAGCGGCGTGCGATAGCTCATGCGGCGCACCGATCCGGTCTTGGAGCGCATCAACAGCGTGGTGGTCTCGACCCAGCCCGGCTGGCGCTTGATGCGCGGCAGCAGCGAGCCGCCGGTGACGCCGGTGGCGGCAAAGATCACGTCCTGCGTGACCATCTCGTCACGGGCATAGATGCGGTCCAGATCGGTGATACCGGCCTTGGCGGCGCGGGCTTTTTCATCGTCGTTGCGGAACAAGAGACGGCCAAAGATCTGGCCCCCCATGCATTTCAACGCGGCCGCCGCCAGCACACCTTCGGGCGCGCCGCCCTGGCCCATATACATGTCGATACCGGTGACCTCGGCCTCGGCGCAGTGCATGACGCCGGCGACATCGCCATCGGTGATCAGGCGGATCGAGGCGCCGGTTTCGCGGACCTCGGCGATCATCGCCTCGTGGCGGGGGCGTTCCAGAATGCAGACGGTGATGTCCGAGGGCGCGCAGCCCTTGGCCTTGGCCAGCGCCTCGACCCGTTCGCGCGGCGACATATCGAGCGAGACCACGCCCTCGGGGTAGCCCGGCCCAACCGCCAGCTTGTCCATATAGGTGTCGGGCGCATGCAGCATGGAGCCACGCGGCCCCATGGCGATCACGGTGAGCGCGTTGGGCATGTCCTTGGCGGTCAGCGTGGTGCCTTCCAGCGGGTCCAGCGCAATATCGACGCCGGGGCCGTTGCCGGTGCCCACTTCCTCGCCGATATAAAGCATCGGCGCCTCGTCGCGCTCGCCTTCGCCGATCACCACCACGCCGGCAATGTCCAGAAGGTTCAGCTGCTCGCGCATGGCGTTCACGGCGGCCTGGTCGGCGGCCTTCTCGTCGCCGCGCCCGATCAGCGGGGCAGAGGCCAGGGCGGCCTGTTCCGCAACCCGGGCCAGGCCCAGGGACAGCAGGCGATCATGAAACGGCGCGTCGGCGGTGGTCGATGTCATTCCCAATATTCCTATCTCAAACTTGCGCGATCCAGCCCGGCATAGCCCGCCCGGCCCCAAAGGGGCAAGGCTGCGGCAGCGCTGGTGTCGCTAACAACACGTCTTTTGCGTTTCTCTGGCGCGGATCGGCGGCGCGTTGCCAGCCGCCGGTCCGCATGCGCCCATCCTAGGGCCGCAATGTCACAGTTCTTCGATGCGCAGCGCCACGGGCGCGCCTTCGACCACACCGGTGGTCGCCAGTGCCTCCAGCGCCTGGTCCAGCATTGCAGAGGTGCATTTGTGGGTCACGATCAGCACCGGCGCGACGGTGGTCGCATGGTCATACTGGCGCATCCGGTGGATCGACACGCCGGCATCCCCGAGCGCCGAAGCCACTTTGGCCAGCGCGCCGGGTTTGTCCTGCAAGGCCATGCGCACGTAGTAGGGCGCCGGCAGGCCGGTCTGGGCAGCGGGTTCCTCGGAGAGGGTGGCCGCGGGCTGACCAAAGGTGGCAATCCGCAAGCCGCGCGCGATGTCCAGCACATCGCCCATCACCGCGCTGGCGGTGGGGCCTTCACCGGCACCGGGGCCGCGCAGCACCACCTGGTCGATGGCGTCGCCCTCGATCACCACCATATTGGTGCCGCCCTCCAGCTGCCCCAGCGGCGAATTCGCGGGCACCAGACAGGGGGTCATGCGCTGCTCCAGCCCGCGGGCAGAGCGCTGCGCCACACCCAGAAGCTTGATCCGGTAGCCCATGTCGGCGGCGTGGCGGATGTCCTCGATGGCGATGCGCTGAATGCCTTCGAGCTTCACATCGTCAAAGGCGGGTTTGGTGCCGAATGCGATCGAGGCCAGAAGCGCCAGCTTGTGACCGGCGTCGATACCGCCCACGTCCAGCGTCGGGTCGGCTTCGAGAAAGCCCAGGTCATCGGCCTCCTTGAACACGGTCGCATAGGGCAGGCCGGCGGTCTCCATCCGGGTCAGGATGTAGTTGCAGGTGCCGTTCATGACGCCCATGACGCGGGTGATCTCGTTGCCCGCCAGCCCCTCGGTCAGGGATTTGATCACCGGGATGCCGCCCGCAACGGCGGCCTCAAAGCGGATCACGCGGCCATTGGCCTCGGCCTGTTCGGCCAGCGCCTGACCGTGGATGGCCAGCAGCGCCTTGTTGGCGGTGACCACATCCTTGCCTGCGGCGAGTGCGGCCTCGGTCGCAAGCTTGGCGGGGCCCTCGTGGCCGCCCATCAGTTCGACAAATACATCCACGTCATCGCGGCGCGCCAGTGCAACCGGGTCGGTCTCCCAAGCGTAGTCCTTCAGCGACACGCCGCGATCCTTGGTGGCGTCGCGGGCGGAGACGGCGGTGATGACCACCGGACGACCAGTTCGTGCCTCCAACAGGGCAGCATGGCGGCGAATGATCTTCACCACGCCAATGCCGACCGTGCCCAAACCTGCAATCCCCAGTCGAAGCGGTTCAGTCATAGTGGAGGTCCTTATTGTCTTGACGATCTATGGGTTCGATGTCGCCTTAGCGACTCTGGCCCGGCGGTGCAATGTTCAACACGGTGAAGCTGCGGATCAGGGCTGGCGGCGGCGCAGCGCCTCCGCCCGGCTGCGCAACCGGTCCGCGCGGGCATCCAGCGCCTCCGAGAGTTCGGCGCTTTCCTCCTCGGGCAGCGGCTCCTGCGCCAGCTCGGTATCCAGCGGCAGCAGCTGCGGGTAGGGCTGGCTGCGCAGATCCGCGGGCAGGCGGTCCTCCAGCTGCGGCACGCGCGAACAGGCGGCCGTCACGCTCAGGAGGGCACAGGCCGACAGCACCGTCAGGCGCGCCAGTCGGGGCGCAAGAGGCTTCGGGGAGGTCTGTCTGGCAGGCATGGCAATACCGCGTGTTCGGTCCGGGATTTCGCCCTTGATGCACAAATGCGCCTGCGGGTACAAGTTAATCCGCGCCGTGCGCCATGGTGCTTTTATCTGAACATATGTTCAGTTAATGTGGTCATATGGCACGTACCCAAGGTTCTCATTCCGATATCACCGGCCCCCGTATCCGCGCCGCAGCGCAGGAGCTGTTTGCCCGTCACGGCTATGCCGCCGTCTCCATGCGCCAGATCGCGGGCGCGGTCGGGGTGCAGGCCGGGGCGCTTTATAATTATACCGCCGACAAGCAGAGCCTGCTGTTCGACCTGATGCAGGCGCATATGGAGGGGTTGCTGTCCGCATGGGCGGCAGAAGAGGTGCCGGTCGATGTGATGGGGCAGCTTGAGGGCTTTGTTCGGTTTCACATCCGTTACAACCTGGAACGCCCGGATGCGGTTTTTATCGCCTATATGGAGCTGCGCAACCTGACCGAAGAGAACTTTGCCAGGATCGAAGACCGTCGCCGCGCCTATGAGGATCAGCTGGAGGGGATCCTGAAGGCCGGTGTCGTGCAGGGGCTGTTTCAGGTGCCCGACACCAAGATCGCGGCCCTTGCGGTGATTGCGATGCTGAACGGGGTTTTGACCTGGTATCGCGACGGCGGGCGGCTGTCTTTGGTGGAGGTGGAGACGCTCTACTGGGACATGGTGCGCAAATCGGTGGGGGTGTAGGCCACATGGCTCTGTTGGATTTGCAGTCGGAGCGGTTGCGGGCGGTTCCCGTCGCGCGACTGTCGCCACAGGATCGCGAAGCGCTTTTTGAACCCGAGGTGGTTGCCTATCTGCCGGACGGCTTTCAGGGACTGGAGACGGATGCCGCACGCTGCGCGCTGCTGGACGGGGTGCAGCAGGAGGCAGAGGTCGTGGCGCTGGCAACCCGGTCCGGCGAGGCGATCGGTCTGCTGATCCTGTCGCATGGGGCTGCGGGAGAGCGCCTGCGCCATCTCGGCTATCTCTTTGTCCGGGCGGCCTGGGGGAAGGGATATGCCAGCGAGATGTTGCGCGCGCTTCAGGACTTGTATCGTGGCCAGCCGGTGGTCCTGTCCGGTGGTGTAATGGCGGGCAACGCCGCCTCTGCCCGGGTTCTGCAAAAGCATGGCTTCGTGCCGGAGGGGGCGAGCGAGGCAGGTGAGGTCACCTATATCTGGGATGCGGAACGCGGCTGAGGGTGCCAAGCGGAGCGCTTCCGCGCGCTTTTATTCTGCTGGGGGCGAGGTGATGGCTGTTTGCAGGCCAGAGTGTTTGGCGCTGGTGTTTTAAAACAAGGCTGCTGAGACGGTCCTGAGGGGCAGGTCTGCCCTCAGGAGCCGCGTTCAAGTGTGATGAGGTTGGGCGCGTCAAGGGCACGCCGCCCGTGCCGGGCGGGGCCGTTGGCCCCCTTGACCCGATCCGCGCCTGTTGCGGGCCATTGCAACATGAAGAGTGAGCAGCGCGGGAGCGCCGCTCACGGAGAAAAGTCGATACCGGTTTCCCGATCAAGGGGGCGGGCCGACGCCGCTCGCAGGGAAAAGTGGATACCGGTTTCCCGATCAGGGGGCGGGCCGACGCCGCTCGCAGGGAAAAGTGGGCACCGGTTTTCCCGTTCAGTGAGCGGGCCTAATAAAAGTCCCGTTGCGCAGCTCGGCAAAGGCTTTTTGCAGCTCGGCCTGGGTGTTCATCACGATGGGGCCGTGCCAGGCCACGGGCTCCTCGATCGGCGCGCCGGAGATCAGCAGGAAGCGCACGCCCTTGGGGCCGGCCTGCACGGTGATCTCGTCGCCGGTGCCAAAGCGCACCAGCGTGCGGTCGCCGGACATGTCGCGGATGTTGACCTCCTGTCCCGCGACCTCCTTTTCCAGCAGCACGCCGGTGGGACGCGAGGCATCGGCAAAGGCCGCCTGACCATCAAAGACATAGGCGAAGGCGCGGCGGTAGGTGTCGATCTTGAACGTTTTCTTCACGCCCGCAGGCACATAGACATCGAGATATTGCGGATCGGCTGCAATACCGTCGACCGGGCCGCGCTTGCCCCAGAATTCGCCCACGATCACCTTCACACGGGTGCCGTCGTCATCGATTACCTCGGGGATGTCCTTGCCCTGCACGTCCTGATAGCGCGGCGCGCACATCTTCTGGCTGCCGGGCAGGTTGCCCCAGAGTTGGAACCCGTGCATCTGGCCCTTCTGGTTGCCGCTGGGCATCTCCTGATGCAAGATGCCGGATCCGGCGGTCATCCACTGCACATCGCCCGCACCCAGGGTGCCGGTGTTGCCGAGGCTGTCACCATGCTCGACAGAGCCTTCCAGCACATAGGTGATGGTCTCGATGCCGCGGTGGGGGTGCCAGGGAAACCCTTGTTGGTAGAGCTCCGGGTGGTCGTTGCGGAAATCGTCAAACAGCAGGAAGGGATCCAGCTCGCTGGGGTCCTGAAACCCGAAGGCGCGGTGCAGATGCACGCCGGCGCCCTCCATCGTCGGTTGGGCGGCGCGTGTTTCCAGTATCGGACGCAGGGACATGGGGGTTCTCCTGATGAGAGGTTGCTGAGCCAAAGATAGGCGGATCTTGTGCCCGGTAAAATCTGCACAGGCTCACCGGGGCTGTGCATGGGTGCAGAGGAGGGGCGTCTGCTCCATTCCCGGCACCGGGCGCTGCGCCGATGTCGTTTTCACACGCGCCAGCGGCGGTGCGGCGGGTCAGGCTGGGGCAAACAGGGCGGCAGGGAGCGCGGATCATGAGCGATGCAATGAAGGTCGGATTTGTCGGCCTGGGCAATGTCGGGGGCAAGCTGGCAGGCAGCCTGCTGCGCAACGGGATCGACCTGCGGGTGCATGATCTCGACGCGGAGAAATGCGCCGATTTTGTCGCCCGGGGCGCCACGCTGGCCGAAAGCCCGGCGCATCTGATGGCGACCTGCGAGGTGGTGATCACCTGTCTGCCGTCGCCCGCCGCCTGCGACGCGGTGCTGCGCCAGATGCTGCCGGAGGTGCGCGCCGGCAAGATCTGGATCGAGATGTCCACCACCGACGCCGCCGAGGTGGCCCGGCTCGCCGAGCTGGTGGAGACCCGCGGCGGGCTGGCGATGGAATGTCCGGTCTCGGGCGGCTGCCACCGGGCCGACACCGGCAATATCTCCATCTTTGTGGGTGGTCCGCGCGCGGGCTTCGACCGGGTGCTGCCCTTGATGACCATCCTCGGGCGGCGGGTGCTGCACACCGGCGACCTCGGCACCGCCAGCACCCTCAAGGTGATGACCAACTACCTGGCCACCGCCAATCTGCTGACGCTCTGCGAGGCGATGGTGACGATGAAGGCCGCCGGCATGGACATGGCCACCACCTATGAGGCGATCCGGGTCTCCTCCGGCAACAGCTTTGTGCATGAGACCGAAAGCCAGCTGATCCTCTCCGGCGCGCGCGACGTGAATTTCACCATGGATCTGGTGATGAAGGACATCGGCCTGTTCCAGGACATCGCGGATCGTCACAACGTGCCGCTGGAGCTGTCGCCCGAGATCATCCGCATCATGGCGGACGGGCAGGCGCGGTTTGGCGAACGGGCGCAGTCCGACCAGATCATCGAGCGGCTGGAGGAGGTCGCGGGTGTCAGCGTGCTGGCCGACGGCTTTCCCACCGCGCTGGTCGACGACGAACCCGAAGAGCGCGGCTATGAGGTCAGCGCCCGCCGTCGGGACGCGCAATAGGGCTGTTCGCGGCGGATGTTTTTCGCTACCCCTGCCACGACGATCTGAGGGAGACGCGATCCATGACCAGCCCGCATGACACTGACGAGGTCTTTGCCACCGTTGCGGCCTCGCCCGCACGCCGGGTGATGGGGGTCTCCATGCTGGTGGGGCTGGGGCTGCTGACGCTCTATGTGGCGATGGCCAGCGCGCCGGGGCTGGCCTGGCAGGGGTTTCTGCTGCTGGTCTCGGGTGGTGCGCTCTGGATGGGCCATCGCATGTGGCAGGCCACCGCCCATCATATCGAGCTGACGGCCAAGGGGCTGCGCTGCTCCGACGGGACCGAGATCATCCGCATCGCCGATCTTGAAGTGCTGGATCGCGGGTTCTTTGCCTTCAAGCCCTCCAACGGCTTTCTGATGCGCAGCAAGACCCCGGGCACGCGCTGCTGGTATCCCGGCCTCTGGTGGCGCATGGGCCGCCGCATCGGCATCGGCGGCGTGACGCCGGGCTCGCAGACCAAGACGATGACCGAAATCCTCGCCGCCATGATGGTCGAACGCGACGCGGGCTGAGGCATTGGCCCGACGCGCCACATCCCCGGGGCGTCGGACCTCTGCATGTCTCGCTCAGGTGACGCGTTGATAGACCCGGATGCTGTGGCCCGGATTGCTGCGCATATGATAGTAGATTGCGTAGTGGATCTGCGAATTGCTCGTGGTCCAGCCCGTGATGGATCGTTTGTGGTGTAGGCAATAAGCGTTGTACTGAATGCCCTTGGCGTCATTTTCCGCAGGAACCTCAAACAGAGGCTCGGCGCCGGTGTCGTCAAAATCGACAAGAACTTCTTCAAAATCATCCATGATTCTTTTTCCTCCTCCGAAATGAATGCGCCCAGCCTAATCGGAACTCTGGCAGATTTCGAAAATTCGCTGTTCAGGCGCCGTCAGCTCCCTTCTGGCGCGTGTCGCGCATCTGCACCGCTCTAAACGACAGGCTTGACGCAGGCCCGGGCAGGGGCTAAGCGCTGGGGCAGGGGCGCAGACCCCCGCCGCCTGCGGGCCCTTGGCCTTGGTGAAGTTCTGCGGACATCTCTGTCTATCGATCATCCTCCACGCATATCGCGCGGATGGGAATGCGGGCTCCATCCTGTTCTTGCGCGATACCTGCAAGAGGAGATCGGGGATATGACATCTTCCCCTACCAATCACTTTCTGACCGGACGATTTGGTCCGATCTATGCCAAGACCGCCTTGCCCATCATCTTTGTGATGGGGATGAACGGGTGTCTCACGGTGGCCGATGCGCTGTTTCTGGGCCACTTCGTCGGGCCGGAGGCGCTGGCCGCCGTCACCCTGATGTTTCCCGCCTATATGCTGGTGGTGGCACTGGCGACGCTGGTGGCCAGCGGCATGTCGAGCCGCCTTGCCCGACACCTCGGGGCGGGCGACACACCAGCGGCGCAGGCGGATTATGCCGGCGCGCACGGGTTGGCGCTGGCGGTTGCGGTGGCGCTGATGGTGGCCTTTGTGCTCTGGGGCGATGCGGTGACGCAGGCCGCTGCCGGGGGCGATGCCACACTGGCCGCCATGGGCCACACCTACCTGCGCATCACCGTAGGCTGTACGCCGCTGCTGTTTGTGCTGTCGGTCAACTCCGATGCGCTGCGCAACGAGGGCCGCGCCGGGCTGATGGCGCTGATGAGCCTTGTGGTCTCGCTCTCCAACATCGCCTTCAACTACCTGCTGATTGCCGAGGCGGGGATGGGCGTGGCAGGCTCGGCGCTGGGCACCGCCCTGGCGCAGGCCCTGGCGCTGGCGCTGATCCTCGGGTTCCGGCTGCGCGGCGAGACGGTGCTGCGCCCGGCCGTGCTGTGGCAACAGAGCCTGCTGGCGGGCTGGGGGCGGATGCTGGCGCTGGGCGCACCGCAGAGCCTCAACTTCATCGGCATCGCGCTGGGATCGGCGGCGATCATGGTGGCGCTGCAATGGCTGCGCACGCCGGAGTATGCCCAGACCGTCGCGGCCTATGGGGTGATCACCCGGCTTCTGACCTTCACCTTCCTGCCGCTCTTGGGACTGTCGCACGCGATGCAGAGCATCACCGGCAATCTCTTTGGCGCCGGCGACGGGCCGCGGGTGCGTCAGAGCCTCCGGCTCGCGATCTGGATCGCGCTGATCTACTGCGCGGTGACGCAGGCGACCCTCAGCCTCGGGGCCGGGTGGATCGCGGGCTGGTTCGTCTCCGATCCGGGGGTGATTGCCGAGGTGGCGCGCATCCTGCCGGTGCTGGGCGCATTGTTCGTGCTGGCGGGACCGCTGATGATGGTGGCGATGCATTTCCAGGCCATCGGGGATGCGGTGCGGGCGGCGCTGCTGGGGCTGTCCAAACCCTATCTGTTCTCGATCCCGCTGACCTTTGTGCTGGCGGCGCGGATCGGCGAGGGGGGCATCTGGCTGGCGGCCCCGGCGGCAGAGGCGTTGTTGCTGCTGTTGACCCTTGCGGTGCTGTGGCAGCGGCGCCGGTCACACAGGGGCGCCACCGCGCCCCGCGCCGGGATGGAGGGACGCGCATGAAACCCGCTCTCCCCTCCCTCGCCGAGGCGAAGGCCCGCGCCCGCGACTGGCGTCGCCAGCAGGCCGACGCCGGCACCCCGGTGACCCACAGCGCGGCGCTGGAGCATGTGGCGCATGCGCTTGGCTTTCGGGACTGGAACGCCTGCGCGGCGATGCTGGGCCGGCAGCGGGCGCAGCGCCTTGCCGCCGGCGCCCGGGTGGCGGGCCGTTACCTGTCGCAGCCCTTCACCGCGCGGATCATCCGCGCCACCCCGGCGGCGGGACGGCCCGGCTGGGTCCGGCTGGAACTGGATCTGGATCAGCCCGTGGATGTTGTCACCTCGACGCGGTTTTCCAACCTGCGCCGGCGCATCAGCGGTGTCATCGGCCCCGACGGCCACAGCCGCGAACGGACCTCGGACGGGCAGCCGCATCTGGTGATCGACCCGCTTGCCCCCGACGGCGACAGCTAGCGCGTGTCTGGGGGCACAAACCAAATGGACCGCCGGCATTCTGCGCGGCGGTCCGATGTGCCATGTCCAGACAGCACCTCTGTGATGTGGGGCGATCCCGCTGCGGGGGCGGCATTACAGGATCGCGTCATCCACTTCGTCATCATGGGCCGGGCCATCGCTGATGACCGAGCCCTCATAAGCCACCTGAGAGGCAAAGCGCGGGCGGGTGAACACGAGGTTGTACATGTTCTGCGTGCCGATATTGACCGCAAAGACCGGCTCCACCACGTTCCAGGTTTCCACCACGATCACCCGTTCCTCGTCCGGCATGATCGGCAGCTTGTCGGCGATGCCGCTGACGGTGTCGTCGGTCCAGACGTCCATCTCGTCGCCGCGTTCCACCGACCAGTCGACGTAATAGGCATCGGTGTCCTCGTCCCAGCGCACCACCGACACCCGCATCGAGATCTCGGTGTCGGAGCGGATCATCGCCTGCGACAGCGCATAGATACTGTCGATATAGTCGTCGTTCAGCGCCGTCGTCTCGCGCGAGATCAGGTCGGCGATCGTATAGGTCGCCTTGCTGTTCACCGCCTCCTGCCGGAACAGGTCAAACAGCGTGTAGGAGACGGCAAAGACGATCAGCAGCAGCGGCAGCGACAGCGCCGCCTCGACAGAGACAAGACCGTCTTCGCGATGCCGGAACCGGCGCAGGGCAGGGAGAATACGCTGAAACATGATCTACTTTGGCTCCTGTACAAAGGCGCTGGCGGCATAGAGGCGGATGCGCCCGTCACCGTCTTTCTGCAACTTGTCGCCCAGCCCCCAATAGGGAAACAGCGGCGAGAAGCTCATGCAGGCGCGCAGGAACATCAGGTCGTTGGAGTCGCCGTTGATGAAGGTGGTGACCGGATTGACCTCTTCGACGGACTCGATGCAATCGGGGGTGGTGTCGACCCCGGCCCAGTTGAACGGATCGAGCTGCACCATTTCCAGCCGCAGCGACTGCGTGCAGGTGGTGACCAGCCCGGTGCGGGCACAGATCGCATCGCGGATGGTGTCATGCTGCATGTTGCCGCCGGTGCCGAGCCGGATGTCGCGCACGGTCAGGTCCACGGCCCGGTCCAGCATCACCTGGCGCAGGGTGATGACGCCCAGCTCCACCGAGGAGAACAGGATCATCATCAGCAGCGGGAACACCACCACGAATTCGACCGAGGCAACGCCCTCCTCGCGCCGGCGAAAGCGGCGCAGACAGGAGGCAAGACGCAGGCGAAGGGGCAGGCGGCGGGTCATTCTGTCAACCTCAGCTGGCGGATGGCAGAGGCGATCGAGGCAAAGGCGTCCGAAATCTCCAGCCCGTCCACATCATAGTAATGCGAGTCGGAGCTGGCGCATTGACGCAGCACTTCCTGGCCGCCGTAGGGGGCTTCGAAACCGATGGTGAAGACGATGATGCCCGCTTCCTTGGCCGCGGTGCAGATCGCCTGCGTCCGGGTGTTCTTGGCGCTGGCGCCCACAGAGTTGTAGACGTCGTAGTACCATTCGTCCCGGGCGTCGTAGAAATTCATCCAGTCGTAGAACAGGTAGTAGTAGATGTACTGCAACGGGGTGTCCGCAAACAGCTCGGCAAAGCTCAGCTCCTCGGCCGTGCCGGGTTCGTCCACGGTCACGGTCTTCCAGCGCCCGTAGTAGCAGTAGCCATTATAGACCGTGCCGGTGCAGACCTCGTCCTCGTAGGAGCCGTTGCCATAGGGGTGGTCCATCCAGCGGTTCTTGTTGTGCCAGTAGTATTTGTTGTAGGACCGCTGCGGATTGTAGGTGGAGTAGACGTTCGCGTCCTCATTGTACCAGACTTCGGAGTTGCCGCTGCGGCGGCTGTCGTTGACCCGGGGCTGGTGGGTGTTCTGCCCGTCGGTCATCAACACCACCACCTTCAGCGTGTCGGTGTCGGAGTAGCTGGTGGGGCGGCTGGCAAACTTGGCGTCGACCAGCGCATCCTCCCCCACCGTCAGGGCCGAGATGATCGGCTGGACCGACGGGTCGAGCAGGGCAACACCCCATTTCATGCCGATGTCCAGCGACGTGTTCTCCGAGTGGTCGAAGGCGTCGATATAGTCCTGAAGCGTGTCGACATCGTCTTCGAGCAGGATCGTTGTGCGCTCCGGATTGTCATCATGCGAGGCGCAGATCGGCTGGTAGACATGCCGGTTCCGATCACGCTGGTCGCTGGTGCTCCAGATGCTGAAATGCATCGTGCGTTCATAGGTTTTCAGCGTGCTGAGGCTGGTGGTGGAAAAATCACTGCTGTCGAAATTCAGGCAGTAGGAGACGTCGTGTGCGTCCTCGACCGAGAGCTGGTCGAGGAACTGCGCCGGCATCGACACCTGGGTCGAGTAGGGCACGATCGACATCGACATCTTGTCGTCCTCGGTATTGTCCGACATGGTCTGGACAAATTCCTTGGCCGCGCGTTTCAGGTTCACCAGCCGGTTATTGTTCCGCATGGAACCGGACACATCCAACACCAGCGAGATTTCCACATTGCCGATGCTTTCCTCGGCGGTGGCCGCCGCATAGAGCGGCAGCGGATCCTTGACCCCGGCGACCTGCATCCATTCGGGGTCGAAATCGGCATCGACGCTGGCAGAGACCCGCTTCGAGGTGGGCGTCACCTGCGCATCCGGGGTGCGGTAGTATTCGCCAACGCCGGATTTGCTCATGTAGTCCTGCACCACCGCCGCCGGTTCCAGCTCCTGATCGAGGTCGGCAGCCGCCAGCACCGCGCGGTCCAGCGCGTATTGCACATGGGTGCGATCGCGCTCCAGGCGCACCAGGTCGACCCCGATGCCAAGCACCGCCAGCATGCAGATGAGGGTCACGAACATCGGGTATTGCAGCACACCGCTTTCGTCGGCGCGGAACCGGCTCAGGCCCGCACGTCCGCGCGCCCGCCAGCTGTTCAGGCGCCCTGTTCCGGCCAGAGCTGTCGTCGTCCAGAAACTCACAGTCATGTGTCCATACTTTCCATCGGCCCGCAGGATCCCGGTGCGAACCCGGCGCGATCCCGTGCATCCCCTTGTCGCGGTCAGAATGGTCCACGCGTCCCGTTCCAAAAGGCTGCCAAGCCGTGCGGGTCTGCCCGGTTGGTGCGGGCGGTGACTCGCAGCAGGCAGGGCTGCACAGCTGGTGTCGCGCGGACGTGGTGCCGCTCTTTAGGATTGATTGACAAAGATGGCTGAACTGGGGCAGCTCCGCGCCGCAAATGGCACTTTTCAGGAGAGTTTGAAGTTAATCCCAACAAGCGCCGCGCGGTTGTTTGCGGTCCGGAAACAATCCGCCGGACCACCGGGAAACGGTGTTCATTTCCGATTCGTTTCCGCTAACGTTTTCAAACTGCCGAAAATTTGTGCAAAAGCCCGGGATAAATGGTCGCAGTCCGTAACGTTCTCTGCATAGATGGGGGGCACCATAACTCCTTGAGTCGTTTCAGAAGGACGGGATCATCCCATGAGCAATCTCAAAGAACCCAGCTTCCGCGAAAGTGTGGATCTCATGTTCAACCGCGCGGTGGCGCTGATGGACCTGCCGCCTGGACTTGAGGAGAAGATCCGCGTCTGTAACGCCACCTACACGGTGCGTTTCGGCGTGCGCCTGCGCGGTCAGATCCATACGTTCACCGGCTATCGCTCGGTCCATTCCGAACATATGGAACCGGTGAAGGGCGGCATCCGCTATGCCATGGGCGTGAACCAGGACGAGGTCGAGGCGCTTGCGGCGCTGATGACCTACAAATGTGCCCTGGTCGAGGCGCCCTTCGGCGGTTCCAAGGGCGGTCTGCGCATCGATCCGCGCCAATACGAGGAACACGAACTGGAATTGATCACCCGCCGCTTTGCCTATGAGCTGGCCAAGCGCGACCTGATCAACCCCTCGCAGAACGTGCCCGCCCCCGACATGGGCACTGGCGAGCGTGAGATGGCCTGGATGGCAGACCAATACGCCCGCATGAACACCACCGACATCAACGCCCGCGCCTGTGTCACCGGCAAACCGCTCAACGCGGGCGGGATCGCTGGCCGGGTCGAGGCCACCGGCCGCGGCGTGCAATACGCGCTGCAGGAATTCTTCCGCTACGAGGAAGACAAGGCCAAGGCCGGTCTCTCCGGCACGCTGGATGGCAAGCGCGTCATCGTGCAGGGTCTCGGCAACGTGGGCTATCACGCCGCCAAGTTCCTCTCGGAGGAGGACGGCTGCAAGATCGTCGGCGTGATCGAGCGGGACGGCGGGCTGTTTGATGAAAACGGTCTCGACATCGAGGATCTGCGCGCCTGGATCGCCAAGCACGGCGGCGTCGATGGCTACCCCTCGGGGCGCTACATCAAGGACGGCGCCAAATATCTCGAGGCCGATTGCGACATCCTGATCCCGGCGGCTCTGGAGGGGGTCATCAACCTCTCCAACGCCGAGAACATCCAGGCCAAGCTGATCATCGAGGCCGCAAACGGCCCGGTGACCGCCGGTGCCGACGAGATCCTGCGCAAGAAGGGCGTCGTGATCATCCCCGACATGTATGCCAACGCCGGCGGTGTGACGGTCTCCTACTTTGAGTGGGTCAAGAACCTGTCGCACATCCGCTTTGGCCGCATGCAGCGCCGTCAGGAAGAGGCGCGCCACCAGCTGGTGGTCGATCAGCTGGAAATGCTGTCGGAAAGCATGGGCAAGGCCTGGTCGCTCGACCCCAAGTTCAAGGAGAAATACCTCCGCGGCGCGGGCGAGCTGGAGCTGGTGCGCTCGGGTCTCGATGACACCATGCGCATTGCCTACCAGTCCATGCGTCAGGTCTGGCACGAGCGTGACGACGTCACCGACCTGCGCACCGCCGCCTATCTGGTCTCCATCGACAAGGTAGCCTCCAGCTACCGCGCCAAGGGCCTCTGAGGCACGCGGACGGCAATCAACAACAACGGCGGGTCTCCACCCGCCGTTTTTTGGTTCAGCTCCCGGAGTGGATGTGCCGTTGTCGCGGAGCGGCAATGTCCCCGCAATCCGGGCCCGCGTGGTTAGACAAAACCCACGTCGGGCGCGATGACCTGACTGATCCGTCCCCCGGTGTTCACCGCGCTGTAGATCGATCGTGGCGGGCGGGCGGCGCTATCGACGCTGCGGCAGACCCAGTCCCGGGCCTCCATGGATTTCAACGACTGCGACAGCGCCCGATCCGTGATCGTCGGCAGCTGCCGCTTGATCTCGGTGAAATGGCTGGGCCGGTGCAGCGATGTCAGAACCGGCAACGTCCATGACCGGCGCAGCAGGGGCCAGTCCTCTTCCGTTGCAACATCGCGGATCTTGTCGGCAAGCGCCGCCACCGTCTTGCCCAGAGGTGTCAGCCGGAATTCCGGCCGCAGCGGGTGGCCGTAGCCCGGGTTGCGCTCCAGCAGGCCCAGGTCGATCAGGTGATCCATGCTCTGTGCAAAGGCGGTCCTGCCGGCCCCCGTCGCCGCCAGCAGCGGCGCCTGTCGCCCGGCGACGCCCGAATGCAGGCTCGACAAGATCGGCAATGCCCAGGCTCGCGAGGTGATGTTGACAAACAGCTCAATGTCCATAAAGTATAGTTAGTATATTTTGAATCATAAGGAAAGCCCATGTCTCTTATTTCCGTCGATCAGACCATCACCCTTGCCCTGTCCGTCTCCGACCGCCATGCCAGCGCCGACTGGTATCAAAACATGCTGGGGTTCGAGCTGCTCTATCATGCCGATGACGCGGGCTGGTCCGAGATCCGCACCAACACGCCCGGAGTTGTCATTGGCCTGGGCGAGCACACCCGGCCTGCGCCCGGCAACTGCGTGCCGGTCTTCGGGATCGCGGATCTGGACGCGGCGCGGCAGCAGCTGGAGCAGGCCGCGGTGAAATTCGATGGCGAGACGGATGTCGTCGAGGGCATGGTCAAGACCGCGACCTTTTACGACCCCGACGGCAACGCGCTGATGCTGGCGCAGGACCTGACCGGCGCAAACGGGTAACCCGCTACTGCCGTCAGGCCTGCGCGCCGTGCTTGTGTCTTGCAGGCAGCGCACCCTTTGCATCCGACGCGCGGGCGCGGCACATTTCAGTGTCGCGCCCGTGTGTGGTGTGCCCGTCCGTCAGGCGCCCGTCCGTATTGTGTCCACCCCTGTGGCCGGGCTTGCCCGTGGCATGGTGATTTTGCTCCAAAAATGCACTGGACATAAGTGCCTAGTTCGTGGCCATCTGCGCAAGAGACTGCCGCGATGTCGCTGGTGGGGCTAGGAGCGGGCGCGCAAACCCGCTAGCACTAGGGCGACAGGGCGGGCCATCCGGCATGGCGCGGCAGCAAGACAGTGTTTGGGGAGTGGGCCATGGGGATTTCAGATCGATTTTCGGGCTGGCGGGTGCTGAAGGAAGGGCTGACCGGCAACAAGGGCTGGACCGCCCACTGGCGCGACCCGGAACCGAAGCGCGACTATGACGTGGTCATTGTCGGCGGCGGCGGTCACGGGCTGGCCACCGCCTATTACCTTGCCAAGGAACATGGCCTGCGCAATATCGCGGTGCTGGAAAAGGGCTATCTCGGCGGCGGCAATGTCGGGCGCAACACTACCATTGTGCGGGCCAATTACTACCTGCCGGGCAATTCGGAGTTTTATTCCCACTCGCTGAAGCTCTGGGAGGGGATGGAGCAGGACCTCAATTACAACGCGATGATGTCCCAGCGCGGCATTCTCAACCTGTTCCACAACGATGGCCAGCGCGATGCCACCATCCGGCGGGCCAATTCGATCATCAACCAGGGCGACGATGCGGAGATCCTCTATCGCGACGAGCTGAAAAAGCTGGTGCCCTTCCTGAACTACGACAACAACCGCTTCCCGATCATGGGCGCGCTGTTGCAGCGCCGGGCGGGCACCGCGCGCCATGATGCGGTGGCCTGGGGCTATGCCCGCGGGGCGGATCAGTTTGGCGTTGACCTGATCCAGAACTGCGAGGTCACCGGCATTGATGTCGAGGGCGGCAAGGTGGTGGGCGTGCAGACCGCGCGCGGCCCGATCCGGGCGAAAAAGGTCGCTTTGGCGGCAGCGGGCCGGTCGAGCCAGGTGGCGGCGATGGCGGGGCTGACCCTGCCGATCGAGAGCCATGTGTTGCAGGCCTTTGTCTCCGAAGGGCTGAAGCCGGTGATCGACCATGTCATCACCTTTGCCGAGGGGCATCTCTATATCAGCCAGTCCGACAAGGGCGGGCTGGTCTTTGGCAGCTATCTGGACTTCTACAGTTCTTATGCGGCGCGCGGCAACCTGCCGATGCAGGAACACACGATGGAGGCGATTGCTGCCATGGTGCCCGCGGTGACCAAGGCGCGGCTGCTGCGCAGTTGGGGCGGCATCATGGACATGACGCCGGATGGATCGCCCATTATCGATCACACGCCGATCGAGGGGCTCTATCTCAATGCGGGCTGGTGCTATGGCGGCTTCAAGGCGACGCCGGCCTCGGGGCATTGCTTTGCCCATCTGATCGCCACCGACCGCCCGCATAAGGCGGCCACGGGGTTCAAGCTGGACCGGTTCCGCAGCGGCTATGGTCTGATGGATGAGGAGGGCACCGGTGCGCAACATAATCTGCACTAAGCGCCTGTCGCGCAGTTGGGGAGCCTCCGGCGGAGGTATTTTTGAAAAGATGAAGGGGCGGTTGTCATGAGGATCACCTGTCCGCTGTGCGGCGCGCGGGATCGGCGCGAATTCACCTACAAGGGCGCGGCCTTGCCGGTGCCTGCGCTGGAGGCAGGTCTGGAGGCCTGGGATGCGCATGTGCATCTGCGCGACAACCCGGCCGGGCCCCTGGACGAGCTGTGGCAGCATGACATGGGCTGCGGGGCCTGGCTGAAGGTCACGCGCAACACCGCGACTCATGAGATGCTGGGCGTGGCGCTGGCGCAGGACGCGGGCCTTGCGATCAAGGAGGACCAGTCATGAGGATCGCGGGCAAGGGTCTGGTGTCCGGCAATCGGACCGTCAATTTTTCGTTTAATGGCAAGGATTATATGGGGCTGGAAGGCGACACGCTGGCCTCGGCCCTGTTGGCCAATGATGTGCATCTGGTGGGGCGGTCGTTTAAATATCACCGTCCGCGTGGCATCCTGACCGCAGGTTCTGAGGAGCCCAACGCGCTGGTCAGCACCGGCAAGGGCGCGGCGCGAGATCCCAATATTCGCGCCAGCCAGCAGGAGCTGTTTGAGGGGCTGGCGGCGCAGAGCCAGAACTGCTGGCCCTCGGTCGAGCGCGATGTGATGGCGGTGAACGATCTGGCCGCGCCCTTTCTCGGGGCGGGGTTTTATTACAAGACCTTCATGTGGCCCGCGCCCCTGTGGGAGAAGCTCTACGAGCCGATCATCAGGCGCGCGGCGGGGCTTGGGGCCTTGTCCGGGGCGGCCAACAAGGACCCTTACGAGAAGGCCTTTGCCTTTTGTGACCTGCTGGTGATCGGGTCTGGCCCGGCCGGGCTGATGGCCGCACTGACGGCGGGGCGTGCGGGGGCGGATGTGATCCTCGCCGAAGACGACAGCCGCATGGGCGGGCGTCTTCTGGCCGAGGTTGAGGAGATCGACGGCAAGCCTGCGCATATCTGGGTGGCAGAGGTTCTGGCGGAGCTGGAGAGCATGGACAACGTGCGCCTGATGTCGCGCACCGCGGTCACCGGCGTCTATGATCACGGCACCTATTCGGCGCTGGAGCGGGTTTCGCACCACCTGCCGCCGAGCCAGTCCCTGAAGACCGCGCATCGCCCGCGCGAGTGTTTCTGGCGCATCGCCGCCAAGGCCTCGGTGCTGGCGGCGGGGGCGATCGAGCGCCCCATCGCCTTTCGCAATAACGACCGCCCCGGCATCATGATGGCGGGGGCGGTGCGGGCCTACCTTAATCGCTGGGGCGTGGCCCCGGGCGCGCGGATCACCGTCTTTGCCAACAACGATGACGCCCATCGCACCGCGCGGGATTTGGTGGCGGAGGGCGTGCATGTCACCGCCGTGATCGACAGCCGCCATGACGCGCCCGACAGTGGCGAATTCCCCGTCATCAAGGGCGCGATGATCTGTGACAGTGCCGGGCGACAACGGCTGGAGAGCGTCACCATTCGCAGCGTCAATGGCGAGGAAAAACTGCAAACCGACTGTCTGGCCGTATCTGGCGGCTGGAACCCCTCGGTGCATCTGACCTGCCACATGGGCGCGCGCCCGGAGTGGAACCGGGAACTGGCGGCGTTCCTGCCAAAACCGGATGCGGTGCCGGGCATGGTGGTCGCAGGGGCCGCCAATGGGGTGTTCTCCACCCATGGTGCCTTGCAGGACGGCGCGCAGGCCGCCGTCACCGCATTGGCCAGCATCGGCACATCGGTTGACGCTCCGCCATTGCCAGAGGCCAGCGATGCGCCCTACCGGATCAGCCCCTTGTGGGCGGTGCCGGGCAAGGGACGGGCGTGGCTGGATTTCCAGAACGACGTCACCGTCAAGGATGTGGCGCAGGCGGCGCGGGAGAACTTCCGCTCGGTCGAGCATATGAAGCGCTACACCACCCAAGGCATGGCCACCGATCAGGGCAAGAACTCCAACGTGGCCGCCTTGGCGGTGCTGGCCGATGCCACCGGGCGCAGCATTGCGGAAACCGGTGTCACCACCTTCCGACCGCCCTTCGTGCCCACATCCATTGCCGCGATGGGGGCAGGGGCCGAGGATCAGGGCTTCAAGCCGCAGCGCTATCTGACCTCGCACAAGGCATCGCTGGCGCGTGGCGCCGCCAATATCGAGGTCGGCCTGTGGTATCGCGCCAGCTATTTCGCCAAGGACGGCGAGAGCACCTGGCGGCAATCCTGCGACCGCGAGGTCACCATGGTGCGCAATGCGGTGGGCGTCTGCGATGTCTCGACGCTGGGCAAGATCGACATTCAGGGACCAGACGCGGCACAGCTGCTGGATCTCGCCTATGCCAATCTGTTCTCCACGCTGAAACTCGGGCGCGTGCGCTATGGTCTGATGCTGCGCGAGGACGGCTTTGTCATGGATGACGGCACCACCGCGCGGCTGGGGGAAAACCACTATGTGATGACCACCACCACCGCGGCGGCGGGGCAGGTGATGGCGCATCTGGAATACCTCACACAGGTGGTGCGCCCGGATTTTGATGTGCGGTTCACGTCCGTCACCGATCAATGGGCGCAGTTCTCGGTGGCCGGTCCCAAGGCGCGCGATCTGATCGACGGGCTGGTGGATGAGGACGTCAACGCTGAGACCTTCCCCTTCATGGCCTGCGGGGCGATCACCGTGTCGGGCGTGGCCGGGCGGCTGTTCCGGATCTCGTTTTCGGGCGAGCACGCCTATGAGATCGCGGTGCCTGCGCGCTATGGCGAGGCGCTCTATCGCCTGCTGCTGGAGCGGGCTGAACCCTTTGGCGGTGGCCCTTACGGGATGGAGGCGCTGAACGTGCTTCGGATCGAGAAGGGCTTTATCACCCATGCGGAGATCAACGGCACCGTCACCGCCTTTGACCTCGGCATGCAGGGGCTGGTCTCGAAAAAGAAATCCTGCTGGGGCAAGGCTCTGTCGGAACGGGACGGGCTGATGGATGACGACCGGATGCGGCTTGTGGGCCTCAAACCCGTGGGCGCGATGCAGGCGCTCAGCGCCGGGGCGCATCTGTTTGATCCGGACGCCACGGTGGAGCGGGTCAATGACCTTGGCTATGTGACCTCGGTGGGGTTCTCGCCGACGCTCGGGCATATGATCGGGCTGGCGATGCTGTCGGGCGGGCCGGACCGGATGGGCGACACCATCCGGCTGGTGGATCACACGCGGGGCATCGACACCCTGTGCGAAGTGGTGAACCCTGTGTTCTTTGACCCTGAGGGAGGGCGCGTTCGTGGCTGAGACTGAGATGCAACTTGCCGCAAAATCCCCCTGCGCGGGGCTGCTGCCGCTGACCATTGGTGATGTGACCCTGACAGAGGACACACCCGCCGCCCTGACCCTGATCGCGCCCTACAAGGGGCAGGAAAAACCGCTGAGCGATGCGTTGAACGCCGCGCATGGCATGGGGTTTCCCGCGCCCAACCGCGCCACTGGCAAGGCGGAGGCCCGCGCGATCTGGTTTGGTCGGGCGCAGGCGCTGCTGGTCGGCCCCGTGGCTGATCCCAAACTGGCGGCGCATGCCGCGCTCACCGACCTTAGCGATGGCTGGGCGGTGGTGCGGCTGGAGGGCGCGCACGCCGAGGAGGTGATGGCCCGTCTGGTGCCCATTGATCTGCGGCCACAGGTGTTCAAACGCGGCCACACCGCCCGCACCGAGCTGAAACACATGATGGCGTCGATCACGCGGGTGGGGCCAAACACCTTGCAAATCATGGTGTTCCGCTCTTTTGCGGCGACGCTTGTTCACGATCTGAAAAGAGCCATGGAAGCCGTGGCGGCACGGGGCTAGATTAACCGGGATCACGAAACTGATTCCGGAGCTGATCCATGATCCGCAAGATCCTCGTCGCCGCGACCCTCGCGGCGCCCCTTCTCGCCACCCCCGCGTTCTCCGCTGCCGAACTGGGCAAGGAGGAAAGCTGCAAATACCAGGGGCAGGTGATGGCCGCCGTGCAACAGGCGCGGCTTGACCGGGTGGCCGAGGACAAGGTCGAAGAGACCATCCGCGCCAGCGATCCCGAATGGCCGGAGAATTTCTCCAACGCGATCCCGCAGCTGACGCAGCATGTCTATCAGATGAAGCGCCGCGATCTGAAGAACATCGACCTGGGCGAGATTTTCGAGACCCAATGCGTCGACAACTGGGACCAGATCCAGGAAATGAAGAAGAACCTCTCTGGAAACTGATCTGAACCTGCGTTTGGGCGGCCCCGCACCGGGCCGCTCATCCCGCACACAACTGGATTTTGTGTGAATGTCGCTGCCGCCCGGATTCCTTGATGAATTGCGCACCCGTGTCAGCCTGACCGACGTGGTCGGGCGCAAGGTTATGTGGGATCAGCGCAAAAGCCAGCCGGGCAAGGGTGACATGTGGTCTCCGTGCCCCTTTCACCATGAAAAAACCGCCTCCTTTCATGTGGATGACCGTAAGGGGTTCTATTACTGCTTTGGCTGTCACGCCAAGGGCGATGCGCTGAAATTCGTGCAGGAGACGGAGAATGTCTCCTTCATGGAGGCGGTGGAGATCCTCGCGGGCGAAGCGGGCCTTGAGATGCCCAAGCGCGACCCCAAGGCGGCCGAGAAACACGACCGCCGCACGCAGTTGGCCGAGGTGATGGAACAGGCGGTGCACTACTTCCGCCTGCAACTCAAAACCCAAGGGGCGAGCGAGGCGCGCGCCTATCTGGCCCGCCGTGGTCTCGACCAGGCTGCATTGGACCGCTGGGAGATCGGCTTTGCCCCCGATGGCTGGCAGAACCTCTGGGATGCGCTCAAGGGCAAGGATGTCGCCGATGATCTGATCCTCGGTGCGGGGCTGGCCAAACCCTCGAACAAGGGCGGCAAACCCTATGATGTGTTTCGCAACCGGATCATGTTCCCGATCCGTGATGCGCGGGGCCGGGCCATTGCATTCGGGGGCCGCGCCATGGACCCCAATGACAACGCCAAATACCTGAACTCGCCGGAAACCGAGCTGTTTGACAAGGGGCGCAACCTTTATAACCACGGCCCTGCACGTGCGGCCTCGGGGCGGGGCAGCACGCTGATCGTGGCCGAGGGCTACATGGATGTGATCGCGCTGTCCGAGGCCGGGTTTGCCTCCGCCGTGGCGCCCTTGGGCACAGCCGTGACAGATAATCAGCTGCATTTGCTGTGGCGGATGTCGGACGAGCCGGTGATTGCGCTGGATGGGGACACCGCCGGTCTGCGCGCGGCGATGCGGCTGATCGACATGGCGCTGCCCTTGCTGGAGGCCGGCAAGAGCCTGCGCTTTGCCATCATGCCCGAGGGCAAGGACCCGGACGATCTGATCCGGGCCGAGGGGCCGGAGGCGGTGCAGGCGGTGCTCGATCAGGCGATCCCGATGGTGCAGCTGCTGTGGCGCCGCGAGACCGAAGGCCGCGTCTTTGACAGCCCGGAACGCAAGGCGGCGCTGGACAAATCCCTGCGCGAAAAGATCAAGCTGATCCGCGATCCCTCGATCCGGCTGCACTATGCCGAGGACATCAAGGAGCTGCGCTTTCAGCTCTTTCGCGGCAACCGCGGTGGCGGCGGACAGGGGGGCACCGGCTACGGCCAGCGTCCCGGTGGCTACCAGCCGCGCTCCCGTGCCCAGGGCGGGTTTCGCGACGGCCAGCGGGTGCCCTGGGGCGCGCCGCCGCCGCCGCGCAGCACCACCCGGGCCTCGATCGTGGCCGCGGCCGAGGAACAGGAGTTTGCCCGGGTGCGCGAGGCGGTGATCCTGGCCACCGCGATCACCACCCCGACGGTGATCCCGGAATTCGAGGTCAATCTGGAACGGCTGCAATGTCAGGACATGGAGCATGCGCATCTGCGCGACCTGATCCTGCGCTATGGAATCGACGCGCCGGAGCGGCTGCGCGATGAAATTGCCTATGCTCTGGGGCCGGATGCCCTTGAAAACCTGCTGTCGCTGCGCCATGTGGCTATTAGCCCCTGCGTGCGAAAACCCGGCGATCTGGATATGGCCAGCCTGACCCTGGCGGAGGAATTCGCAAAACTCGAAAGCATGGCGGGGCTTCATGCCGAGCTGGCGGAAGCCGAGGAGGATCTGGACGGTCTGGCGGACGAGGCCCTGACCTGGCGTTTGCGTCAGGCGGCAGAGGCCCGCAACCGGGCTGTACGCAGCGAGAATGAGGACAAGGCAACATATGATGTGGGTGAAAACGGGGCGCGACTCAATCGGGATGAGCGCGATGCCTTCGGCGACCTGCTCAAGCGAATCGGTTTCACTGGCGAATGACGAATCAGCGGTGTTTGTGGCGGTCAACTGTGACCCCGACGCCGCGATGAGTCGTTTTGCTAAGGAAGCCTGAAGAAAAATTGGGTAAACGGGGTGACGAATCAGATGACCGCTCTAAAGATTCGCTCCACCCGAATCGCCCGCAGCCCCTTAGAGGAGCAATGAATGGCCGCCAAAGATACTGACGACCGCAAGCCTGACGACCAGGAGCCTGAAATCTCGCTCGACATGAGCCAGGCCCAGGTCAAGAAGATGATCGCCGAAGCCCGTGAAAAGGGCTACATCACCTACGATCAGCTCAACCAGGTCTTGCCGCCGGATCAGGTCTCCTCCGAACAGATCGAGGACGTCATGTCCATGCTGTCGGAAATGGGCATCAACATCATCGAGGATGAAGAGGCCGAGGAGGAGGAGAACAAGGGATCGACCGAGCTGGTCTCCACCGAATCCAACCGCGAAGTGGCGGTGGCCGGGGCCCAGGCGGAGAAGCTGGACCGCACCGACGACCCCGTGCGCATGTACCTGCGCGAGATGGGCTCGGTCGAGCTGTTGTCGCGCGAGGGCGAGATCGCCATCGCCAAGCGCATCGAGGCCGGTCGCAACACCATGATCCTCGGGCTCTGCGAAAGCCCGCTGACCTTCCAGGCGATCACCATCTGGCACGACGAATTGCTGTCCGAGGACATTCTGCTGCGCGACGTCATCGATCTGGAGGCCACCTTTGGCAACCAGATGGATGAAGAGGGCGACGTGGCCGAGCCGGTGGTCGACACCAGCGCCGTTGCCGGAGCCGCCAAGCCGGAAAAGGACAAGGACGCCAGCCCGGAACTGGACGCCGACGGCAACCCGATCCTCAACAACGACGACGATGACGACGATGATGACGATCAGGCCAACATGTCCCTCGCGGCCATGGAAGCGGCGCTCAAGGATCGGGTGCTGGAAACGCTGGAACGGATCTCCAGCGACTTTGCCATGTTGTCGGAAATGCAGGACCTGCGGATCTCGGCGACGCTGAACGAAGACGGGTCTTTCTCGGCCGAGGACGAGGCCAAGTATCAGCAGCTGCGCTCCGAGATCGTGGAACTGGTGAACGGGCTGCATCTGCACAACAACCGCATCGAGGCGCTGATCGACCAGCTTTATGGCATCAACCGCCGCGTGATGCAGATCGACAGTGCGATGGTGAAGCTGGCCGACCAGGCCCGTATCAACCGCAAGGAATTCGTCGACGCCTATCGGGGCCGCGAGCTGGACCCGAACTGGCTGGCGGAGATGGGCGAAAAGCCCGGTCGTGGCTGGCAGATGTTCATCGAACGCTCCACCGACAAGGTCGAAGAGCTGCGCGCCGACATGGCGCAGGTGGGCCAGTACGTCGGTCTCGACATCTCGGAATTCCGCCGCATCGTGCAACAGGTGCAGAAGGGCGAAAAAGAGGCCCGTCAGGCCAAGAAGGAAATGGTCGAGGCCAACCTGCGCCTCGTGATCTCCATCGCCAAGAAATACACCAACCGTGGCTTGCAGTTCCTCGACCTTATTCAGGAAGGCAACATCGGCCTGATGAAGGCCGTGGACAAGTTTGAATACCGTCGCGGCTACAAGTTCTCGACCTATGCGACCTGGTGGATTCGTCAGGCGATCACCCGCTCGATCGCCGATCAGGCGCGCACCATCCGTATTCCGGTGCATATGATCGAGACCATCAACAAGCTGGTCCGCACCGGCCGTCAGATGCTGCACGAGATCGGCCGCGAGCCGACCCCGGAAGAGCTGGCTGAAAAGCTGCAGATGCCGCTCGAGAAGGTCCGCAAGGTGATGAAAATCGCCAAGGAGCCGATCTCTCTCGAGACCCCCATCGGGGACGAGGAAGACAGCCAGCTGGGCGATTTCATCGAGGACAAGAATGCCGTGCTGCCGCTGGACAGCGCCATTCAGGAAAACCTCAAGGAAACCACCACACGGGTTCTGGCCTCGCTGACGCCGCGTGAGGAACGGGTTCTGCGGATGCGGTTTGGCATCGGCATGAACACCGACCACACGCTCGAAGAGGTCGGCCAGCAGTTCTCGGTGACCCGCGAACGGATCCGCCAGATCGAAGCCAAGGCGCTCCGGAAGCTCAAGCATCCAAGCCGGAGCCGCAAGCTGCGCAGCTTCCTCGACCAGTGAGCGCGGCCAGACCTGCATGACCAGGCCGGCGCGAGCAGTCCGGCGCGACCAGACTGGCACGACGAGATTTGCACATCAAAACGGGCGTCCCGCGCGGGGCGCCCTGTTTTTTTGCCACAATCGGCTGCCCTCGGCGGGCCCTTTGACCGCTGGCGGAACGGCCCCGCGCTGCGCCCTGAGCGCCTTAGGCCGGGGGCGTGCGTTAACCATTCCGAAACCCGGATTATTGATTAGAATTTTCGATCAATTATTTTCCTCCTGCGGGGCTGTGCTAGCCTGCGCACAGACACCGGGGGGTGAAGATGAGTGGACAAAACGACATGGCGAGCGCGCTGGGGGCGCTCGACCGCAAACTGGATGCGCTGGACACGATGACGGAGGTGAACTCCTTTCTGGTGTCGGTGCTGCGCGAGCATGAGCAGGACCTGATCCGCATGAGCCCGCAGGAAACCCGCGAATTGCTGCGGCAAAAGGCGCGCGCGGTCTATCGCCCGGATGGCGGCACAAAACCCAACGCAAAGGCGCTGGAGCTGCTGGAAGAAACGCTGGGGCAGGGTCAGAGCGCGGACATCATTCCGTTTCCGACACGCCGCTGACCAGGGGCGAACCAGGGGGCTGACCCATCGCACCGGGGTGGTGCGGGGCGATCTGATGCGCGACGGGTTGTCGTCAGCCAGCGCGCGGATTACATCAGGGACACCCGGTCAAAAGGATGTCCCGCATGCCCGCACGTTTTTTCGCCACCGTCCAGACCCGCGCCCTTGCTGCTGGAGCCGCCGCGCTGATGGTGGCGGGCTGCACCGAGATGCCGGACCTCGGTCCGCAGGCGGACTATTATTCGACCCGCACCCAGGCCCGCATCTACGTGCTGGACAATGGCGATTTCGAGGTGGTGCCGCCGATCGGCGCCGAAGGGGCCGCCTATTGGTGCGCCGCCTCCGACTATGCCCGGCTCCGGTTGCAGGCGGATTACGCGCAGGATCTCTACGTGGTGAAGGGGCGCGCTCCCAGCACGGTGACGGGACGGATCGACACCATCACGTTTTCCCTCAACGGGGTGCCGCGCGCCGAAGAGCCCCCCTTCATCCGCCGCTCCTACAGCTTCAAACCGGGCGATAGCTTCAGCGTCTCCGCCGCCGAGAGCTTCTGCCGGGATCTCCAGCCCTATCTCCTGTTCTGAGCGGTGATGCTGCAACGCGAGGTCAGCGTTTCGACCCGCGGGCAGGGGCTCTACGAGGTCACCCGCGAAATCCGCGACCTGGTGGCAGATTGGGGGCGGACGCAGGGGCTGCTGACCCTGTTTGTGCGCCACACCTCCTGCTCGCTGCTGATCCAGGAAAACGCCGACCCGGAGGTGCAGGGCGATCTCAAGGCCTATTTTGCGCGTCTGGTGCCGCCCTCGACCGACCCCGAGATGTCCTACCTGCGCCACACCTACGAAGGCCCCGATGACATGCCCGCCCATATCAAGGCGGCGATGATGCCGGTGAGCCTGTCGATCCCTGTCGCGGCGGGCGAAATGGTGCTGGGCACCTGGCAGGGGATCTATCTGTTCGAACATCGCGACGCGCCGCATCAGCGCCGCATCTTTGCGCATCTCGCCTGAGCGGCACCGGCACCGGCGCAATGGGCGCGCAGATTGTCCAAGGTCTAGCGGTTGCATTTCCCCTCTACCCAAACCCTAGCTGCTCCCCTATAGTTGTGGATAAATGCGCAAACCTGCGCACAAGAACGATCTGTCTCGAGGGGAGGGGCCCGAGCATGCGCTGCCCGTTTTGCGGAAATGTCGATACGCAAGTGAAGGATTCGCGCCCGGCGGAGGATCATGTCTCGATTCGACGGCGCCGGTTCTGCCCGGCCTGCGGCGGCCGTTTCACCACCTACGAGCGGGTCCAGCTGCGCGACCTCGTGGTGGTCAAGACCAACGGCAAGCGCGAGGATTTCGACCGTGACAAGCTGGAGCGCTCGATCCGCATCTCGATGCAGAAACGCCCGGTGGAGCCGGAACGGATCGACCAGATGATCTCCGGCATCGTGCGCCGTCTGGAGAGCATGGGCGAGACCGATATCGCCTCCAAGAAGATCGGCGAAATCGTGATGGAGGCTCTGGCCCGCATCGACACGGTGGCCTATGTTCGCTTTGCAAGCGTCTACAAGAACTTCCAGGCGGCCGATGATTTCGAGGACTTCGTGCACGAGCTGCGCCCCCCGGTGCCGCCCGAGGCCTAAGTCCCGGCCCGGCTGCCTGAACACAGCCCGGGGAAAGGTCTGATCCAGTGAGCAAAAGCGACCATCGGTTTATGGGGCTTGCCCTGTCGCTCGGGCGGCGGGTGCAGGGGCGCACCTGGCCAAACCCGGCGGTGGGCTGCGTCATCGTAAAACAGGGCCGCGTGGTGGGCCGGGGCTGGACCCAGATCGGCGGCCGCCCGCATGCCGAACCGATGGCGCTGGCGCAGGCTGGTGCAGCCGCTCGCGGGGCCACCGCTTATGTGAGCCTGGAACCCTGTTCGCACCACGGCAAGACACCCCCCTGCGCGCAGGCGCTGATTGATGCGGGCATCGCCCGGGTGGTCGCCGCGATCGAGGACAGCGATCCTCGCGTCAGCGGTCAAGGCTTTGACATGCTGCGCGCTGCGGGCATCGAAGTCACCACCGGGATCCGCACCGAGGAAGCCGGTTTTGACCACGAGGGGTTCTTTCTCAGAACCGAACAGGGCCGCCCTTTTGTGACCCTGAAACTCGCCTCCAGTTTTGACGGGCGCATCGCCACAGGCTCCGGTCAGAGCCAGTGGATCACCGGCCCCGAGGCCCGCCGCATGGTGCATGCGATGCGCGCGCGTCACGATGCGGTCATGGTCGGCGCAGGCACCGCGCGCGCCGATGATCCCTCGCTCACCGTGCGCGATCTTGGCATCGATCATCAGCCCGCCCGGGTGGTGGTCTCCCGCCATCTTGACCTGCCGCTGATGAGCAAACTGGCCCGCAGCGCCGCGGACATCCCGCTCTATCTCTGCCACGGAACCGGCGCCGACACAGAACGCCTGCGCGCCTGGGAGGGGCTGGGGGCGCAGCTTCTGTCCTGCAACACCCTCGGCACCCAGCTTGACCCGCATGACGTGCTGCACCAGCTGGGCAGCGCCGGGCTGACACGGGTGTTCTGCGAGGGCGGCGGCGCACTTGCCGCCACCCTTCTGGCGCATGATCTGGTGGATGAGCTGATCGGCTTCAGCGCCGGTGTGGCGATCGGGGCCGAAGGGCTGCCGTCCATTGGCGCGCTTGGCATCGGCCAGTTGGCCGAGGCGCCGCGGTTCGACCTGATCGAAACCCGCCCCATCGGCGCCGACATCCTGCACCGCTGGCGCCGCCCCCAAAGTTGAGACCGCGCCCCTCTTCATCTTCTTAAAAATATCCCGGAGCGCGAGGCAGCGCCTCGCATCCTCGCTCAGCGCCAGAGCGGTGCAAATGAGGCAAACAAACCCTGCAGTTTCGACAGGCTGCGGTTCATCGGACCGGGCGCGGGCAGATCGCCCTTGATCAGCCGATCCACCGCTACCTCTGGCGAACAGGGCAGGTTTGAAACCGGATCGAAATAGCGCGGATAATCAATCAATGCCGCATGGGCCAGGCCGAGGATACCGGGGCGCGCATCGCGCCAATGGGGCGCTTCCAGCCGATCCCGCGTCAGCCCCCAGCCTGCATAAAACGGCAGCCCCACGCAGGTCACCGGCACCCGGCGCAGCAGTGCTTCAAACCCCAGAAGCGAGGTCATGGTCCAGACCTCGTCGACGCTGTCAATCAGCGCCGCCGGGTTGGCGTGTTCGGCCACCACATCGGCCCAGGTCTCGGCATGCTTGATGCGCCCCTTGCGCAGACCGGCCTCCACATCTGGGTGCGGTTTGTAGATCACCACCGCATTGGGGCGGGCGGCGCGCACCGCTTGCAACAGCTTCATATTGCTGTTGATCTTGCCCGCACCGAGTAGGATCGAGGCGTCATCCTCCACCTGACCGGGCACCAGCACCCGGTGGCCTTTGGGCAGATCCGGCAGCGTGCCGTCGAGGTTGTATTTCGTGACTTCATGCTTGATCAGCCGCATCACCAGCGCCTCAATCCGGCGTTCCTGTTGCGGCGTCAGCGTCACCCGCTCGCGGATCAGATCGTCCAGATCACTGTGGCGGGTGGGGTCGTAGTAGATGCCCTGACGGTCCAGCACCAGGGACAAGGGCGGCACCAGTTCCGCCCCCAGCCCGCGCGACCGCAAAAAGCCATCCTCAAGATGATGCGCCCCGGCGTGGTCCTTGGTGGCCTTGCTGGCCCAGACCATCCAGTTCTTACCGCTCTTCTTGGCGGTTTTGGTCTTTTCCGTGAAGGTCATGCGCTTGTGCTGACCAAAGAACCGCTGCAAGGGCGCGCGTTTCCATAGGCGGATTTCCGATGCGGCCCAGCCCGCGCGGTCCTCGCGCCACGCCCGCACCTGAGCCTCCAGCGAGTCGATCACCTGTTCGAGCTGGCACAACCGGTCGTGATGGGGATCATACCACGTGGGATAGAGGATCATCGCCGCCGCAAAAAGCTGCGCGCGCGTCAGGCGACGGTGGCGGCCGGGTGGGGGAAACTCGTCCTGCGTCAGCCCCCAGCCGGCATAAAACGGTTGGCCAAAGATGCGCGGGTTGTGACCGGCCAAAATGGCCTCGAACCCCAGTTGTGACGACACCGTATAGACGCCGACCGCGCCCTCCAGCAGCAGATGCGGCGAGACCGGCGCGTCAAACAGTTCCACCCGGTCACTGGTATCGCGCGCATCGAAATAGCCCGGGCGGTGGCCCTTGGTGGTTTCGGGGTGGGTCTTGATCAGCACGCGCGCGCCGGGGTTTTCCTCCTGCGCAAAGGCGAGCATTTCCTGAAACCGCCCCTGATCGGCACCGGGAAAGGGGATGGACGCCTTAACAGAGGCATCCTCGCGCAACTGATCCACCACCAGCACATAGCCGGGCTCTGGCGGTGGCACATCGGGGTGGAAGGCGTTGTATTTGCTCAGATGTGCGTCCTGCAAACGCGCCATCGCATCGCGCGCCCGTTTCATCAGGGCGCTGTCATCAAGCGGGTGGTCTTTCAGCAGCGTGACCAGATCGCTCGACAGGGAGGGGTCAAAATGCACGCCGGTGCGGTCGATCAGCAGGCCCAGCGGCGGCTCTCCGCTGCGACCCGGATGCACCGAGCGCAAGAATGCATCCTCGATCCGCACCAAGGGCGCGCCATGCTCCTCGGCGATTTTCTTGCCGCGATGGGCGGTGGGACTGTCGCCCCAGATGCCGACCAGATCGCCCTCCTTGGGCAGGCCAAGACGGATGTCATACCCGGCCAGATCAAGGATGCGGCGCACGCGGGACTGGGTCAGAAAGCCACCGTTATACACAAACAACCGGGAGCGCTGGCTCCCGGTTTTTGTCTCGTCCGGATGCGGCAAAGGCCCTTGCATCATCTGCGCTTAGCTGCCGCCGAACAGGGTCTCGACACTTGCGGCCGTGGACAGCGGGCTGGTCAGAAGCGACAGCGTCTTGGTCCACTGGGCATAGGGTGCTTCGGTCACATAGATGGTGTCACCGTCGCGGATCACGAAGTCCCGGGCGATGAACAGACCGTTGGGCTGGGTGAGGTTCAGCACGTAGATCATCCGCTGTGCGCCGATCAGATCGTCCCGGCCCAGCACCTGATTGGAAATCGCCTCGGCCTCGTTGCGGAACACAAAGACACCGGTGGGGTCGGAGGCGGTGGCAATCAGGCCACCGACCTGCGCGATGGCCTCCAGCGCGGAGAGGTTCTGGCTCTCGAAGGGCACGCGGGCCTGCGCAGCGGTGGCCCCCAGCGCGGTAAAGGCGCGGGTGTCGCCCTCGACCAGGATCTTGTCGCCGTTGCGCAGCGCGATGTCGAGCTCGGGGTGGTCATAGAGGTCTTCGAACCAGATCTTGCCGGTGTGGCCGCCGCGAATGACGGAGACCTGCGCGATCTCGGGTTCGATCGCCACGCCACCGGCCTGCGCCAGCATGGTGGCCAGCGTCCGGGTGGGGCGTTCGATCGGATAGACCCCCTGCGCGCCGACGGCGCCGGTCAGGCTGACGGTGGCGCCATCGCCCGCAAGCCGGCGCACCTGCACCTGCGGATCGGGGGTCTGATCTTCGAGCTTCTTGGTGATCGCCTCGCGCAGCTGGTCGGGCGTATTGCCGGAGGCGCGCACGCGGCCCGCATAGGGCACAAAGATATAGCCCGCACCGTCGACCTGCACTTCTTCCAGCAGGGTGGCATTGGCCCCGGCGCTGGCCAGGAGGCCGTCGTCGACGTTTTCCCAGATCGTCAGACCGAGGATGTCGCCGGGGCGGATGATGTCGGAGGTCAGAACGGATGCATTGGCGAACTGGTCGGAAAAACCAAGCGCCGGCACCACGGCGGTGGCACGGGCAACGCGGTCATTGACCGCCACCACAAAGGCGTCGCCCTGTTTCTGCACGGACCCTGCAAAGATCTGACGTTTGTTCGGGCCCACCTTGGGCAGCCCGCATGATGCTGCGAGGGCGACCGCAGCCAGCAAGGCCACGGGGCGCGCCCATCGTAAAGTCATGGGTTTCACTGCTCGGTCTCCTCGACCTATGTTTATTTTGCCTCAAGTTTTGCGCCCAAATTAGCGGACTGTCACGCAAAAATCCAGTCGCGCCTGTATTCGGGTTCAGCTCACAACGCGCAAGTGTTGCCGTGGTGCTGCTGTCCCGCGCAGGAGGGCATCATAGGGATCGTCGGCAGAGAGCATCATATCCACCACCTGCCGCAGCAATTGCCGCCGCCCGGAGCGGGAATAGAACCCGCCGGGAAACTGCGAGGTTTCCAGCAGATAGCGGCGATATTGCTTGTAGGCGCGGCCATCGGGGCGGGCGGGGGTGGCAAAGAACTCCGCGAGGCTTTGGGTCGAGGAAAACTCGGGCTTGTCGTAGACCGCGCGGCCAAAGACCTTGAGCGGCAAGCCGCGCCAGAGCACCTGCTGACCGGCGGTGGAGTTCACGGTGACGGCGGTGCGGGCCTCGTTCAGAAGACCCGCCAGCTTGCCTCCGCGCACATAGTGGACCCGCCCCTCGACGCCATGTTCGGCCGCAAGCCGTTTGAGCGCGCGCCGGATCGGGGCGCGGCCATCCTCAAGCGGATGCGCCTTGAACACCAGATGATGGTGGCGCGGCGCGCCCTCGGCAAAGCCGGCCACGACCACCTCAAGGAATTCGGTGATGGTGGAAAAGGGCGAGTGGGCCTGAAAGGCGCTGTCATGCTCCAGCTGCAACAGCGCCAGATGATAGGGAAAGCCGCCGCGCTGGATGCCGGCGGTGGCAAGGCGGCGGTGCAGCGCATGCAGCGGCATCATCAGCAGGCGGTTGAGATAGAGCTGGAATTCCTTGGTCACCGGCAGCGCGCGGTGGGGGCGGAAATTGCGATAGCCCTGGTTCCAGAACATGACGAACCAGTGATAGAGCGCGCCATAGATCACATGCTGGCGGGTGTCGCCCCAATGCGCCGGGGGCATCGGCAGCTCCAGCTCGCTATGGGCCAGCGCCTGTTTCATCTCCGCCACCGGCATCTGCATCAGGCGCGAATTGCCATTGGTGCCGTCGCGTTCGTAGGTGACCCAATAGGGGCGCAGGTAGCCCTCTTCGAAGGTGTGCACGGTGACGCCCCGGCTCCGTGCGATCTCGATCGCATGGGCGTGAACCGGGCGGGTGTCGCCATAGAGCACGATGTCGGTGACCGCGTGGTCCTCCAGCAGCGCCGCGAAGCGGTCGGGCCAGGCCTCCGGCGTGTCGCGATAGGCGATATAGCTGTGTCGGTCGGGCCAGAACATGCGATCCCCGGCGTTGAAGCCAACCCGGCGGACCGCGCATCCGGCGGCCTTCAGCATGCGTCCCAATGCGCCAAAGAAGGGGCCATGCGGCCCTTGCAGGAACAGGAAACTGCGTGTGTCGTGCGAATTCTGCGACATTTATGCTCGATCTGGCCTCTTGGCGGGCGAGGATGGCGGCGGCCACCTGCAACATGGTTACGCTGGCTTTAACCGCAATCTATGGGGAAAGTATGACCATTTGCTTGCCGGGGGGCAAGCTGGCTCTTGAGCCGGGGGCGGGCAGGGGCTAGCTCTGGTCGGGAGGCGCCCGCACGACACGGGCGCGGCACTATCAAGGAGTTCGCCCATGTTCACCGGGATCATCACCGATGTGGG
Source organism: Epibacterium sp. MM17-32 (assembly GCF_022348205.1). Taxonomy (NCBI): domain Bacteria; kingdom Pseudomonadati; phylum Pseudomonadota; class Alphaproteobacteria; order Rhodobacterales; family Roseobacteraceae; genus Epibacterium; species Epibacterium sp. MM17-32. Next base: position 90,413 of record NZ_JAKRFC010000004.1, on the reverse strand, counting down.
AACCATCACCGAGCTGGAGCAGGAAGGCGACCTGCGCGCCCGCATCCAGACGGCCTATGACACCGGCAGCATCGACATGGGGGCCTCGATCGCCTCGGACGGGGTCTGCCTGACGGTGGTGGCGCTGGGGCCGGATTGGTATGACGTGCAGATCTCGGCCGAGACCACCTCCAAGACCAACATCGATGCGCGCGGCAACCACAAGGGCTGGTTTGTCGGCAAGCGGGTCAATCTGGAACGGGCGCTGAAGGTCGGCGACGAGCTGGGCGGCCATATCGTGTCGGGCCATGTGGATGGCGTCGCCGAAGTGGTGGAGATGCGCGACGAGGGTGACAGCACCCGCGTGACGCTGCGCGCGCCCAAGGATCTGGCGCGGTTCATCGCGCCCAAGGGCTCGGTAGCGCTCAACGGCACCTCGCTGACGGTGAATGAGGTGGAGGGCTGCGATTTCGGCATCAATTTCATCCCGCACACCAAGGAGGTCACCACCTGGGGCGATGTCAGCGTCGGCGATCTGATCAACCTCGAGATCGACACGCTGGCCCGCTATGTGGCGCGCTTGCAGGAGAGCCTGTGATGGCAGCGGGCACAGGATCGGGGCCGGAACAGGCGCCGGGACTGGGGCACAATGGCGGCCCCAGCATGGAGCCGGGGCGGCTGTGGCGGACGCATGCCTGGCGCTCGGCGCAGAAGAAGCTGATGCCCAACACCATTCCCAAGCTGGTGCTGCACATGCGCCTGAAACGCGCCGCCGAGCTGGGCATGGACTACAAGACCTATGCCAAGGTGCGCCAGACCTCCGGTCAGGACGTGCTGGGGCTGTTGTTCTCGGCCAATGCGCTGCGGCTGTTTGGGGGTCCTGCGATCCCGGCGACAGAGGCGGCGGTGCTGGGGCAGCTGGACGGGGCCGGACGTCTGGCCCTGGTCTATCGCCCGCTGCGGTCTGCGCAGGTTCAGGCCGCAAACCCGGCCACGCTGGATGCGGTGGGGCCGGCGCCGGTCTTTACCGAGGGCTGGGGCGCGATGCGCGACAAGGTGCAGGGCGTGATGCGCGAACGTGGCCTGTCCGGTGCCTCGGTGGTGGTGATCGGGGATGCGCCGCTGGAGCGCGAATGGACTACCGCCGGCCGGGCCGCGGCCTATCTGAGCGCGGCGGAATATTTCGGCGGCAACGCGACACGGGCGTAATCCGCGCGTCGAACCCCCGGGCACGCTGTGTCGCGCCCCGCCGCTGGCCCGTTATATCGGGCGGTGATCTGTGCGCTGCGGTGATGCGAGATCAGATCCTGTGATCGGTGTCAGATCAGATGGCTTCGGGTCAGTCAGATAGTCAGGTCAGTCAGATAAAGAGGGCGGCGCCGCCACAGGGGCGGAGGTGGCCGGGGGTATCCCCCCGCGTGCTCAACGTTATCTCTGCACTGCTCCCCACGTGGGGAAGCCGTTTCCTGGTGTTTGGCCGGGGGCTTTAATCCCGGCCGGGGATCGCGATCCGGTGCAGACTAGCGCGGCGGGGTGAGGAAACCGCCACCAGGGCGCGCGGAGGGGGGGCAACGGCGCAAGGCATATCGCCGCCCGTCGATGCGCAGGGGAGGGCACCCGCCCGCGGGTTAAGAAGGCGCTCCCGCCCAAAGGTGAGACAGGGGGGCTCCCGCCCGCAGGTTGGAAGGGGGGCTCCCGCCCGCAGGTTAAACGGGGGGGCTCCCGCCCGCAGGTTAAACGGGGGGGCTCCCGCCCGCAGGTTAAACGGGGGGGCTCCCGCCCCCGGGGCACGCATCACAGATGCGCCCCCCGGCGTTGGGCCGGGCGCGCCGCCCCTGCCGGGGCGGCGCGCGGCGCAGGCCGCAGCGGTGTCGCAAAACCGAGCCTCTGTGCAGGGATGCGCCGGTCGCGTGCAGGGATGTGCCGCTTGCGGGGCTGGTATTTGCCCCATTCGTGGTCTATCCCGACGGACACAAACCTGGCGCGGACGGGGCATTCCCGCTCGCGCGCCCCCATCAGCAAAAGGCCATCCGCCCATGAGCTATGAAACGCCCGGTCCCGTCGAAGCCGAACTGCGCGACGCCATCAGCCCCATCGAAGAGATCATCGACGCCGCTCGTGCCGGTCAGATGTATATCCTGGTGGACCACGAGGATCGCGAGAACGAGGGCGATCTGGTGATTGCGGCGGAGTTTGCCGATGCGGAGGCCATCAACTTCATGGCCACCCATGGGCGCGGGCTGATCTGCCTGCCGATGACCGCCGAGCGCATCGACCGGCTGGGGCTGCCGATGATGGCGGTGAACAATTCCTCGCGCCATGAGACGGCCTTTACGGTGTCGATCGAAGCGCGCGAGGGGGTCTCCACCGGGATCTCGGCCGCGGATCGGGCGCTGACCGTCGCCACCGCCATCAACGAGCAGAACACCATGGCGGCGATCGCCACGCCGGGCCATGTGTTTCCGCTGCGGGCCAAGCGGGGCGGGGTGCTGGTGCGCGCCGGCCATACCGAGGCGGCGGTGGATATTTCCCGTCTGGCCGGCCTGAAACCCGCCGGGGTGATCTGCGAGATCATGAAGGAAGACGGCACCATGGCGCGGCTGCCGGACCTGGTGGAGTTTGCCAAGCAGCATGGCATGAAGATCGGCACCATTTCCGATCTGATTTCCTATCGGACCAAGAACGACAACCTGGTGGATGAGACCGCCCGCTCGACCGTGACCTCTGAATATGGCGGCGACTGGGAGATGCGGATCTTCACCGACCAGACCCATGACGTGGAACATGTGGTGCTGATCAAGGGCGACATCTCCACGCCCGAGCCGGTGCTGACCCGGACCCATGCGCTGCATGAAGCCTCGGACCTGCTGGGGCTGGGACCAAAACCAGCGGGCGAGCTGCCCAAGGCGATGCAGCTGGTGGCCGAAGAGGGGCGCGGTGTGGTCTGCCTGTTCCGCCAGCCGCGCAATGCGCTCTATGCCTCGGACGAGGACGGGGTGCGCACGATCAAGCAAACCGGTCTTGGCGCGCAAATTCTCAATAAACTCGGCATCGAGGAGCTGATCCTGCTCACCGACTCGCCGGAAACCAAATATGTTGGGCTGGATGCTTATGGGCTGTCGATCGTCGGCACCCGTCCGATCCTGTCCCGAGACAGCTAAAGGAGGCCTGCGTCATGGCCGGACATGAAAGCCATTACATCCTGCCGCGCCCGGAATTCGACAAGCCGGTGAAGCTGCTGATCGTGGTGTCGCCCTACTACAAGGACATCGCCGACAATATGGTTGCCGGTGCGGTGGCCGAGATCGAGGCGGTGGGCGGCTCTTACGAGGTGGTCGAGGTCCCCGGCGCGCTGGAGATCCCCACCGCCATCGGCATTTCCGACCGGGCGTCGAACTTTGACGGCTATGTGGCGCTGGGCTGCGTGATCCGCGGCGAGACCACCCATTACGACACGGTCTGCAATGACAGCTCGCGGGCGATCCAGCTCTTGGGTCTTCAGGGGCTGTGCATCGGCAATGGCATCCTGACGGTGGAGAACCGCAAACAGGCCGAGGTGCGCGCCGATCCCGCCGACCAGAACAAGGGCGGCGGCGCGGCGGCTGCGGCCTTGCATCTGATCGCGCTCGCGCGTAAGTGGGGCGCCCAGACCAAGGGAGTCGGCTTCAAGCCTGCCTCCGACTCCTATCGGCTCGCTTGATTCTCTAACAACGGAACGCCCCCGCCATGACCTCGACAGACGCCCCGAACCCGGGCCCCAAACCGGGCAAGAACAAGACGCAGGCCCGCTCTGCCGCGCGTCTCTATGCGGTGCAGGCGCTGTTCCAGATGGAGCATAGCGATCTGTCCTTCGACAAGGTGATCGCCGAGTTCGAGAACCACCGCTTCGGGGCCTCCTATGAGGAGGGCGAGTTTGCCGAGGGCGACACCAAGCTGTTTCGCAAGCTGTTGCGGGACGCGGTGAACCATCAGGCAAAGATCGACCAGATGACCGACCGCGCGCTGGTGGCAAAATGGCCGATCGCCCGCATCGACCCGACCCTGCGGGCGCTGTTCCGCGCGGCGGGGGCGGAGTTCGTCGAGAGCGACACGCCGGTCAAGGTGGTGATCAACGAGTATGTCGATATCGCGCGCGCCTTCTTTCCCGAAGGGCGCGAGGCGAGTTTCGTCAATGCGGTGCTCGACCATATGGCCCGCGAGGCCAAGCCCGAGGCGTTCTGAACGCCGCGCTTGCGGCGGTTTCCCCGGCCTTTCCCCCCGAACCTTTGGACCCTGATCCAGGAGCGCGCGCTGGCGCGCTCTGTTCGTGTGTGGGGGCTTTGCAGGGCGGTGGCAGGGCATTGCACGTGGGCAAGACGCGCCAGGCGCCGCGTTCGGACATCGGTGCCGGTGGCTGTGGCGCGTCTTGATGATGCATCAATGCGACGGGTTGTTGATGCTTTGCGACGTGCGGGCGGCGTGCAGCGCCCGCCAACCCCTATATTATGCACAATAAACAACCAGTTGTTTGCTTTGCCCCGCAAAACCTGTCAGCTTATAGGCCAAGGACAGTTGTTCCAATTTCGGGAACCGACTGCCGACCCGGAAACAAAAACGCCCACGGGGGCTGCCAGAAACAGGAGGGGAAATGTTTCAGAAAATAGTCGTGCCAGTGGACCTGGCGCATGAAGCCGCATTGCAGAAAGCGCTGCAGGTGGCGGTGGGGATGGCGAAGGCCCATTCGGCCGAGCTGTGCTATGTCGGGGTGGCCTCGGCCACTCCGGGCGCCGTTGCCCGCACGCCCGAGGAATACAAGGACAAGCTGGAGAAATTCGCCGAAAGCCAATCCGCCAGCCATGGGGTGCAGGCCAGCAGCCATGCCATCATGACCCATGATCCCACGACGGATCTCAACAAGGCGCTGGAGCAGGCGATTGCCGACCTCAAGGCGGATCTTGTCGTCATGGCCACGCATGTTCCGAATATCTCGGATTACATCTGGGCCGGTCACGGGGCCCATGTGGCTGCCCATAGCACCGCCTCGGTGCTGTTGGTGCGGGATTGACTGACATCGAATTGAAACTCCGAAACGAAAGGCGGTACCTATGACCGACCAAACGCCGGAAACGTCCGACGGCATCCCAAGCCCGGACGGCGCAGCACATATCATAGAAACGGAATATGAAATCGGCCAGGACAATGTGGAGGGGTCTGTCGGCCCGTTGGGGTTTGACATCCACAACCCGGTCTTTGCCATTTCGGGCCTCGCGATCGTGGCCTTTGTGTTTTACACGCTTGCCCTGCCAGAGCAGGCGGGCTCCATTTTCTCCTGGCTGTTCAGCACGGTCACCAAGGGCTTTGACTGGTTCTTCCTCGGTGCCGCGAATATCTTTGTGATCTTCTGTCTGTTCCTGATCGTGACGCCTTTTGGCAACGTCAGGCTGGGCGGCACCGAAGCAGAGCCCGACTACAGCTATATCGGCTGGTTCGCGATGCTGTTCGCAGCCGGTATGGGCATCGGTCTGATGTTCTACGGCGTTTCTGAACCGCTGAGCCACTTTGCATCCTCCATGGGCGGCACCGCCGCCGAGGATGGGGTGCGCACCGACTGGGCGCCGCTGGGTGCCGCCGGGGGCGACGAGGCCGCAGCCGTGCGTCTGGGCATGGCGGCGACGATCTTCCACTGGGGTCTGCACCCCTGGGCGATCTATGCCGTGGTGGCGCTGGCGCTGGCCCTGTTCAGCTACAACAAGGGTCTGCCGCTGACCATCCGCTCTGCCTTCTACCCGATCTTTGGGGATGCGGTCTGGGGCTGGGTCGGTCACGTGATCGACATCCTGGCGGTGTTTGCAACGCTGTTTGGCCTGGCGACCTCGCTCGGCTTTGGCGCGACGCAGGCCAACGCTGGTCTGAACGAGCTGTTTGGCATTGCGGTCAGTTCCACCACCGAGGTGATCCTGATTTCGGCCATCACCGCGATCGCGCTGGTCTCGGTCATGCGCGGCCTCGATGGCGGCGTGAAGGTGCTGTCCGAGATCAACATGGGTCTGGCGTTCCTGCTGCTGATCTTTGTGCTGCTGGTGGGTCCGACCGTGTTCCTGCTGTCGCTGTTCTGGGATTCGCTGTTGGCCTATCTGCAGTTCCTGCCGGCGCTGTCGAACCCGGTGGGGCGTGAGGACGTCAACTTCATGCAGGGCTGGACCTCCTTCTACTGGGCCTGGTGGATTTCCTGGTCGCCGTTTGTGGGCATGTTCATCGCCCGCGTCAGCCGGGGCCGCACCGTGCGGGAGTTCATCACCTGCGTGCTGCTGATCCCGTCGCTGGTCTGCGTGTTGTGGATGAGCGTCTTTGGCGGCACCGCGATGTTCCAGGTGATCTCCGATGGCTATACCGCCGCGCAAGAGGCGGACCTGCCGGTGAAGCTGTTCAAGATGCTCGACGTGATGCCGCTGGCCGGGATCACCTCGCTGGTGGGCATCGTGCTGGTCATCGTGTTCTTCGTGACCTCCTCGGACTCCGGCTCGCTGGTGATCGACACCATCACTGCGGGTGGCAAGGTCGACGCGCCGGTGCCGCAGCGGGCGTTCTGGTGCATCTTTGAGGGTGCGGTGGCGATCGTGCTTCTGCTGAGCGCCGGAGGCCTGCAGTCGCTGCAGTCGATGGTGATCTCCACCGGCCTGCCGTTCACGGTGGTGCTGCTGGTGATGTGCTACGCGATCCTGCGGGGCCTGATGAGCGAGCGCAAGAACACCTGAGCCGCAAGCCCAGTGTGAAACGAGAAACGGCGCCCCGGATCGGGGCGCCGTTTTGCATTGCATGTGGGGTCAGCCCTTGGCCGGTTTGTCCAGAAGGGCCTGCAACTGGCGGCGCGTCGCCTCGTCCAGCCGGTCCAGATGCACCGTCAGGCTCTTGCCGTCGGCGCTGGCCTCGGTCGGGGGCAGGGTGCCGGCACGGCCCGGGGCGATGGCATAGGGGTGCACGTCGCGGGTGATGCCCTTGAACTGCATCGGCGGCATCGGCTCGGCGGCCACGAAATCGCGCACATGGGCGTAGGTTTCATGGCTCATCACGATGCCGCCGGGTTCCGCCGCCGCTTCCAGCCGCGCCGCCAGGTTCGCCTCGGCGCCGATGATGGTGTAATCCATCCGCGCCTCGGAGCCGAAGTTGCCGACGTTGCAATAGCCGGTGTTGATGCCGATGCGGGCGCGGAAGGGGCGGTCGATGCCGCGGGCGCGCCACTCCTGTTCCAGCTCCGCCAGCCGCTCCTGCATCTCCAGCGCCATACGCACGCAGGCGCGGGCGTCTTCGGCGGTGCCCAGGGTTTCCGGATCGCCAAAGAAGGCCACGATGGCATCGCCGATGAACTTGTCGATGGTGGCGCCGTGTTTGGCGGCGATCGCCGACATTTCGGTGAAATACTCGTTCAGGAGCGCCGTCAGCTCTTCGGGTTGCAGGGTCTCGGCGGTCTGGGTGAAGTCCTTGATGTCAGAAAAGAACACCGTCAGCTTCTTGCGCTCGGTCGAGATCGAGGCGTCCTTTTCGCCGGAGAAGATCGACCGGTAGACCTGCGGCGACAGGTAGCGCGAGATCTTCATCGAAATGCCGGCGAGGAATTCGTTGTTGGAGGTCAGTTCCTCGCTGATCTTGCGGAACCGTTGCGCCAGCCGCAGCTGGTGCACCGCAAACAGGATGCCCAGCCCCCCGACCACCACCATATAGAGCAGCAGATGGCTGAAGGAGAACAGGCTGGTCGCCACCTGCTGGGCGATGCTGTAGGACTGCACGCCGCGGATGTCGCCGACCTGCCAGTCGGTCTTGGTGCTGTCGGGGTGGCTGTTGTGGCAGGCGACGCAGGCCTCCTCCATCACCACCGGGGTCACCATGGTCAGATGATGCGAGAACAGCCCGGCCTCCGCGCCGCGAAAGAACAGCAGGTGGTCGTCCGCGCCGTCGCGAAACCGGCTCAGCGCGCGCTCTTCCGCCGGGCTGAGTGTGATCGCCTCGCGCCCGGCAAAGGGATAGTCGGAGGCAAAGCGATAGGAGACATCCAGCCCGTGACCGGCGATCTCGTCGCCCAGTTCGATCGACATGGTGGCCGGGATCGGGATCGCGCCTGCGCGGTCGTGGTAGTCGTGGGTGGCAATGGTCCGGCCGTCGGGGTCCAGCCGGGCGATGACATTGCGGGCGTAGTAGCCGCGCACGGTGTCCAGCACCGCGTCCAGCGCCTGGCCCTGGCGGCGCAGGGACTGGTCGGTGATCGCCATCAGGTCGAGCCAGACCACCACCGGCAGGGCGAGGATGGCCAGCGCCAGCCCCCAGTTGATCAGATGCGGCTGGTTGACGAAAAAGCGCCCGATCCGGCGTTTGAAAGTCATGGTCTGTCGTCCCTCTGGCTCTGGGTCCGAGGCGTCTGTGGCCCGGTTGTGTCTCTGGTCGCGGCGCTGCCGGGGCGGTGCCCGCTGCCGGTGCTGCATACTATACGCGCGGGCGCGGCCAAATCGTCGCAGATTCTGTGTCGGACTGGACGCGGCGGCGGGCGCGCCCTACCTTTTGACTGTATTGTCGAGGAGAGTGCCATGCCCGAGTTGATCAAGCTTTACATTCGCAGCGCCCTCTGGGGGCTGGTGCTGGCGGCGCTGTTCGTGGGCATCCTGCTGTGGTTCAACGTCGCCAACCTCGGGGCGCTGGTGTTCGGCTCCGACGCGGGTGTCGTCGCGGTGCTGGCGCTGTGGATCTCCAACGCGGTGGTGTTTGGCGGCGTGCAGTTCGGGTTCAAGATCATGGCCATGGCAGAGCGCGACGAGACCCCGCGCGGGGGCACTCCGGTGGGCCCGGCGCTGCGTCCGGTTCTGGTGCCGGCCAAGGCGGCAAAGCCGGGCCGTCGCGCCTGAGCGCCTGTCCTGCGCCCGAGTGATCTGCCCTCAGTGCCTGCTCTGGTGTCCGCATTAAACGGGCCGGAGCGGCGCGAGGGAGCAAATCTTCTGGGGTGCGGACTCTTGGTCTGCTGAACTGTTATTCTTGAACGGAGGCTGCCCTGACCGGTTTGTGCGCGACAGCTGCGCATCACGCTCTGTCGTGTCGAACTGTGCAACGGAGATGGCAGAAGTGGCGGGAACCACCAGTCAACCGTGCGGCTTTGATTCCCGAGGACCTGTATGTACAGGTGGGCGCCAGGTAAACGGACCAGGATCCGCACAGAGCCAGCTCCCTCGGATTTGCTTAAGGCCACCAGAATGCTGCCTGTCACGAGAAGGGCAGAACCCGCCTGACGCACTACCTAGTGCGGCGATGGGCCGGACACAAGGGGGCGGAGACATGCGATCTGCACCCGGTTGCGGGGTTGATTTTTGTTCATGAATTGTTCACGGTCGTCTCATGACCCAGCCAGAGCTTGATGATCTTGATGATGACGCCTTTGACACCGGCCCCCTGCGCGACAGCGGGGCGGCTGCGCCGGATGAGGACGCACCGCTGGCCCTGATGCAGCCGGGGCAGCGTCTGGCGCGCGGCGTCAGCCGCTATCTGCGCTCCATGGGGTTTGCCGCGATCGAGGAATTTGTGCCCCTGCGCGGGCTGCGGGTGGACGTGATGGCCCTGGGCCCCAAGGGCGAGCTGTGGGTGATCGAGTGCAAATCCAGCCGCGCCGATTTTCAGAGCGACAGCAAATGGCAGGGCTATCTGGAGTGGTGCGACCGCTATTTCTGGGCGGTGGATGTGGAGTTCCCCACCGAACTGCTGCCGGAAGAGACCGGGCTGATCCTGGCGGATGCCTATGATGCCGAGGTCGTGCGCATGGCGCCGGAGCACAAGCTGGCGCCGGCGCGACGCAAGAAGATGATCCAGAAATTCGCCATGGACGCGGCGCGCCGGTTGCAGAGCCTGCGCGATCCGCGCCCGGGGCGGGACGGGCAATTGTTCACACCGCTGGCGTCTGAGGAGGGCTGAAGGCCCTGCGCGGCGCGCGCCTGCCTCCGCGCGGCGGCGATCAGCTGGTCAGGCGGTCAGGCGATCAGATCCATGGCCGCCTTGGCCGGGGGCACCACATAGATGATGTCGTTGGTGCCTTCCAGGTGCAGGGCCATCATCTGCTGTTCGGCGGCGGCATCCGCTGCTGCACGGACTGGATCGCGGTCATAGGGCGGTGACACCGCCATCAGCGGATCCTGCGGCGCTGTCCGCTCGGGTGATCCGCTGTGCGGTGTGGCCGCCACGGAGGTGGACGCCAAGGGCTCCGGCCGGGTCGGCAGGCGCTCTGCCGTGCGCTCGGAAGGGGCGGGCTGCGACAAGGCCCCGGTCAGCCCCACGGTCTCGTCCGAGATCAGGGCGCCGGTGGTGGCCTCGGCTGGAGAACGCGCGGGGAGCGCGCCGGAGGCGGGCTGCAACTGGGCATAGGCCTTGCGGGCCAGGGCGATCAGATCCTGACTGGCCTGTTTCTGCGCGTCGGTCAGCGGCAGGTTGACCACGGTTGCGGCATGCGGTGTGTCCTCTGCCGGGTTGCGCGGTGCCTCCGCCCGAAGCTCCGACGCCGCAGCCTGTGGTGACGGGTCCGCTTGCGTCGGGGCGGCGGTCGCATCGGTGGCGCGATCGGCGCGCGTTCCGGGATCGACGGGTTCAGGCGGCAGGCCGACAATGACCACGCCGTCCTCCATCACATAGATCACCCGGGGCGGTTTCGTGGCCGAGGTCTCGGCGGCACCGGTGGACACCGTCGGGGATTCTGCCGCCGACGGGGGAGTGTCCGACGTCCTGCCGGACTGCTGCATCGCCGCACCGGAGGGGTAAACCGCGAGGGCTCCCATGTCCTTCTCCGGCGTGGCAGGCAGAGCGGCGGCCTGTGACTGGAGAAAGGCGAGCACCTTCTCCATCTGCTCGACCGTGTCGGCGACCTGGTTCATGGCGGTCTTCCAGCCGGGTTCTGGCGGCTTGGACACCTGCTCGATCAGTTTCTCGCGCACACGGCGGGCCTGGGTGACGTGGTTCTGTAGCTGGTTTGCCGTCAGGCTCTCGGTGCTGGACAGCGAGAGGGCGGCCGCCTTGGGTCCGTTGGCCGAGGCGATCGCGCCGGGCAGGGTGACCATATGTCCCGACGGCGGGATGGCAAACTGATACATTACATACGCTCCAAGCAGAAACTTGACGTCTCTTAATCATTTGGAGAGTGAGGTTAACAGGAGCCTAATTCCAGTAAATAGAACGCCTCAAATTCGATGAATTATTCCGCCCATACAAGGGTGTTAGCCAGTTAACCCTGGGGTCTTGCGGTAAGATTACGGTCGCGGAAAGGACCGGATTGGGGCGGGGTTGCGGCGGTGGCAGACATAAAAAAGCCGGGCGCGCGGCCCGGCTCCGGTGCTCTGACGTGGCAGAGGGCTGTTCAGGAAGCGACGGCCCGCGCGGCCTGCGCCGCGGCGCGAATTTCGTCAGCGATTTCCTCGGCTTCCTCCGGATCGAAGTCCATGGGAATCTCCAGGCCATCGGCTTCGATGAAGATCCGGACCATGCCGACATCGGTGGGGCCGATCTGCATGTTCGCTTCGATGTCACGTTCGGTGTTGATACCCATGCGGAGCTCCTTCGGGCGGCAGTTCGCGGTGAGCATCCCTGCTATCCCGCAAGCGTCTAAAAAGCAAGATGTCGCCCCGCGCGCGCGCCTGCGCCGAACAGGGCTTGATGCGGCGCGGTGCCAGGCCGTGCGGTGCCAGACAAGAGATTTTGCCTTCGTGTAAAAAACTTGTGCAGAGACCTCTTGCGCTCCGGGATTCTGTGCTATAAACGCCCCCGCAGTGCCGCCTTAGCTCAGTTGGTTAGAGCGCCTGATTGTGGATCAGGAGGTCCCCCGTTCGAGCCGGGGAGGTGGTACCACCCTCACCAAAATCATCGCTGTGACATGTGAATACGCCGCCCGGCGTTGGGCGGTGCCGTTGTGGCTGTCGACCGTTGCGGAGGCCGCGACACCGCTGCCCGCGCGATGCACGGCGCAGTCGGGTGAGGCAGGGTATGGGCCGGGAGGAGACAGGGGCGGGAAGGCGTTCTTGCCAACCGGTGTCACTGCACAGGCCACCGCAAAACAGCTGAGACCCGCACCCCATCCCGAGGCGCGCCCGCCAAAGGGGCGGCCGCGCTTGAGACAACTGCCGAAGCCGTGGATATATTGGTATAAAGCGGCTGCGCCGGGGTTATTCCGGTTCGGGCTCCGGGTCGTCCGAGGCGGCTGTTGTGGTGGTCGCGTCGGAGCTGGAGGTAGCCACGGTCAGCGCCACGGCTGCGGCCACGGCGCCCACGGCGACGCCGGTGCTGCCCAATCCGCCGGTGCCGAGGCTGTTGCCCGTGCTGCCGCTGTTGGAGGCGCTGGAGGAGCTGGGCGCATTCTGGCGGCAGGTCACCTGAAGCAGACCGCCGGGAATATATGTTGCCGAGACCACGGTGCCGGAGCCACAGACCAGTCGGGCCCGCGCTTCGGCGACGGCGGCGCCCTGCGCCGGTGCGAGGGAAGGGAGCAGGGCAAGACAAAGGCCTGCAAAACCGGTGTGGAGGCGTGGCATCATGAAGCCCTCTCGTATCAGTTGGACGCTGCGTTTGCGGGATAGTCTGCCACGCGACTATAGCCCGTCCACGGGGAATTTTCGATGATTTTTCTGGTGGAGATGCTGCGAGGGCCTTGGGACAAAGTCGTTGCGGCTTTGCGGGCTTCGCAGAGAGGCGATCCTGAGGTAGCCTAGGGGTATACTGCAATTTGCATTCGCCAATGGAGATTCTGAGATGAAACAGACAGCGGCAGCACTGGCAACGGCCTTTCTCGTGGCAGGCGGGCAGGTGGCGCAGGCCCAACAGCAGCTGGTTTATACCGTCGTGGTGCCCTCCGGTCAGTTCGGCTCGGCGAATTTCCTCAAGGAGCTGGTACGGAGCCTGGCCACGATCCAGGCCTTCTGCGGCGGGCTGGAGGATCGCAGCTACCGGGTCGACTGTATGGCGGAGCGCTTGCAGGCGGTGTCGGGAGAGATCCCGGAGGGCACCGATTATGACGAGGTGCGCAGCGTGCTGGCGGAGGCCTCTGCCAAGCTGGAGACCCTGGCCCGCGACAACCGGGATCGCAGCAAGGGGCGCATCAACGTATCCAGTGCCAAGGCCGGTGGCGGTGCAACCGCGCGCCCGCTGGTGGCAGTGGATGCGGCAGAGCTGGCGGCGGTGAACCAGCAGGCCGAGGCCATTCTGGACGAGGCGCGCACGGTACTGCTGCGCAGCGCCGGGTCCCGCCAGCGGCAAAGCCAGTACACGCGGATTGCGCAGGCGCTGGATTCCAGCAAGGTTCTGCTGCGCTCCTGATCCCGACCGCGCGCATTGGCGCGCCGCGTCGGCGCGGGCCGCCAAGTCCGGGCGGTCTCAGCCAGCGTCACGCCTCCGTCCGTCTAGGGCTCAGGCTCCCTAAGTCGTCCGAGCGCCTAGGCTCAGTCCGCAGGCGCGGGCTGGATCTGCAGGGTCTGGCGCAGGGCGCCGGTCTCGCTGTCCAGGATCAGGATCTGATCCTCTGTCGTCACCACGGCGACCCAGCCGGTGCCGAAGGTCACCGCCCGCGCGGTGGCGCCATCGGGCAGGGTGATGTCAGCTGGCAGCTGCGGCGCCGCATCGCCCTCCGACAAACGGATGACAAGCAGCGCGATTACCACTAGAACCCCGCCCACCATGATCACGGTCAGCGTGGTCACCAGGCGCCGCAGGAATCGCAGCTGCGCCGGTTCGTCTATGGTTTCAGACTCGGAAGGATGTGTCATGGCCAGCCGCCGCATTGAATTTGTGATCGCGGAGAACCCGCCCAAGCGGCTTGATAAAGCGATCGCGCGCGATGTGCCAGAGGAAGCGAACCTGTCGCGCACCCGTCTGGCCCGGCTGATCGAGAGTGGCGGCGTCGCCGTGGATGGGGCGGTGGCCCGTGACGCCAAGGCGCGCATCCCGGAGGGCGCGCAGGTGGCGATCACCGTGGAAGAGGCCGAGGACAGCCATATCGGCCCCGAGGACATCCCGCTGGATGTGATCCATGAGGATGCCGACCTTATCGTCATCAACAAACCGGCAGGCATGGTGGTGCATCCGGCCCCCGGCAGCCCGTCGGGCACGCTGGTCAATGCCTTGCTGCATCACTGCGGCGCGGATCTCTCCGGTGTGGGCGGGGTAAAGCGCCCCGGCATCGTGCACCGGATCGACAAGGAGACCTCGGGCCTGCTGGTGGTGGCGAAATCCGATGCGGCACACCAGGGGCTGGCGGCGCAGTTCGAGCGCCACAGCGTCGAGCGCTATTATCAGGCGGTCTGCTACGGGGTGCCGGACGGCAATGATCCGCGTCTGCGCGGTGTGCGGGGGGCGCGGTTCGAGCCGGGCAACATCCTGAAGATCACCACGCAGCTGGCGCGCCACAAGACCGACCGCCAGCGTCAGGCGGTGCTGTTTGAGGGCGGCCGTCACGCGGTGACCCGGGCGCGTATCGTCGAGGCTTTTGGAACGCCCGCGGTGGCGTCATTGGTGGAGTGCTGGCTGGAAACCGGGCGCACCCATCAGATCCGCGTGCATATGGCGCATGCCGGCCATGGGTTGCTGGGTGATCCCACCTATGGCGGCAAGCGCAAGATCTCTCCCAAAGCGCTGAGCGCGGCCGCGCTGGCGGCGGTCAACGGGTTCCCGCGGCAGGCGCTGCACGCCGCGGTCCTGGGGTTCGAGCACCCGGTGACCGGGGCAACCCTGCGTTTTGAGGCGCCGTTGCCGGATGACATGCAACAGCTGATCACAGCGCTGCGCGGAGCAGCCGCGGCCTGAGCGTGCCGCGCGCCCAGGACGGCGATGGCATAGGGCGGTGGTGCGAGGTGTTTCGCTTCGGGCTTTGCCCGAAGCGACCCGCGCCGCGGGCCCAGCGGGCCCGCGGCGCGGGGCCCAACGCTCCGATGGGGCCGTCAGGCCACAAGGAGGGGCGGGAGCGCTCCCGGTTTTGCGGGCTTGGTGCCGACGCCCCGGGATCAGAGGGGGAGAGCGCCGGTGACGGTCTCGCGAAAATAGTCGAGCTTGCCGTCTTTTTCATGTGACAAGATATAGGTGAGGCTGGTCACCTCATAGCCTTTAACCCCGTAGTAGAACTGCTGATGGAAGCGGGTCAGATGCCAGCCGTCGGACAGCGGTTGCACGTGGATCTCCAGCGCCTCGGTGCCGCGTGGAAACACATCCGTCGCCAGCCGCCCGAGAATGCGGCCCATGGCGTCGATCCCGTGGCCGGCTTGCCAACTGGCATCAACGTCATCGGCGTAGTGATCAATGCGAAAATCGATGTCATCCGCGAGATGCGACATCAGATCCGGCGCGCCCGCGACGAATTTATGCAGAACGGTGTCGATGACGGGGCGGGCGGAGCCGGCAGATCGGGTGGCGGCGGCGGTTGGTGCTGTGGTCATGAGATATCTCCTGTACGACCTGAAAGGTGACACCAGAGATGGCGGTTTGTGCGCACATAGGATAGGCTGATGTCAGCTATGTTTTGCATAGGATGATCGTATGTTCGAAATCACCCCGCTGCGCTATTTCCTGAGCGCCTATGAGACCGGGTCCATCAGCCGCGCCGCGCAGGTCAACAATGTCAGCCAACCGAGCGTTTCCGCCGCCATCCAGCGGCTGGAGCGCGACCTTGGCGGGGCGCTGTTCCTGCGCTCGCGCCAGGGCTTGCAGGTTACCGCGCTGGGGACACAGCTCTATCGCGAAGCGGCGGCGAGTGTCAGCCATCTGGCCGATTTGCCGGCACGGTTGCGGCCGCGCGTGCCGCAGGCGGTGCGGATCTACTGTCACCCGGATATGGTGCTGGCGCCATTCGCGGCCCCGCTGCAGGCGCTGACCCGGCGGCGACCGGAGGTGATGCCCGAATTCACCGATGACCCTGGCAGCTGCGACATCGCCTGTATTGCCGAGCCCTGCACCCCGGCGGGATATGTGTTCCTGCCGCTGTGGGAGGACAGCTACGGGGTGGCGCTGCCCGTGGGGCACCGGCTGGCGCAGCGCGAGACGGTGGCGCTGGCGGATCTGGCGGGGGCGCCCTTCATCCAGCGGCCCTATTGCCCGCAGGCGGATATGCTCCATCTCCTTGCGGAAGAGGGGCTGGCGCCGGGCCGCGCCGGGGCGGCTGCGACCAATGACCCGCAGCTGCTGGATCTGGTCGCTGCCGGGCTTGGCGTCGCCTTTGTGCCGCTGCGCCATGGGGCCCAGCATGCGGGGGTGTGCGTTCGCCCCGTGCAGCCCGGCCCGCAGGTGCGCCGCCGGGCGGGGCTGGCGCATCGCCGGACGGTCGCGGCGCGTGAACTGGCCGAGGAGATCGCAGCGCCATTGAGAGAAATGTGATTGTTATCAATGCATTGATCGAAAGATGAGTTTTTTTGACGGCTTTTGTGACACACTTCACAGAGGACGTGCGTTGTCCTTTGTATAACACTGGACAACAGCGCACTTGAATTGCGCGCCGGAGACAACCAATTGGGCTGATGTTAAGTCCTTGAACATTCGAAAGGGACAGATCTGATGGCAAATTATGCAAACCTGCCCGCCCCCTCTCCCGAAGGTGGCCTCAATCGCTATCTGCAGGAGATCCGCAAGTTTCCGCTGCTGGAGCCGGAAGAGGAATACATGCTGGCCAAGCGCTGGGTCGAGGAGCAGGACACCGAAGCCGCGCATAAGATGGTGACCTCTCACCTGCGTCTGGCGGCCAAGATTGCCATGGGCTACCGCGGTTATGGTCTGCCACAGGCGGAGGTGATCTCCGAGGCCAACGTGGGCCTGATGCAGGCGGTGAAACGCTTTGATCCCGAAAAGGGCTTTCGCCTGGCGACCTATGCCATGTGGTGGATCCGCGCGTCGATCCAGGAATACATCCTGCGATCCTGGAGCCTGGTGAAGCTGGGCACCACCTCGGCGCAGAAGAAGCTGTTCTTCAACCTGCGCAAGGCAAAGGCGCGGATCGGCGCGCTGGAGGACGGCGACCTGCGTCCCGATGTGGTGAAGAAGATCGCAACCGACCTGGGCGTGACCGAGGACGAGGTGATCTCGATGAACCGCCGGATGTCCGGCGGCGATGCGTCGCTCAATGCCATGGTGGGCAGCGATGGCGACAGCACCATGCAATGGCAGGACTGGCTCGAAGACGAGGACGCGGATCAGGCCGGCGATTACGAGGCGCGTGACGAGCTGGAGGCGCGGCGCGAGCTGCTGACCGAGGCGATGAGCGTGCTGAACGATCGCGAGAAGGACATCCTGACGCAACGCCGGCTGGCGGAGCAGGCCAAGACCCTGGAAGAGCTGAGCCTGCAATATGACGTGAGCCGCGAGCGCATTCGCCAGATCGAGGTGCGGGCGTTCGAGAAGCTGCAGAAGAAAATGCGGGAGCTGGCGACCGGCAAGGGCATGATGCAGCAGCCCGCCTGACCCGGCGCGACACGATTTGTCATCAGCACCTTTCTCCCTCGGTGCCGACAAGTATGGGGCCACCACAGCGGTGGCCCCTTTTTGTGTTGCCCCATGGTGGGGGCGCCGGTGTTCGGCGTCGCAAGCGATCTGTGTCGGGGGCTCAGGCGGCGTCTGGTTTGCGCGCAACAGCACAGGCAAGCGCCGCAGGACAGCGACATGCCGGACAAGCCCACGCAGTCCTGTCCGAAGATGTCGCGGGTGGGCGTATGGCGGCAGCCGTGCGGCGAGGTTGTCTGTGCGGTGGGAAGTGCCCGCGCGTCACGTCAGAGTGGCGGGCAACGGTGACAGGTGCGGGCAAGAGCGGCGCGCAAAGGGACCCGATGCGGTTGGCCGATCAATTGGCACGACATGTGACGGAAGAGCGCTGCGGTGCTGGCTGCGAGAGGCGTTGCGGGCAACAGCGGTCACTGCATTGGCTGGCTGGGTGAGGTTGGGTGCTGGCGTGGCTGGCGATCTGGCTGGGTCCCGAGGGGCCTGGCTGGAGAGCGAGCTGCGCGCTGCCGTGTCATCTGGCTTGCTGCAGTTGCGTTATGGATAGCCGCTCCAGCATGCGGGGTCAACAAAAAATCGAGCAAAATCAAATAGTTGACTGATGTTGTCGGGTATTATTTCCGACCAGGAGACTCGGGATTTGCCATGTGGGACAGAAAATCACGCCGCATCAAAGCGATGCAGGATTGCGGTGATGACAGGGCGGGGCTCAGTCAAGCCGCGCACGCAGGACGCGCAGCATGTTTTCGCCGGCAACCTTGCGGATCTGGGCGGGCGTCAGCCCCTCATCCAGCAGCGCCTGGGTCAGGGCGGCCAGCTCCGAGCTGTCGAACGCGGTGGTGACCGAGCCGTCGAAGTCCGAGCCAAGGGCGACGTGATTCTCGCCCACCACCTCGATCGCGGCGCGGATCGCCCGCGCCACACCGGCCGGGCTGGGGTCACAGACGGCACCCGCCCAATAGCCGATCCCGATCACGCCGCCGCTGGCGGCGATCTGCTGCATCAGCGGATCACGCAGGTTGCGCTTGACCGGGCAGGCCCGGTGGATGCCGCCATGGGACAGGATGATCGGCACATCCGTCATCGCCAGCACATCGCGCACCACCTGCGGGCTGGAATGGGCCACATCGAGGATCAGCCCCTGGTCCACGCTGGCGGTCACCACCGCGCGGCCAAAGTCGGTCAGCCCCTCGTTGCCGCTGCCATGCAGCGAACCGCCAAGCGCATTGTCAAAGAAATGATGCAGGCCAATCACCCGGTAGCCGGCGTCGACCAGCGCCTGCAACTTGCTCAGGTCGCCCTCCAGCGGATGCGCCCCTTCAAGGCCGAGGAGGCCGCCCACCACGGGCTCTCCGCCGCGCTTCAGGTCCAGCAGCGTGTCCAGATCCGCTTTGGTCCGCAAGATCCGCAGACGCCCGTCGGCGCGCTCCTGGACCCGGTGCAGCTTTTCGGCCTGGTAAAGCGCCCGCTGGTGCAGCGACGACCAGGTCGGCAGCGGCCAGAGCTGCCCGATGGCGAGCAGGGTGATATTGTCCCGGGCGTCGGCGTCGTTGTGATCGTAGTTCTGTCCGGCGGGGGATTTCGTTACTGCGGTAAAGACCTGCACCGCCACATTGCCCTCGATCAGCCGGGGAATGTCCACATGGCCGCGACTGCCGCGTTTGGTCAGATCGCGTTTCCACAGCAGCGAATCGGCATGCAGATCGCCGATCAGCAGGCTGTCATGCAGGGCGCGCGCCTCGGCGCTGACCGGATAGGGGGCATGGTCGGTCACCCGGTTGCGGGTCTTTTCGACATAGGCCGGGCCAAACAGCAGGATGCCGATGACCGCCGCCGCGCAGAGCAGGAGCAGCCGTCCGATCCATTTCGCCAGTGTTGCCATTATCCTGATCCTCCATGTGGTGTGCCGGCAGGCTACGTCAGGGGGCGTGCCGTGCAAGGGGTTTTCCCGCAAAGGGAGATCCCGGCGCATTTGCCCCGGAGGATTGCAGGCTCTATGCTGCGGCGATATGTGAGCGCAAACATCCATTCCTGTGCAAAGGAGAGTGACCATGCCGAACCCCGTCCGTTGGGGCATCCTCGGGGCTGCCAAATTCGCCCGTGAACACATGGGGCCCGCAATTCACGCCGCCAGCGGCGCAGAGCTGGCGGCGCTGGCGACCTCCAGCGCAGAGAAGGCGGCACCGTTCCAGGCCTTTGCGCCGGGGCTGCGTGTCTTTGACAGCTATGAGGCGCTGCTGGCCGATGCGGACATCGATGCTGTCTACATCCCGCTGCCCAACCACCTGCATGTGGAGTGGGCGCTGAAGGCGATGGCGGCGGGCAAGCATGTGCTGGTGGAGAAGCCGGCGACGCTGCAGGCGGCGGAGTTCGACCAGCTGATCGCGGCGCGGGAGGCGGCCGGTGTGCTGGCGGCCGAAGCCTATATGATCGTGCATCACCCGCAGTGGCAGCGGGCGCGTGATCTGGTGCAGGGCGGCGCGCTGGGTCAGGTGAAACATGTGTCGGGCAAGTTCTCCTTCGACAATCGCGCCGATACCGGTAATATCCGCAATCGCCCCGAGACCGGCGGCGGTGCGCTGCGCGACATCGGGGTCTATGTCTTTGGCGGCGCGCGGTTTGTCCTCGGGGCCGAGCCCGAAGTGGTCAGTGCCCAGATCGAATGGGAAAACGGCGTTGATGTGGTCTCTGACGTGCAGGCGCGGTTTCCGGGAGTGCTGTACAGGGCCTATGTCAGCACGCGCATGCATCCCTATCAGGAAATGGTGTTCCACGGGGACAAGGGCGTGTTGCGCCTGACGGCGCCGTTCAATCCGCGGGTCTTTGGCGAGGCCCGGCTGGAGCTGCATCAGGCGGGGCCGGCGGGGGCTGCCGGGCAGGTGCTGGAGGAACGCTTTCCGGTGGCGGATCACTACAAGCTGCAGGTCGAGAACTTTGGCCGCGCGGTGCGCGAGGGGGCGCCCTATCCCTGTCCGCTGGAATTCTCCCGCGGGACGCAGGAGATGATGGATCAGGTCTTTGCGGTGGCGACGGATCTCTGATCCGGGCGCAGGTCCGCTGCGGCGGGCGGGGAGGCTCCCGCCCGTCCGCTCTGCATGAAACATGCAGACCGGCCCGTTGGGCGGGGCAGGCCGCGCCGAAGGCGCGGCCTGCCGCCGGGCGACGTGCGTCGCACGGCGCAACCCCTCTGTGACCTGCGGCTCTGCGAGATCATGCGCGTGCGGCTTGCACCCTTGGAAGCGGCGGCGCTAGGATGGCGGCTCTTGCTGTGAGTGTGAGGAGGCGCGACGGATGGCCGGAGGCTGGGCAAAGGATGGTGCGGTCAGCGAACAGATCGAAGCGTCGATCTCGGATGAGCTGGCCCGGTTGAAGACGCGGCGCGCCCCTGTGGGCGAAAGCCTCCGCCATTGTGCCGATTGTGAAGAGGAGATCCCCGAGGCCCGCCGTCAGGCGATCCCGGGGGTGAAGCTCTGTATCGACTGCCAGCAGGATCGGGACGGACCCCTGCGCGCCCGGGGTGGCATCAATCGGCGTGGCAGCAAGGACAGCCAGTTGAAGTGAGGGTGTTGCGCGCCGGGGCTGACCTTTGCTGGGGGGCGCACCCCGTGAGCGCGCCTGTCCAAGCCGGTCGCGATTGGGAGGACCCTCTCGGGGCGCGACTCCGGCGGGGTCTGCGATGACCCTGCGATATTGGGGCGACAATCGGGCGACGATCGGCGGCGGTGAGGGCGTTTTAGGTGTCCGGCACACTAGCTGTCCGGCAAATCCAGCCGCATGACATGCTGCGGCCCGGCGAGACCGCCTTCGTGGATTTCGCCGGTGTCGACAAACCCCGCCCGGCGATAGCTGCGCACGGCGATCTGGTTGCGGATGTTGACGGTCAGCACCACCGCAGTGGCCGCCGGATAGAGCCGGTGCAGCATGTCGGGCAGGGCCGCCAGCGCTGCGGTTGCGATGCCGCGCCCCTGATGGCGGTGATCGATCATGAAGGCGCGCAGCCCGAGATCGCCCGCGCGGGCAAACCCGTAGGTCTCGGGGTATTTCAGGTCGATCTTGAAGAACCCAACCGGAGTCCCCGCCGCCCGGATGGCATAGAGGTTGAGCCGCTTTTCGGTCGAGGCAAACGCCATGTCGACGGTGCCGCAGTAGACGATCTGCTCCGGCGCCACTTCGATATGGCGCACCAGATGGTGATCCGAGCGGGTCAGTCGCAGAAAGTCGATGGGCGTGGGCGTCGTCATGGCGCGTTAAAGATGCATAAAAAAGGCCCGCCGTCACGATGCGGCGGGCCGAACTGTTCGAATTGTCGGCGATTTTCAGCGCATGCGCCAGGAGGTGACGCCTGCGCCGAAGGCCGTCAGTCTTCCATCGCTTCCAGCTCGTCGATGAGGCCGGAGATCATCGACAGGCCCTTGTCCCAGAATTTGGGGTCGGAGGCGTCCAGACCGAAGGGCGCCAGCAGCTCCTTGTGGTGCTTGGAGCCGCCGGCCTTGAGCATGTCGAAATACTTGTCCTCAAACCCTTCGGCGCCCTCGGCGTAGACCGAGTAGAGCGCATTCACCAAGCCGTCGCCAAAGGCATAGGCATAGACGTAGAAGGGCGAATGCACGAAATGCGGGATATAGGCCCAGAAGGTCTCGTAGCCCTCCATGAAGTCGAAGCCTTCGCCCAGGGATTCCGCCTGAACGCTCATCCACAGGGCGTTGATGTCCTCGGGTGTGAGTTCGCCCTCGGCGCGGGCGGCGTGCAGTTTGCATTCAAAGTCGTAAAAGGCGATCTGGCGCACAACCGTGTTGATCATGTCCTCGACCTTGCCGGCGAGCAGCACCTTGCGCTCTTCCTTGGTTGCGGCCTTCTCCAGCATCTTGCGGAAGGTCAGCATCTCGCCAAACACCGACGCGGTTTCCGCCAGCGTCAGCGGCGTGGAGGACAGCATCTCGCCCTGATCGGCGGCCAGCACCTGATGCACGCCGTGGCCCAGCTCATGCGCCAGGGTCATCACGTCGCGCGGCTTGCCGAGGTAGTTCAGCATCACATAGGGGTGTACATTGGTGACGGTCGGATGGGCAAAGGCACCGGGGGCCTTGCCGGGTTTTACGCCCGCGTCGATCCAGCCTTTGTCAAAGAACGGCTGTGCCAGCTCGCCCATGCGCGGATCAAAGGCCGCGTAGGCTTCCATCACCGTGGCGCGCGCCTCGTCCCAGTCGACGATGCGAGTGGTTTCCATCGGCAGGGGCGCGTTGCGGTCCCAGACCTGCATGCGGTCCAGACCGAGCCATTTGCGCTTCAGCTCGTAATAGCGGTGGCTGAGCTTGGGGTAGGCGGCCACGACCGCCTCGCGCAGGGCTTCGACCACCTCGGGTTCGACGTCGTTCGACAGGTGGCGGCCCATCTGCGGGCTGGGCATGCCGCGCCAACGGTCGATGATCTCTTTTTCCTTGGCCTGCGTGTTGTGCACGCGGGCAAAGATCTTGATGTTGTCGGCAAAGACGCGGGCGAGTTCGCGGGCTGCCGCTTCGCGCTTGGAACGGTCCTGTTCGGTCAGGAAGTTGAGCGTCGCCTCGATGCCCAGCTCCTCGCCGTCGATTTCAAACGTGAGGCCGGCAATGGTCTCGTCAAAGAGTTTCTCCCAGGCGTCGCCGACGATGCCCAAGTCATGCATGAACCGCTCCAACTCGTCCGAGAGCTGATAGGGTTTCATGGCGCGGATGCGGTCGAACACCGGCTTGTAGCGGGCGAGGTCGGCATTGGCGGCAAACAGCGCGTCCAGGGTCGCATCCTCGATCCGGTTGATCTCCAGCGTGAAGAACACCAGCGGCGTGGTGAAGACGGTGACCTTTTCCTGCAGGTCGGAGAGGAACTTGGCGCGGCCCGCATCGGTGGTCAGCTGGTAATAGCGCAGGCCCGCATAGGACATGATGCGCCCGGCGATATTGTTGATCTTCTCGTTGCGCAGCACGCAGTCGAGCAGCCCCTGGGCGTCCAGATCGGCCAGTTTGCCCTCGTAATCGGCGGCAAAGGCGGCGCATTCCTGTTGCAGCCAGTCGAGGTCGCGGCTCAGCTCGGGGGCGTCTTCCGCGGCGTAGAGATCGGTGAGATCCCACTCCGGCAGCGGTCCCAGATCACCCGATCCGGATGAGGCATTGGCGTCGTGCACAGGGAAGGGGAGTTGGAACATGGGACCTCCGTCAGATGTCTGGTCGCGCCCGGGGCCGCATTGGTCTGCGAAAGGCAGGGGCGTGCGGCGCCGGGCGCGGGATTTGGTTCTCAACGACACTTAGGTCGCCGCTCCCGCAGGCACAAGCGCAGAGCAGGGATCCAGCGGAGAAACCGCCGTGTTCACCTGTGCCGGGAGGCGGTTCAGGGCAGGATTGGGCCGGGGCCAGTTTGGGACCGGTTTGCGGCCCGGGCGGGGACATCCCGGGGACGGGGATGAGCGAGGAGCGAACAGAGGCGAAAGGTGTTTCGCTTCGGGCTGCGCCCGAAGCGACCCGCGCCGCGTGCCCATCGGGCACGCGGCGCGCGGCCCAACGCCTCGATGGGGCCGCGAGGCCACAAGAGGGGGCGGGAGGGCCCCCGTCTTAACGCGGCAGAGGAAACGGGTACTGACGTTTGATCGGGAGATCAGCGCGCGGCGCGCATATGGGCCACGATCTGGTCGAGCACCCGGGTGCGAACCGCGGGACGCTCCATCAGGATCTCGTGCTGGGCCTCCGCCACCAGCTCCAGCCGTCCGCCGGGCCAGCGCGCCATGCGCTCATGGATCGGGCCGGTCGCCACGATCTGTTCGCTGTCGCCGAGGAAGGTGAGGCAGGGCAGACCCGGCGAGGGCGCCTGCGCGAGGGCGGCGCATTCCAGCATCGCCGCGCCCAGCCACTGGACCGTCGGCCCGCCCAGCACCAGGTCCGGCTGGCGTTCCATCTGCATCTGGAGAAAGGCATACATCTGCGGATCATTGGTCAGCGTATTGCCGGCGAAGGGGGTGACCTGCACATATTGCTCGATCGTGGTGGTCGGCACCAGCCGGTGGTTGAGCCCCATGTGGCGGCCAAAACGCGTCAACGCATAGGCCAGCGGGCGCAGCGCAACGGGGATCCGGATGCCCCACATGGGCGCGGTGAAGATGCAGCTGGCCACGTCCAGCCCGTCCATCAGCGCGCGCAGCCCGATCGCCCCGCCCATCGAATGGCCAAGCAGGTGCCAGGGGCGGGGCAGATCCTGGGCCTCGGCATGGGCCAGCAGCGCCGCCATATCCTGCTGGAACTCGTCGAAATGGGCCACATGCCCCAGCCGGCGGTCCGACAGGGCCCGATCTGCCAGCCCCTGGCCACGCCAGTCCACCGCCAGCACCGCATAGCCACGCGCGGTCATGTCGGCGGCAAAGGGGCCGTATTTCTCGATATATTCGGTGCGGCCGGGGCAGAGCAGCAGGGTGCCCTCAGCGGCGCCCGCCGCCGGGCCCGCGGGCCGCCAATGGCCCGCGCGGATGCGCAGGCCATCGCCTGTGGTCAGCCAATGCGCCTGTGCCTCTGCCGGGCCCTGCGCGATATCGGCGAAATAGGGCGCGGGGGAGGCCGGGGCCATCGGCTGATCCTTCATCGCGATCGGACCCGCGATCAGGCCAGCGCCTGGGCCAGCTGCATCGCCACGCCCATGTCGCCGTCGATGGTCAGCTTGCCGCCCATGAAGGCCGCGGTCGGGTTCAACTCGCCCGAGAGGATCTCCTGAAAGGTCTCCGCATCGGCGGTCATGGTGACGTCGGCCTCTTCGTCGCCGACGCGAGCGCCGTTGGAGTCGAGCATGATGGCGCCCATGCCGGTGATTTCGAACTTGGCGGAGCTGTCGAAGCCGCCGTCCATCTTTTCGTTCAGCGTTGCTGCTGCCTGTTCCAGGGTGTCGCTCATGTCGTCTTTCCTAACTGGGGCTCTGCGCATCCTGCACAAAACTGTGAAGCTTTTGTTCCGGGTACTGGATTTTGCACCCTTTGCCGTTACCTTTCCAGTTATGGGCAGAACTTGCGCGAATCTCAAAGCTATCGTGGCGGCAATCTCGCTGGCCGTCATCCCCTCATTGCCGACCGCGATCTCGGCGCAGGAGGCGGCGGCTGTCAACCTCTCGGATCTGGGCGAGGCGGATCTGCTGACGCGGCTGCAGGAGGCGGATCCGGCGGATGCCGCGGCACTGGATCGCGAGTTGCAGGCGCTCTGGAGCCGCAGCGGATCGCCGGCGATGGATCTGCTGCTGCGCCGGGGGCGAGACGCGATGGCACGCGGCGAGTGGCGCCTGGCGATCGAACATCTGACCGCGCTGACGGATCACGCGCCGGAGTTTGCCGAGGGCTGGTCGGAACGGGCGCGGGCCTTTTTCAATGCCGAGCGGTTCGGACCGGCGGTGGCCGATCTGGAGCGCGCCTTGGCGTTGAACCCGAATGACTACAATGCGATCTTTGGCCTCGGCCAGGTGTTTGAATATTTCGGCGACCCGGACCGGGCCTATGACGCCTATCAACGCGCCAAGGCTATACATCCGCATCATGAGGAAGTAACCAAGGCGCTGGATCGCCTGTCTGCCGAGGTGGAGGGCCGCGCGCTCTGAGCCGGCCGCACCGGGCGAATCCCTGAAATGGAACCCCTGACGCCGTCGCGTGAAACGGAGCAGGGCGCGTGGAGATAGATGCAATGACCTCTGCATCCCGGGTCATGGCCGTGCTCGGCCCGACCAATACAGGCAAAACCCACTACGCGATCGAACGCATGCTTGGCTATCGGACCGGGATCATGGGGTTCCCGCTGCGCCTGCTGGCGCGCGAGGTCTATGACAAGATCGTCAAGGCACGCGGCCCGTCGGTGGTGGCGCTGGTCACCGGCGAGGAACGCATCGTGCCGCCGCGGGCGCAGTACTGGATCTGCACCGTCGAGGCGATGCCCGAGGGCATGGGCTGCGACTTTCTGGCGATCGACGAGATCCAGCTCTGTGCCGATCCGGAGCGGGGCCATGTCTTTACCGACCGGCTGCTGCGGGCGCGCGGCACCCGGGAGACGCTGTTTCTGGGCGCGGACACCATGCGCGGGTCGATTGCGGCGCTGGTGCCGGGGGTCGAATTCGTGCGCCGCGAGCGGATGTCGGATCTGGTCTATGCCGGATCGAAAAAGATCAGCCGGATGCCGCCGCGCACCGCCATTGTCGGCTTCAGCGTCGACAACGTCTATGCCATTGCCGAGCTGATCCGCCGCCAGAAGGGCGGCGCGGCGGTGGTGATGGGGGCGCTCAGCCCGCGCACCCGCAACGCCCAGGTGGCGCTTTATCAGAATGGCGAGGTGGATTATCTGGTGGCCACCGATGCGATCGGCATGGGGCTGAACCTCGATATCGACCATGTGGCGTTTTCCTCGACCTCGAAATTCGACGGGCGCCGGATGCGCGAGCTGGCACCGAACGAGCTGGCACAGATCGCCGGCCGCGCGGGCCGGGGCATGAGCCACGGCAGCTTTGGCGTCACCGGTGATGCCCGGCCGCTGGACGAGGGCGTCGCGCAGGCGATCATGGATCACCGGTTCACGCCGCTGAAAAAGCTGAACTGGCGCTCGGCGGATCTGCGGTTCGGCTCGATCGACGCGCTGATCCGGTCGCTCGAATCAAGCCCGGACCACGAGGTGCTGATGAAGGCGCGCGAGGCCGATGACCTGATGGCGCTGCGCAGCCTGGCGCAGGATGCGACAATCCGCGACAGGGCCGCGGATGCGCCCTCGGTGCGGCTGTTGTGGGATGTGTGCCGTATTCCCGACTTTCGCGGCATCAGCCATGCGGAGCATTCTTCTTTGCTCAGCGGGATTTTCGGCTATCTTCACGACGGGGGTGTGGTGCCGGATGATTGGTTCGCGCGGCAGATTCGCCGGATTGACCGTACGGAAGGCGATATTGACACATTGTCGAAACGCTTGGCGTTTATCCGCACATGGACCTATGTGGCGCAGCGAAACGGTTGGCTGCGTGACGAAAGTCATTGGCGGGAGGAAACCCGCACTGTAGAAGACAGGTTGTCCGACGCCCTGCATATGCGTCTGACGCAACGATTTGTGGACCGGCGCACATCTGTTTTGATGCGCCGGCTCAAACAGAAGGAGGCCCTTTTGGCCGAAGTAAATGACCAGGGTGAAGTGACCGTCGAAGGCGAATTCGTCGGTAAACTCGAAGGGTTCCGGTTCTCGCCGGACAAGACCGCGCAGGGCGCAGAGGCCAAGGCGCTGAAGTCGGCGTCCTTGCAGGCACTGGCGCCGCAGTATCACCTGCGCGCGGATCGCTTCTACAACGCACCCGATACCGAAATTGATTTCACCGATCAGGGCGGCCTGATGTGGGGCGAGCATGCGGTCGGCAAACTGGTAGCCGGTGCGGATGCGCTGTCCCCGCAGATCGAGGTTTTTGTCGATGATGCGGCCGGGGCGGATGTGGCCCAGAAGGTCGAGCGCCGCCTGCAGCATTTCATCTCGCGCAAGATCCAGGCTCTGTTTGAGCCGCTGATCAACCTGCAAAAGGACGAGGCGCTGACCGGGCTGGCCCGGGGCTTTGCCTTCCGCATGGTAGAGGCGCTGGGCGTGCTGCCGCGCGCCGGTGTGGCGCAGGAAGTGAAGGATCTGGACCAGGATGCCCGTGGCGCCTTGCGCAAGCATGGCATCCGTTTTGGCCAGTTCACCATCTTCATGCCGCTGCTGCTGAAGCCCGCGCCGACCCGTCTGCGCCTGCTGTTGTGGTCGCTGGCCAACGGGTTGCAGGAATTCCCCGAAGCGCCGCCGCCGGGTCTGGTGACGGTGCCGTCGATGCCGGAAGCGCCCGAAGGCTATGACACCATGGCCGGGTATCGCGCCGCAGGCCAGCGGATGATCCGCATCGACATGCTGGAGCGTCTGGCGGATCTGCTGCGCGCCGAAGACAGCCGCGGCGGCTTTGAGGCCAAGCCCGACATGCTGTCGATCACCGGCATGACACTGGAGCAATTCGCCGACCTGATGCAGGGGCTCGGCTATCGCGCCGAAAAAGGCGAGCGCACCAAGGTCAAGCCCGTCGACAGCGTGGTGACCGATGGCGCAACGCCAGCGGCGGATCAGCCGGTGATGGATGCAGCGGCAGAGGCCGAGGCGACACCGGCAGCAGCCCCCGCTGAGGAAGCGACGCCCGACACCCCCGCCGATGTCCCCGAAGGCACCGACGCGATTGCCGACGAAGGGGTTGCCCCCGTCGCCGCGGAGCCGTCCGACGAGGCCGTGGCAGAGCCGATCGCCGCCACCTCCGAGGCGGAAACGCCGGTGGGTGCGGCCGTGGATGCGGCTGTCGAGGAACCCGAGATCGAGGTGTTCTTTACCTTTACCTGGGGGCGCACCCCGCGTCAGGGCGGCAATCAACGCGGCCAGCGCCGTGGCGAAGGCCGGGGTCCCAAGGCCGAGGGGGCAGGACGTGGCAAGCCGCGCACAGGTGGCAAGCCGCAGGGCAAACCCGGTGGCAAGAAGGGCGGTCGTCCGGATCGCGGTGGTGACAAGGGCGGCAAGACCTATTCCGCACGCCCACCGAAGAAGGAAAAGCAGATCGACCCCGACAACCCCTTTGCAGCGGCGCTGATGGGGCTGAAACAGGACGACTGATGGCGGCATGATGGATCGCGCGGACAAGCTCCGGATCGACAAATGGCTGTGGCATGCGCGGTTCTTCAAGACCCGCTCGCTGGCGGCCAAGCAGGTCGGGGCGGGGCATGTCCGCGTGAATGGCGCCAAGATCGCAAAACCGGCGCAGACCGTCTCTGTCGGGGACGTTCTGACCTTTTCCCAGGGGCATCAGGTGCGTGTCGTGCGCATCACCGGGCTGTCTGATCGGCGCGGCCCCGCCACCGAGGCGCAGACGCTGTACTTTGATATGACGGAGAAGCAGGACAAACCGCCTGCCAATCCGAAATACGAAGGAAAAGGTCGTCCGGATAAGAAAGAGCGCAGGGCGCTTGGTCTTACTCGCATGTGGGAGGGCCATTGACGGCTTGAAGCGCGGGCTCTTGTGGAATAGCTAAACCCAAGACACTGGAACGGGACCCAAGCCAAGATGACCTACGTCGTTACGGACAATTGTATTGCCTGCAAGTACACCGATTGCGTCGAGGTATGCCCGGTTGACTGTTTCTACGAGGGTGAGAACACATTGGTGATCCACCCCGATGAATGCATCGACTGTGGCGTATGCGAACCAGAATGCCCCGCCGACGCGATCCGTCCGGACACCGAACCGGATATGGACAAATGGGTGGAGTTCAACCGGAAATATGCCGAGCTGTGGCCGGTCATCGTCTCCAAGAAAGACCCGATGCCGGGTCACGAGGAGCGGGATGGCGAGGAAGGCAAGCTGGAGAAATACTTCTCCGAAGCCCCCGGCGAGGGCGGCTGACCCCGCCGTGTTCCACGGCAGAATCGCGCCGGACGGCGTGAAACATGGATGCATGGCCGATATTCACGTGCCCTTCCGCTTTCGGAGGGCGCGTTTTTGTGCTATATTCAACGGATGTAATGAAATACGTAGATTGCCGCCTGCCGTGACGGCCGCGTGATTCGCGGCTTTCTTGGTGGGCTTTCTGCGCCAATCCTGTATCCGGCGGACATGACGCATGTTCCGTGCGGGTGGTTTTTGGCGTGGCCAAGTCGGCATGGTTGCCGTGTCATCGCGAGGAAAGACCTGTATGACCAAATCGAAGAAGCTCGAGTTCCGCCCCAACGACTATGTTGTCTATCCGGCCCATGGTGTCGGACAGATCATCTCGATCGAGGAGCAGGAAGTAGCCGGCCACAAGCTGGAGCTATTCGTGATCACCTTTGAAAAAGACAAGATGACCCTGCGGGTGCCGACCCACAAGGCGCTGGATATCGGCATGCGCTCGCTGTCCTCGCCGGATGTGATCGACCAGGCGATGAAGACGCTGAAGGGCAAGGCCAAGGTCAAGCGCGCGATGTGGTCGCGCCGCGCCCAGGAATACGAGCAGAAGATCAATTCCGGCGACCTGATCTCCATCGCCGAAGTGGTGCGCGACCTGCACCGCACCGACGATCAGCGCGAGCAGAGCTATTCCGAACGTCAGCTTTATGAAGCCGCGCTGGAGCGCCTGACCCGCGAAGTGGCGGCGGTGTCCGGTGGGGACGAAATCTCTGCGGCCAAGCAGGTCGACGAGGTGCTGACCTCCCGCGCGGCCTGAGACGCGCCGAGAGTTCAAATGCAAAGGGCCGTCCCCTGTGGACGGTCTTTTTGTGTTTGGGGGTGATGGTCCCTATCGCTGATGGTCCCTGCCGCTAGAGCAGGGCCAGCAGGGTCAGCCCGGCGGCGATTTCGCTGATCTGCTGGGTGGCGCCAAGGATGTCGCCGGTCTGACCGCCGATCTTGGCCCGCGCAAGCGCGCGCATCCCGGCGACCACCGGGATCAACACCAGTGCAGCAAGGAGCATCGGCGCGCCGAGGCTCAGCAGGCCAAGCAGGAGCGCCAGCGCACCCCCCAGCAGCACCGCCCCCCAGGTGGGGCGTCCGACCGATTGCGAAAGACCGCTGCCGCGGGCGTTGGGCAGGCTTGCCATCAGCACCGGCATGGTCGCACGGCTCAGCACCGCCAGGGCCACCGGCGCCCAGATCATCCCCGCCGCCAAAAGCGCGCTGAGCGTGAGCCAGCGCAGCCCGAGGCTCAGCACCAGCACCAGCACACCATAGGTGCCGATCTGGCTGTCCTTCATGATCTCCAGCCGCCGGCTGCGGTCGAACCCGCCCCAGAGACCATCAGCGCTGTCGGCCAGCCCGTCTTCATGCATGGCGCCGGTCACCAAGATCTGCACCGCAAGGGCCAGCCCCGCGGCCACGGCCGGGGGCCAGACCGCCAGCGCCGCCATCGCCATCACACTCGCCAGCCCGCCGACCACCAGCCCGGCCAGCGGAAAGGCCCAGACCGCCCGGGACTGGCGCGCAAAGCTGTCCTTGGGCAAGTGGGGCAGGGGCAGGCGGGTCAGCAGCACGAGGGCCAGCACCGCGTCGATCCGCTTGATGTCGCTTTTTTGCATGTCAGTGCCTCTGGCAGGTCTTCTCGGCGCGGGATGCGCAGAGTAAACAGATCAGACACCGCTTTACCCGTGCGGTGCCCTCCGACGCAACGAGGCTTTTTATGCTGCCAGAACTGAACTCACTCGCCACTTTCCGGTCGCACCTGACCGAGGCTCCCGCCCCCGATGCCGCGGCGCGCGCCGGTTGCGAGGCCCGCAACGGCCAGTTGACCAAGCCGCCTGGCGCATTGGGGCAGCTGGAGGAGGTGGCGATCTGGTATGGCAGCTGGCGCGGCACCGACCGGCCGCAGATCACCGCGCCGCAGGTGATCGTCTTTGCCGGCAATCACGGGGTTACGGCTCGGGGTGTGTCTGCCTTCCCGTCCGAGGTCACCGTGCAGATGGTGGCGAATTTCAAGGCCGGGGGCGCCGCGATCAACCAGCTGGCGCGGCTTGCGGGGGCGCGCATGGATGTGCATGCGCTGGATCTCGACCACCCGACCGGTGATTTCACCTCCGGTCCGGCGATGAGCGAGGCAGAGCTGCTGGCGGCGTTGCAGACCGGGTGGAACGCGGTCGATCCGCAGGCGGATCTGCTGGTGGTGGGCGAGATGGGTATCGGCAATACCACCTCGGCGGCGGCGATGTGTCATGCGCTGTACGGAGGTGCCCCGGGCGATTGGACCGGGCGCGGCACCGGCGTCGATGACGCGGGTCTCGAACTTAAGACGCAAGTGGTCGCCGAAGGCGTGGCGCTGCACCCTGTCACGGACGGGCTGGAGGTGCTCGGCCGGCTTGGCGGGCGCGAGGTCGCGGCCATGGCCGGTGCGATCGCGGCCGCCCGGGTGCTGCGCATTCCGGTGATCCTCGACGGGTTTATCTGCTGCGCCGCGGCGGCCTGTCTGGCACAGATCGCGGATGGCGCGCTCGATCATGCCATCGCCGGTCATCAGAGCGCCGAAAGCGCTCATGCCAGCCTGCTGGACCGGTTGGGCAAGGCGCCGCTCCTGTCGCTGGGGCTACGGCTGGGCGAGGGCTCCGGCGCGGCGCTGGCGATACAGGTGCTGAAGGGCGCGGTTGCCTGCCACAGCGGCATGGCCACCTTTGCCGAGGCCGGTGTCGCCGACGGTTGAGACCGGCCCCGGCCGGGACCGGGGCAGGGAGACACCAAGGCCGCAGGGTCAGGCCGATTTCTTGACGTGGTCTTCGGCCAGCGACAACAGCGCGGTTTCCAGATCCTTTTCCAGCTCGCGCGCCCGTTTGATATAGGCGGGGTTCTCGCTGGCGGGCGTGCCGGGGATCCAATGCGCGGCCAGTTCCCGCACGGTGTGGCGGTCATGGGCGTAGAAGGTCTGCTCCGCCTGCGCCGCCTCGTAGTCGCTGAGGCCGATGTTCTCCAGCACATAGCGCCCGGCCCGGAGCGAGCTGTCGAACATCTCGCGCACGATGTCATCCGCGCCCGCCTTGTAGAGTTCGAAGGCGTGATTGCGGTCATAGGCGCGGGCGACGATATGCACCTCGGGGAACTGGCGCTTGGCATAGGCCACCAGTTTGGTGGCGTTCTCCTGATCGTCCAGCGCCACCACCAGGACCTTGGCCTTGGCGATGCCGGCGGCCTTCAGAAGCTCGGGCCGGGTGGGATCGCCGAGGAAGCTCTTGACCCCGAAGCGGCGCATCAGCTGCACCGCCTTCATGTCGCTGTCCAGCAGCACGGTCTTGAACCCGCTGGCGTTGACCAGGCGATGCACGATCTGACCAAAGCGGCCGATCCCGGCGATGATGACGGTGCCTTCCTCGTCGATCTCGTCCGGGGTGTGCTCCACATGGGTCTCCGCCATCCGTTTGGACAGGATCTCGTAGAGAATGAACAGCAGCGGGGTGATCAGCATCGACAGCGCGATCACCAAGAGCAGTTTCTCCGACAGATCCGGCGTGATGACGTTGAGTTGCAGCGAGAAGGCCAGCAGCACAAAGCCGAATTCACCAGCCTGGGCCAGACCCAGGGTGAACAGCCAGTGATTGCGCCCCTTGAGGCCAAAGGCCTTGCCGACGAAATAGAGCACCGTGCCCTTGGCCAGGATCACCAGCAGCGCCAGGCCGATGACATCGCTGGGTTCGGCCAGGAACAGCCGGTAGTTGATTCCCGCGCCGACGGTGATGAAGAACAGCCCCAGCAACAGCCCTTTGAAGGGTTCAAGGTCGCTTTCCAGCTCGTGGCGGAATTCGCTGTTGGCCAGAACCACCCCGGCGAGGAAGGCGCCAAGCGCGGGCGAAAGCCCCACCAGCGTCATCAGAAAGGAGATCCCCACCACGATCAGCAGCGCCAGCGCCGTGTACATCTCGCGCAGGTTGGAGGCATGGATGAAGCGGAACACCGGTCGGCTGAGGTAGACCCCGGCCAGGATCACAAAGGCGATGGCCCCGATGGTCATCAGGGTCACGGCCCAGCCCGGCAGACCTTCGACTAGGGAGAGCGAGTGATGACCCGCCCCATGCGCTGCGTCCTCGCCGACCTGGATCGAGCCGTCATGAGACAGGCTTGCCGGGGCGTGGGAGGCCAGCAGCGGCAGCAACGCCAGGATCGGGATCACCGCGATGTCCTGGGTCAGCAGAACCGAAAAGGTCGCACGCCCGCCGCCGGTTCCGGTGAGCCCCTTTTCCGTCAGGGTTTGCAGTACGATCGCGGTGGAGGACAGCGACAGCGCCAGTCCGACAGCCAGTCCCACCTGCCAGCCGTGGCCAAACCCGATGGCGGCGGCGGCGAGCAGCGCGGTGGAGGCCAGGATCTGCAATCCGCCGAGCCCGATCAGATGGTGTCGCATCGCCCAGAGCGCACGCGGTTCCAGTTCCAGAC
Organism: Epibacterium sp. MM17-32; assembly: GCF_022348205.1. Classification (NCBI taxonomy): domain Bacteria; kingdom Pseudomonadati; phylum Pseudomonadota; class Alphaproteobacteria; order Rhodobacterales; family Roseobacteraceae; genus Epibacterium; species Epibacterium sp. MM17-32. Next base: position 56,078 of record NZ_JAKRFC010000004.1, on the reverse strand, counting down.
CGATCAGAAACAGCATCATGACGACGCCGAACTCTGCAAAATGCTGCAACTCGGCGGTTTCGGACCCGACCAGCCCAAAGACCGGTCCGATCAGGATGCCGGCGGCGAGATAGCCGAGCACCGACCCCAGACCAAGGCGGGCCGCGATCGGCACTGCAATCACCGCGGCGGCGAGATAAATCGAAGCTTGAGAAAGAAAACTGTCCATGGGGTGATATTGCCAGCAAATGATGACCTGGCAAAGACATAGGGGAGTTGTTTGTCGATTCCGATGACCGGTGTGGAAAAATCTGCCGCGTGGCGCAGCTGCTGCGCGCAAGGGGTTGGCTGGGCGAGGGGGGGGGCTGGGCGAGGGGGGCAAGGGCGCGGCTGGGCGATTGCCGCCCCGCCCGGGATCGCCCGCAGGACCGCCATGCCCCTCTCGGAACCGTTTGGCCGGAACCGTGCGCAGGCCGGCCTATGAGCTGTGGTGCAGGTCCGGCGGGTGTCAGCCCGATCAGCGGGATCAAGGATGTGGCGCGTGTGACACGAGATTGGCCTTGCCAGACGTCTGTGTCCGAGCGTTGGTGGGCGTGCGGGACCGCCTCCGCCGGTATGGTCGGGCGATCTGTGTCTTCGCCAGCCTGCCGCAGCCTTGAGCGCACCCGCAGCCCCGTATGTTTACGCGCCTTTTGCCAGTGCTTAGCTTCGGTCGTCGACAATGTCCTCGGGCTGCTGCCGTCGGAGCAGCAGCACGGAGATTGGTGCGTCGCGGCAGCGCATGAGGCGACAGGCCGCGACAGGGTTTGTGGCGGCGAGGGCCTGCCTCTAGGTTTCGAGGGAGCGGATTTCCTCGCCCAGCTTTGCGATATGTTCCAGACGTTCCGAGATACGCTCCTGGAAGGCGCCGAGCTGGTCGATGATGTCGGCCAGGGTTTCGCCGGAGGAGGGCAGCCGGGCGCTTTCGATCTTGCACAGGACCCGGGTCGAGCTGAGGCCGAGGAAATGCCGGTGCATCACCTGGCAGGCGTTGATGATTCGCACCGCTTCGATGTCCACCTCGGCCATGCCTTTGCTGGCATAGCCGGATTGTTGCTCCACCAGGCGCGCCAGTTTGTCCCGTTCGCCTTCCATCTCGACCTCGCCGAGGCTGCGGCGTTCTTCCTGAAGCTGGCTGTCACATTCCATCAGGATGCGGGTCATGCCGGCGATGAACAGGCTGGAGTTGACCGAGTGTTTCACCGTCGCGAAATTGGTGTTCTCGCCCATCACGTTGCGCTCGAACCAATCGGACATCTCGCGCGACATGGCGCCATAGTTCTGCGACAGCACGGTGACCGGCCCGCCGGAGGGTTCGATCCGTGACGCGATGACCCGCAGATTGTGCGGGATGGTGTGCATGGCCTCGAAGTCCTTGACCAGGCCGTGGGTTTCATCCAGCAGTTTCTCGGCATTGCGCAGCATGGTCCGCAACTCGGAGATCTGCGGATCGGGTTTGCGCCCGAGCCCCTCGTCCCGGGAAATCAGCTCCTCGGCCAGCGCGTGGGAGGCGAAATGCTGGTAATCGTCAAACCCCTTGTCATGCACCCAGTCGATCAGCATCTGGGCGCTTTCCTCGGGGGAGAGCCCGCCTTCGGTCTCTGCCTTGACCATCTTGGCATAGAGCGCCTGGATCTCATTGAACAGCTTGCTGCTGGGTTTGATCCGGGCGGAGAGGTAGCCGTCTTCGCAGGGCACGACGGTGGCGTAGACCCAGTAATGCAGCCCGTCCTTGGACTTGTTCTTCACATAGGCGCCGATGGTCTTGCCGCTTTTGAGCGTGTCCCAGAACAGGTAGAACAGACCACGCGGCGTGTCCGGGTGGCGGATCAGCTTGTGCGGGGCGCCAATAATTTCGTCCCAGGAGTAATGCGCCACCCGTCGGAAGACGTAGTTACAGGCCGAAATGACGCCCCGGTCGTCGGTCCGGGAGAAAAAGACCTCATTCAGTTCGAATGGTGCTGCGCCGCTGCTGGGGCGGGTTTCAATACGACGGTCGACAAATGTCACGGGTGCGATTCCATCTGATGGTCAGTTTCATCCCACCCTAAGAGCGTAGTGGTTCACGCATCATTAAACGGGGAGCGGACTGTCACCTTTTAACTGTGCCATCACGATCTGGCTGTGTACGCGCCCGACCGCAGGGTGGGGCAGGATGATCTCATGCAACAATGTGTTCAATTCCTGAAGATCGTGACAATAGACCCGCAGCAGGTAATCCGCCTCGCCGGTCATGGTCCAGGCGGAGGTGATCTCTGGCCGGCCGGCGACCAGGCGGGCAAAACTTGCCGCATTGTCCGGGCCGTGGCTGTGCAGATGCACCTGCACGAAACATTGCACCGCCAGACCCAGTTTGCCCGGATCGAGCCGTGCCACATAGCTCTGGATGATTCCGTCACTCTCCAGCCGCTGGCGCCGCCGGCCGGCCTGGCTGGGCGACAGGTTCAGCGCCTCTCCCAGTTCCTGTGCGGTGGCCTGGGCGTCCTTTTGCAGATGTGCGAGCAATTTAATGTCGATGGGGTCGAGCATGCGGGGTTTCCTTGTTTTACTCCGATATAGTGCGGAAAACGCGCGAACAAAGAAAGGGCGACCTGAGAGATTGCGCAAAATATGCGCCTGAGATGCGGTATTCTTTGTCAAACGCAACCCGCAACGCAGGAGATACGCATGGGACCTTTCCCCCACGACGCGCCGAAATCCGTGATCAGCGACGAGAACCCCGCCGGCACCGATGGTTTTGAATTTGTCGAGTTCGCCAGCCCCAACCCGGAAGAGCTGCGTGAGCTGTTTGCCAAGATGGGCTATGAGCTGGTTGGGCGCCACAAGACCAAGCCGGGCATCGAGCTGTGGCAGCAGGGCGATATCACCTACATCCTGAATGCCGAAAAGGGCTCCTTTGCGGAGAAATTCGTCGAGCTGCACGGCCCCTGCGCCCCGGCCATGGGCTGGCGTGTGGTGGATGCGCAGAAGGCATTCGACCACGCGGTTGCCAAGGGGGCGGAGCCCTATGAGGGCGACGACAAGACCATGGATGTGCCCGCGATCAAGGGCATCGGTGGCTCGCTGATCTACTTCATCGACCAGTATTACGAGACCTCGCCCTACAACGAGGAATTCGAGTGGCTGAAGCAGTCCAAGCCGCGCGGCGTCGGGTTCTACTACCTCGATCACCTGACCCACAACGTGTTCAAGGGCAACATGGACAAGTGGTTCAACTTTTATGGCGAGTTGTTCAACTTCAAGGAAATCCGTTTCTTTGACATCCAGGGCAAATACACCGGCCTGTTCAGCCGCGCGCTGACCTCGCCCTGTGGCCGCATCCGCATCCCGATCAACGAGGACCGCGGCGAGACCGGGCAGATCGTGGCCTATCTCAAGAAATACAACGGCGAAGGCATCCAGCACATCGCGGTGGGCGCGCGCGACATCTATGACGCGACAGACGAGATTTCCGAACGCGGCATCCAGTTCATGCCAGCGCCGCCGGAAACCTATTACGAGATGAGCCATGACCGGGTGACAGGCCATGAAGAGCCGCTCGACCGGATGAAGAAACACGGTATCCTGATCGACGGTGAAGGTGTGGTTGACGGGGGCGAGACCCGTATCCTGTTGCAGATCTTCTCAAAAACCGTGATCGGGCCGATCTTCTTTGAGTTCATCCAGCGCAAGGGCGACGACGGCTTTGGCGAGGGCAACTTCAAGGCGCTGTTCGAGTCGATCGAGCAGGAACAGATCAACAACGGCGAAATTGCCGCCGCAGAATAACCTGCCCGTTTGGTCCCCGAAACGACCCTCCCACAGGTAAACAAGAAAGCCGGGCGCGATGCCCGGCTTTTTCATGTGTGTCATACCGCGTGGAGCGCGGTGTCCGGACCTGCTGGCGCCGCGCGGTCGGGCTTAGCCGTTGGGCAGGGACAGGGTCGTGTTGCGACCGCTCTTTTGATATTGTAGCTGGCTGTCGCCGATGGCGACGATGCGACCACCGTCGATGCGGTCGCCGACCTTGACCTTGACGTAGCGGCCGGAGGGCAGCCGGACCAGGGCGCGGCGATCAGAGGGTTTGCCGTAGACACCGATCAGGTTCACACGGCGCAGGTTGAGTGCCCGTTCAACCGTGGCCTGGCGCGCGACAGAGGCGGAAGAGGGGATCGCCGGGGTGACCGCCGCAGGTGCTGCGGCGGCGGTTTGCCGCTGCTGCTGTTGGCGACGGGCGGCGCGATCCACGATATTGGCGAAATTGGCCGGCCGCGCCCTGGGTTGCGGCGCGCGCGCCACGGCAAGGGCGGTGGCGGGCTGGCTTTCCTGTTCTTCGGTCTTGAGGCTGGCGGGGCGGGTTTTGGGGCGTTTGGACAGCAGTTCCGCCCGCACCACACCGCCAAGCTGCGCCCGCTCGGCCTGTTCCACCAGATCACCCGGGCGGGTGCGGGGCCGGACCAGCCGCATGCGCGCGTCATGCGCGGCGGCTTGCGCCTGTTCCAACTCTCGGGCGGTGGGGCGATCCGGGGTCGGCGGCGGCACTTTCGCCGGCCGGCCGGCAAAGACCATGATGCCGTCGGGATTGAGGGTGCCATCGGGGGTGGCCGTGACCAATCCGCGGTCGTCGAGGTCGAACGTCTGCCCGGCGTCGGTCGGGCTGGAGACGGCGCCAAAGGGGCTGTCGGTCTCGATCTCGGGCTGCGCCGGCAGGGCGACCGCGTCCTGCGACAGGTCGGTATGGTCGATGGAGGCGACATAGACGTCGTCGAGGTTGATCAGTGCGGGCAGCTCTGCAATCCGGGGCACCTGCTGCCAGATCCCGGTGGCGGCATATTGCGCCGCCTGTTCCAGCGCGTCTACATCCGGGGTGCCCTCATCATAGTCCGAGTAGGCATCGCCCTCTCCGGGCAGAATGCCGTCAGCAAGCGCCTCTGGATCGAGGGACACATCGCCATCCTGTTGCGTCAGGCGGGCGGGGTCCGGCTGGCCGGTTTGCGGCGCGGACAGGTCGCGCGGAGCGGGCAGGGAGGCGATGACCAGATCCTCCCCATCAAGCGGCGCGACCTCGTCGATGACCGGCGTGCCCAGTGCTTCGAGCACCGCGGCATCGGTGACGGTCAGCGCGCCGGGCTGGTCCTGCGGCATCTGATGCGAGACATCGCCGAGGTCCGCCTCGGACAGCTGCCCCGGTGCCGAGGTCGCGGTGTCCGACAGGGTGGCATCCGGGCCGGGCGTCAGCGGCGCATCCGCACCAGAGAGCCCGGGCGCGGCAAAGCCCTCTGCCAGCAGCGCGGAGGTCTGCGGTTGGGCGTGGGTCAGCACCGGCGGGGCCACGGGATCCTCGGTTTCGACCAGATCGGCGCGTTTCAGATCCGACCACAGCTCCGGCAGTTCCTGCACCACCGCCCAGGCGCCAAGCGCGGAGACCGTGGCCAGCGCCGCAGCTGCGACCCCGATCCGGACCGGGCGGGCCCGCAGCGGGTTGGCCTGGGGCATGCGTGCAATATTGCCGCCGGGCGGTGTCACCGCCTGGGCACGGGGGGCGCTGCTGTTTGCCCGTGCCTTGGGTGGCGCCGAGGTGGTATGAGCCAGAACCGGCGTCGGCAGCGCCAGGTTCGGGGCCGCGGGCAGGCTGGAGGCAGAGGCCGCAGCCGCCGCGGTTGCCTGCGCGGGTGCGGGCGCCTGCGCCAGAGGGGCCGCGGGCGTTGCCTCGGTTGCGGGGCCGAGCAGCAGCTTGCCCGGGGCTGCCTCTGCGGGGGCGGTTACCGGGGCCGGCGCTGTGGGCTGGGTCTTGGTCCCGGCGGCGCGCCCGTCAGCGGGCTCTGGCGATGTCCGGCGACGGGAGCTGAACCCGATCACCGGCCCGTCTGCTGGCCCGTCTGCTGGCCCGTCTTCCGAGGCGTCGTCTGCGTCGTCTGTGTCGTCTTCGGCCTGCGCTGCGGGGGCGGCAGCGGGATCCTGCGCAGCCGGAGCCGATGCACGCGCGGCCGGGGCAGCCGCCTCATCGGGGGCCGCCATCGGCGGGGCCGCAGGCAGTATGATCGGGGCGGGGCCACGCGGGGCCAGCTCGGTTTCGACGCCCTCCGCCGGATAGAGATCCGGCTCGCCTGTGTCGGTCGTGGAAGAGGTTTCCGGAGTGTCCTCCGAGTGCTGCGTTTCGGGACGCGATCCGGTGGCAGCGGCGTCGGGCGTCAGGTCGGGCGTTTCGGTCTTCGGGGCCTGAGTGTTCGGGGGCTCGGTCTCCGGGGTCTCAGCATCCAGATCGCCGATTTCGACCACGGCGATGCCATCGGGGTCGACCGTCAGCCCGCGGGCGGCGCGGCAGGTGCCGAAAAAGGGCTCTCCGAGGAAGGGATGCGCGCCGGGGACGGCGACAAAGCTGACCGGACCAAAGCCATGTTCGCTGGCAAAGCTCTCGGCTTCTTCGAGCGTTTCGATGGCCACGGCCGCGACATGTGTCCGCGTGCCCTCGGGGCTGATGTCGAAGGCCAGCTCCGTCACCGCATAGGGGGTGACCCCTTCGAGCGCCGTGCGGGCCGCTTCGATCCGCGCGTCATGGGGCAGGTCGCCGGTCTCCACGCTGAGATAGCGGATCTGCGCATCGGGCAGGATCAGCTTGCTGTGCAGCGGCGCGTCGGTCAGGTCTTCGGCGCGGCTGCGCAGGATGGCCAGCTCGGTCACCAGGTCGTCGACCTCGGTGGAGACGGTGCCGACACGGCGCCAGCCGCCCGCGCCCCGGATCAGCAGCGCGATGCTATCGAAGGAAAGTGAGAGCGCGAACTCCGGTTTCATCAAATCATCAGGGTCTTCTGTCTGCGCGCCTCGCCCCACAGGAGATACATCGTCCCGGGTGTCACATCTCATGCCTGTGCTTGCCAGCCTGTGACCACCCCCGGGAACAACGCAACGGGGCGCCGTTATTGTTGTGCAAACCATAGAGCAGGAACCCGCCGAGGGGAAGCAAAAGCACAAAACCTCCCCTTGCGCGCGGGGATTTGCCGCTCCCATCTACGGGGGTATCTCGACACCATCGGAGGATCCCAGATGTTGAACCGAAAAACCGCCGCCATGATGCTGGCGGGCGTTGTTGCGCTTGCCCCCCTGTCGCCACTGCACGCCGAAGAGCTGCGGCAATTGCATGTGACCGGTGAGGCCAGCATGGATGTGGCGCCGGATCAGGCCGTCATCACGCTGGGCGTGCGGGCGCAGGCCGAAGAGGCGGGCGCGGCGATGGAGCAGGTGTCGGTGCAGATGAACGAGGTCATGACGAGCCTGGCCGACAGCGGCATCGCGGGTGAGGACATGCAGACGCAGCAGATCTCCATGCATCCGGTCTGGAGCCAGATCCGCCGCGACGGGCGGGAGGAGCGCACGATTACCGGGTTCGAGGCGTCGAATCTGCTGCTGGTAACCCTGCATGATATCGACGCCATGGGCGGGGTTCTGGATGACGTGCTGCGGGCCGGCGCCAATGAGTTCCGCGGGCTGTCGTTTTCCTACAGTGAGCGCGACGCGGCACAGGATGGGCTGCGCACCAAGGCGGTGGAAGATGCGATCCACAAGGCGCGGCAGCTGGCCGAGGCCACCGGCATGGCGCTGGGGCCGGTGCGGGAAATCCGCGATGGCGGCCCCCAGGGCGGCGCGCCGATGATGGCCATGGAGATGGCGCGTTCGGCGGATATGCCGATTTCGCCGGGGTCGGTGAACCTGCGCCACAGCGTGTCGGTGACCTTTGACATCCTGGAGCCCTCGGGGCCGAATTGAGCAGCGCTACTCCCCTGTTGCAAAACGGAAAAAGGCCGGGACATCCCGGCCTTTTGCAGGTTTGATTCAGAAGCGGTGCCGCGGGCGTGATGCCTCAGCCGCAGGCCTTGGCGAGGGCCTGATCCAGGTCGCGGATCAGATCGTCGGCATCCTCGATCCCGATGGAAACCCGCACCACATTGGGCCCGGCGCCGGCGGCCTCCTGCTGCTCCGGCGTCAGCTGCCGGTGGGTGGTGGAGGCGGAGTGGATGATCAGCGAGCGGGTGTCGCCCAGGTTGGCCACGTGGGAGAAGATCTCCAGGCTGTCGACCAGTTTGACGCAGGCGTCATAGCCGCCCTTGATCGCCACCGTGAACAGGCCGCCGGTGCCCTTGGGGTAGCAGCGTTTGGCGCGTTCCGCATAGGGCGAGGAGGGCAGGCCGGCGTAGGTCACGTAGTCGATGCGCGGGTCATTCTCCAGCCAGGTTGCGACCTTCTCGGCGTTTTCTACATGGCGCTGCATGCGCAGGGACAGGGTCTCGATCCCCATCAGGGTGTAATGCGCCGCCTGCGGGTTCATGGTCATGCCGAGATCGCGCAGGCCGATGGCGATGCCGTGGAAGGTGAAGGCGAGATTGCCGAAGGTCTCGTGGAATTTCAGCCCGTGATAGGCCGGCTCGGGCGCCGACAGGGACGGGAACTTGTCCGACGCGGACCAGTCGAAGGTGCCGGAATCGACGATGCAGCCGCCGGTGACGGTGCCGTTGCCCGTCAGGTATTTGGTGGTGGAATGCACCACCAGCGTCGCGCCATACTTGATCGGCTGGCAGAGATAGGGCGTGGCGGAGGTATTGTCGACGATCAGCGGCAGGCCAGCGGCGTCGCTGACATCGGCCACCGCGCGAATATCGGTGACATAGCCGCCGGGGTTGGCGACGGATTCGCAGAACACCGCCCGGGTGTCATCGTCGATGGCCTCCCGCACCGCGTCGAGGTCGTCGAAATCGACAAATTTCGCCGACCAGCCAAAGCGTTTGATGGTCTGGCTGAACTGGGTGACGGTGCCGCCATAGAGCCGGGTCGAGGCCACCACGTTCTTGCCCGGGCTCATCAGCGCAAACAGCGCCATGATCTGGGCCGCATGGCCGGAGGAGCAGCAGATGGCGCCGACGCCGCCCTCGAGCGTCGCCATGCGTTCTTGCAGCACCGCCACGGTGGGGTTGGTCAGGCGGGAGTAGATATAGCCCACCTCCTGAAGATTGAAGAGCGCCGCGGCGTGGTCGGCATCGCGGAACACATAGGCCGTGGACTGGTAGATCGGCGTCTGGCGGGCGCCGGTGGCCGGGTCCGGGCGGGCGCCGGCGTGAATTTGCAGCGTATCAAAACCATAGGTGGGGCCGTCGGACATCTCTGAATACTCCCTTGTGTCGCAATCGGTGTGGGTCTGACGACAGCACACACCGGGCGCGGCGCCAGTGCAAGCGAAAGAGGCGGAGATGTGGGCCTGATTTTCGACTTGGGGGCGGGGCGGCCGGTCCGCGCTGCTCAGCGCATCCAGAGCCCTTCGGATTTGATCCGGTTGCGGATCGCCTGTTCCCGGCGCGGCAGGTTCTCGCGATCAAACAGGGCGCGCACGCGGTGGCCCTTGCCCTGGTAGATCAGGCGTTTCATCGGCTCGTAGCCTTTGAGCACCTTCTTGATCCAGTTCGGCGCGCTGACCTCTTCGAGGGTGGCGACGACCTGATCGCTCTCGCGCGCGTAGAGCAGCGGCAGGGTGCGGTAATGGCAGCTGACCTCCCCGTCCAGATGGCCCGGTGGCAGGCTGCTGCGCCCGCCGCCAAAGGAATGGATCACCAGCGGCAGGGCAATCTGGTCAAGCCAGGGATCGAGCGACTGGCCGACCAGCTCGCGCGGTGGGTCATCCCGGATCGTGCGGGCATAGGTGAGGAACCGCTTGCCAAAGGCGCGCGGACAGGCGCCGTAGAAGTAGCCCGCGTTGAAATAGAGATAGCGTCGCCAGTATTCATCGGGCTGGTCGCGGTCGAGGCTGCTGTCAAAGTCCAGATCAAAGCGCGTATAGAGCGACCGCCAGATCGCGGCATAGCCGGGGCCATAGAGTGTGGGCTTTGGCCAGGTGCCCTCGCGCCGCAGACTGGCCGAGGGACGGGAAAAATCAAACGGAACAGAGGTCAGCTCGCCGGTGATCAGCGTGTCGGTATCGAAGAACACAAAGGGCTCTCCCTCCGGCAGGGCGGCCAGCGCCTCGATCTTGTTGCCGTAGGCGTAGGACTGGCCAAAGACCTGGCTTTCGAAGGGCAGGATCTGGGCCTCAAGCCGGTCGAGCGTCGCCAGCACCAGGTCGTTGCGGATCGAGGGGTCGCGGCTGGGCCAGAGCGGGCCGGGCTGCGGCACGGCCACATACAGCCGGCCCCGAAAGCCGGGGCTTTGCGCCCGGAGCGAGGCGGCAAACAGCACCGCCTCATACATCAGGCGCCCCGATTGGCCGACGATCATGATGTTGAAATTCTGCCCGGACATGATTGCTCTTGCGGTTTTTCTGCTGCCTGATCCTACCTAGGGGCAGGCGGCCCCTCTTGGCAAGCCGAAGGGGCGAGCCACAGGGCCAGAGCACGGGGGCGGATCAGGGGCTTAGGAGCGTTACCCCGGGAATCTGGCTGAGCTGGGCAGTGTCGTCGTCATAGGCCTGTTCGATCTCCTCGATAAACTCCGGTGACCAATCGGGAATATCGAGCTCCTCTTCCAGCTCCTCTTCGATGGCGAATTTGTCGAGAAAGGCGGCAAAGACCCGGCGTTTGTAGGGCTCTGTCAGTTGCGGGCGCTCGTGCAGATAGGCGCGCAGCCGCTTCATGCCCTCGCGTTTCATGATGGTGGCGAGCATGTCCATGCCGCCCTTGACCTTGCTCTCGGCCTCGAGATTGCCGAATTCCCGCAGGAGCTGCGCCCAGATCAGCGGCGTGTCCTCATAGCACCACAGCATGATCGGCACATCCGGTACCGAGGCACGGATACGGCTTATCAGCGCCGACCAGCGCAGGTCGCGCGGGTTGGTCGTGCTCAGCACCGTGTTGCGCCGCCCTGTGCCGGCTTTCTCCAGCAGCTTGGGCAGGAACCCGACCGGGCTGCGAATGGCCATAAACAGGGTGAGGTCGTCGTGGGGAAACAGCGCCTTGAGCGTGCGCATGCGTTCCTCGGCCTCGGGGTAGAGGCGCTGGCCGTCCAGCGCATCCCGCTGCGAGCCGAAGAAGTGGGGATTGGACAGCACCACGCGGTCGGCGTGCTCTTCTTCCAGAATGGCATCCCACAGCAAGTCCCGCGCATCGTCCGACGGGGTGCCGGTCTTGGCCGCGGCCATGCATTCTTTCAGGAGTGCGCGGTACTTTGCAGGGCCCGGCACCGAGGTGCCACGCGCCAGAAAGGCCTCCCGGTTGCGCAGGAGGGTTTTCATCAGGCGATCTTCTTCTGTTCCATGCGCGCCGGCATGAATAATGACCTGCATTTGACTGACCTGTCTGCCCTACTTTGCCCAAGGATACGGATAGAGTGCGTCAAAACCGGGGTCAAATCGCATCTTTCCGGTGGCAGCGCCGCAATTGCGCCTAGATGGCGCGGCGCGGCGGGTGGTCTCCGGTCGGCGGGCGGCGGGCTTGCGCATTGTATTGTACAATCCGGGCCGGGCAGGTTAGGAATGTCGCATGACAATATGGTATCCTGATCCCGCAACCCTGACCCCGCCCCTGCATGCCAGCCTGGCCAAGATGATCGCCAAGGCGATCTCTGACGGTCGCCTGCCAAAGGGGACCCAGCTTCCGACCCATCGCAAGATGGCAGAGGAGCTGGGGTTGAGCGTGCACACCATCAGCAAGGCCTATGACAGCCTGCGGCGCCAGAAGCTCATCGACGGTCAGGTGGGGCGCGGCAGCTATGTGCTGGATCCCGACGAACACGACGGTCAGCCGTTCCAGCTGAGCTCGGAGAAGGGACAGGGGTTCGACCTGTCGATTCTGCGGCCGGTGTTTTCGCAGCAACATGCGGACCGGTTCCAGCAGGCGCTGCGCGATCTGCCTGAGGGGCTGGACCCGAGCTATTACCTCTCCTGCCGCCCCAATGTCGGCCATGACGCGCATCGCGCCGCCGGGGTGAAATGGTTGCAGGGCTGCGGGCTGGAGACCTCTGCCGAGCGCATCATCATGACCAATGGCGTCAGCCACGGCATGTCCGCGGCGCTGTCGGCTCTGACGCGTCCGGGGGATACGGTCGTGTCCAGTCAGATCACCCATCACCTCTTGGTGTCGGGCTGTTCCTATCTGGGGCTGAATCTGGCCGGTCTGGAGGTGGATGCGGAGGGCATCCTGCCGGATGCGCTGGATCGATATTGTCGGGAGAAATCCGCCAAGGTTCTGTTTTTGCTGCCGTCCCTGGCCAGCCCCACCGCCGAGATGATGCCCGAGCAGCGGCGCCGGGATCTGGTCGATGTGGCGCGGCGCCACGATCTTCATATCATCGAAAACGACGCCTTCGGCCCCGTCGTGGCCGATCGGCAAGTGCCGGTTGCGATGCTTGCGCCGGAGCGCACGATCTATCTCACCACCTTTAGCAAATGCACCGTTTCGGGGCTGCGGGCCGGGTATATGGCGGCGCCGGAGCATCTGGCACCGGCCCTGACCGGGCGCATTGTCGTGTTCGGCTGGATGGCGACGCCGCTGATGTGTGAGCTGGCCACCCGCTGGGTGCTGGACGGCACCGCGGCGGAGCTGGCGCAGTGGCAACAGCGCACCCTGATGGAGCGATTCGAGATCGCGGCGCGCGAATTGCAGGGCTGGCAGTGGCGCGGCACGCCGTCGGCGCCGCATTTGTGGTTGCCGCTGACCGAAGGCTGGACCACGGGCACCTTTATTTCCTACGCGCGCCAGTTGCAGGTGGCGGTCGCGCCGGATGCGCCGTTCCTGGCCCCGAAGACGCCGCCACAGAACGCGGTGCGCCTGTCATTGGGCAGTATTCAGGACCCGGAGCGCTTTCAGCAGGCGATGGGGCTGATCGCCGGCATGTTGAAACGCCCGCCAGAAGGGGTCATGCAACTGGCCTACTGATATTGTTGCGCGACAATAAAAAAATTGACATGCAGGACAATTCCTCTCAAGTCTGGCGCAACGGCGCGTGGACGCCGGTGAGACTTGGGAGGAAACAATGGCTCAATCCGTTACATTCACCTTGGGCGCTGCGGTTGTCGCAGGGCTTGCGCTGGGGGCTGTCGCGCCGGCGCAGGCCGACACCTGGCGGTATGCGTTCGAAGAGGCGATGACCGATGTGCAGGGCGTCTATGCGCAAAAGTTCAAGGCAGAGATCGAGGCGAACTCGGATCACGAAATCCAGCTGTTCCCCTATGGCACGCTGGGCGAATCCGCCGACATCATGGAGCAGACGCAGGACGGTATCCTGCAATTCGTGGACCAGTCGCCGGGCTTCACCGGCTCTTTGATCCCCGAGGCGCAGGTGTTCTTTGTGCCCTATCTGCTGCCCACCGATCAGGATCACCTGGCCCGGTTCTACAGCGAGAGCAAGGCGATCAACGAGATGTTCAAGCCGCTCTATGCCGAGCAGGGGCTGGAGTTGCTGAACATGTTCCCCGAGGGCGAGGTGGCGATGACCACCAAGACGCCGGTCACCACCTGCGCTGACCTGGATGAGGTCAAGTTCCGGGTGATGACCAACCCGCTGCTGGTGGAGAGCTACAAGGCCTTTGGCGCGACGCCGACGCCGCTGCCCTGGGGCGAGGTCTATGGCGGGTTGCAGACCAATGTGATCCAGGGCCAGGAGAACCCGACCTTCTTCCTCTATTCGACCAAGATCTACGAGGTCACCGACTACATCACCTATGCGGGGCACAACAATTTCACCACCGCGGTGATGGCGAACAAGGACTTCTACGACGGTCTCAGCGCCGAGGATCAGGCGCTGGTGCAGGCGGCGGCCAAAGCTGCCTATGACCACACGGTGGTCTACCAGCAGCAGGCGGCCGAAACCGAGCTGGCCAAGATCATGGAGGCCAAGCCGGAGATGGTTGTCACCGTGCTCGATGAGGCGCAGCGCAGCTGTTTCAAGGACGCCGCCGCAGAGGTCGAGGCGAAGTTTGTCGAGATGACCGGCGACAGTGGTGCCGCCATTCTGGAGCAGCTGAAGGCCGATCTGGCCGCGACCGCCAACTGAGGCAGGACATCGTGCGGAAGCGGACCGGGTCAGTGTGCCCGGTCCGTGACACCGCGGGGAGTTTCACATGAACAATCCGAATGAGGTGGTCCTGCCGGGCGGGCTGGGGCTTCTGGATCGCGCCATCAGCAGGGCAGAGTCGGTCCTGTTGGCGGTCGGGGTGCTGCTGATGGCGGCAAATACGGTGGCCAATGTGGTCGGGCGCTACCTGCTGGGGCAGTCGATCTTCTTCTCGGAAGAGCTGAACCGGGTGCTGATCATCCTGATCACCTTTGCCGGGATCAGCTATGCGGCCCGCCATGCGCGCCATATCCGGATGTCGGCCATCTATGACGTGCTGCCCGTGGGGCTGCGCAAGGTGCTGGCGGTCGTCATCGCTCTGGTCACCGCCGCGTTCATGTTCCTGCTGTGCTATTATGCGGTGAAATACATCGCCGCGCAGGCCGGTCGGGGGCGGGTGCTGCCCGCCCTGCGCATTCCGGTCTGGATCATCCTCGTCTGGGTGCCGGCAGGGTTTTTCATGACCGGCGTGCAGTACCTGCTGACGGCGCTGCGCAACATGAGCTCCGCAAATATCTATCTCTCCACCCATGTCCAGGATGGGTACGCACGCGACGAAGAAGAACTCGAAATCTGAGGGCACGGCCATGGCTGCAACGATATTCCTGACCATGATTGTCCTGCTGTTGCTGGGCTTTCCGATGATGATCCCGCTGATCGCGGGAGCCTTTGTCGGCTTTGTGATGCTGTTCGGCGATCTCGCCCGCACCGAGACCATGGTGCAGCAGATGGTGGCGGGTATTCGTCCCGCCTCGCTGATCGCGGTTCCGATGTTCATCTTTGCCGCCGACATCATGACCCGGGGCCAGTCCGCCGGGCGGCTGATCAATGTGGTCATGGCCTATGTCGGGCATCTGCGCGGCGGGCTGGCGATTTCGACGGCGGCGGCCTGCACCATGTTCGGCGCGGTGTCGGGGTCGACCCAGGCGACGGTGGTGGCGATCGGATCGCCGCTGCGGCCGCGGATGCTGCAGGCGGGCTACAAGGACAGTTTCGTGCTGGCGCTGATCGTCAACGCCAGCGACATCGCCTTTCTGATCCCGCCCTCGATCGGCATGATCATCTACGGTGTGGTGTCGAGCACCTCGATCGCCGAGTTGTTCATCGCCGGCATCGGGCCGGGGCTGCTGATCCTGCTCTTGTTCTCGGTCTACTGCTACATCTACGCGGTGCGCAACAACGTGCCGACGGAGCCCAAGGCGAGCTGGCAGCAGCGCCTGAGCACGATGCGTGCGGCGCTCTGGCCGATGGGGTTTCCGGTCATCATCATCGGCGGCATCTACGGCGGCATCTTCAGCCCGACCGAGGCGGCGGCGGCCTGCGTGCTCTATGCGCTGATCCTGGAGGTCCTCGTGTTCCGCTCGATGTCGCTGCGCGGGGTCTATGACACCGCCAAATCCACCGGGTTGATCACGGCGATCGTCTTTATCCTGGTGGCGGCGGGCAGCGCCTTTTCCTGGGTGATCTCCTTTGCGCAGGTGCCGCAGCAGATCCTTGGCGCCGTGGGCGTGGCGGAGATGGGCGAGATCGGCATCTTGTTCGTGATCTCCATCGCCTTTTTCATCGGCTGCATGTTCGTGGATCCGATCGTGGTGATCCTGGTGCTGGTGCCGGTCTTTGCCCCCGTGGTGGCCTCTGCCGGGATCGACCCGGTGCTGGTGGGGACGATCATCACGCTTCAGGTGGCCATCGGGTCGGCGACGCCGCCGTTCGGGTGCGATATCTTCACTGCCATCGCCGTGTTCCGCAGGCCCTATGTGGAGGTGGTGCGCGGCACGCCCCCCTTCATCCTGATGCTGATGGGGGTTGCGGTGGCGCTGGTCTTCTTCCCGCAGATTGCGCTGTTCCTGCGCGACCTGGCCTTTGGCAAATAGGAGGCGCGTGCAATGTTCAAATCCATACTGGTTCCCTTCGACGGCTCTCAGGGCGCCGAAGGGGCGCTGGCCAAGGCGGCGGAGCTGTCGCTGCTGTGCGATGCGGAGCTGACCCTGCTGACGGTCTACCGGCATCATTCGCTGCTTGAGGCCTCGATGCATGTGGTGCAGGCCGAAGCGCCGGACGACCTGGACGCGATGATGCGCGCGCATGCCCGCGAGGTGGCGGAGCGGGGCAAGACCCTGGCGCGCGAGGCCGGGGTTACCCGGCTGCGGGGCTTCGTCAAGGGCGGTCCGGTCGCCCGCACCATCACCGGATTTGCCCGGGATCATAAAAACGACCTGATCGTCATCGGCAGCCGAGGGCTGGGATCGCTGGAGGGGGTGTTGCTGGGCAGCATTTCCCACAAGGTGACCAGCTTTGCCGAAATGCCGGTCCTCATTGTCTAGGAACAGCCATGCCGCTTGATATTCATGTCACCCCCTCCGGCGTTTCGATGCGACTGGAGGAACGCCCGGTGCGGCGCCGCATTGCCCTGGTGGTGCTGGCCACGGATCACACCTCGGAGCGCGATTTTGCCCGCATCTGCGACCCGGCAGAGGTCGGCGTCTATACCAATCGCATTGCCTTCGAGAACCCGACCACGCGCGACAGCCTGTTGCGCACCGGGCCGCGGCTGACCGAGGCGGCGGCGCAGATCCTGCCGGGAGAGCCGGTCGATGTGCTGGCCTATGGCTGTACTGCGGCCTCCATCGTGCTGGGCAACGCGGCGGTGACCGATCACCTGCACGCGGCCAAGCCCGACACCCCCTGCGTGACCCCCAGCAGCGCCGCGTTTGACGCCTTTGCCGCATTGGGGGTGCGCAGGATCGCGCTGCTGGCGCCCAACAGCCTGCCGGTGACGGAGGATCTGGCGCAGTATTTTGCCCAGCACGGCCCGGATGTGCTGCGCGCCACTGCGCTGGGGCTGGAGGATGATCGCGAAATGGCGCGGATCTCCGAGGCCAGCATCATCGAGGCGGCGCTGGCGGCGGATGATCCGGCAGCGGAGGCGCTGTTTCTGTCCTGTACGGCGCTGCGGGCGCTGCCCTGCATCGCGCGGATCGAGGCGGCGCTGGGCAAGCCGGTGGTCAGTTCCAATCAGGCCATGATCTGGCGCTCCCTGCGCCTGACAGGCGCGCGGCAGCCCGTGCCGGGCTATGGCCAACTTTTCACCCTCTGAACAAGACAAGACATCTGCCATGACATCATTTCCCACACTTCAGGACAGTTTCGCCGCCCGGGCGCGCATTGCCGGCGGCATTCGTCAGACGCCGCTGGTGGAGTCTGACGCCCTCAGCGCCCTGACCGGCGGCCGGATCGCGCTCAAGCTGGAGCAGTTGCAGATCACCGGCAGTTTCAAGCTGCGCGGTGCCACCAATGCGGTGCTGTCGCTGAGCGATGCGCAAAAGGCGGCGGGCGTGGTCGGGGTTTCCACCGGCAACCACGGGCGCGGGCTGGCCTATGCGGCGGCGCGCGCCGGGGTGCGCTGCATCATCTGCATGTCGCAGCTGGTGCCGCAGAACAAGGTCGACGGCATCCGGGCGCAGGGCGCCGAGGTGCGGATCATCGGCCGCTCGCAGGACGATGCGCAGCTGGAGGTCGACCGGCTGGTGGCCGAGGGCATGACCATGCTGCCGCCCTTTGACCACCGCGATATCATCGCCGGGCAGAGCACCCTGGCGCTGGAGCTGATCGCGCAAGCGCCGGATCTGGACAGCGTGCTGGTGCCGCTGTCGGGCGGGGGGCTGATTTCCGGCGTCGCGATGGTGATGAAGGCCGTCAATCCCGCAATCCGCATCATCGGCGTGTCGATGGAGCGCGGCGCTGCCATGCACGCCAGCCTTGCGGCCGGCAAACCGGTGCAGGTCGAAGAGCAGGAGACCCTCGCCGACAGTCTCGGTGGCGGCATCGGGCTCGACAATGCCTATACCTTCGAGATGACACGGCGGCTGGTCGACGCGGTGGTGCTGGTCACCGAAGCGGAAATCGCGGCGGCCATCCGGCACGCCTATGTCGCGGAGCGCCAGGTGATCGAAGGCTCCGGCAGTGTCGGCATCGCCGCGCTGCTGGCGGGCAAGATTGACACCCCGGGGCGCTGCGTGGCGCTGATTTCCGGCCAGAACATCGACATGGCGCTGCACAAGCGGATCATCGACGGCGAGGACGTGGATGTGGCGGCGCTCACCCGGACCAAAGGAGGCGCGGATGCCTGATATCAAGATCCTGACCGAAACCGATCTGCGCGCCGCGATCCAGCTGGATCACGATGCGGTGGCCTGCGTCGAGGAGGCCTTTCACCTGTTGGCAACGCGGGAGGTGCAGATGCCGCCGATCCTCAGCTTTCACGTGCCGGAGCACAATGGCGAGGTGGACGTCAAAACCGCCTATGTGCCGGGGCTGGAGGGGTTTGCCATCAAGATGAGCCCGGGGTTCTTTGACAATCCCAAGCTGGGGCTGCCCAGCCTGAACGGGCTGATGGTGTTGTTTGGTGCCAAAACCGGCATTGTGCGGGCGGTGCTGCTGGACAATGGCTATCTGACCGATGTGCGCACCGCCGCCGCCGGGGCCGTTGCCGCCCGGCATCTGTCGCGCGCCGACAGCAGGGTGGCCGGCATTCTGGGCAGCGGGCTTCAGGCGCGGCTGCAACTGGAGGCGCTCTGCCTGGTGCGGGACATCAAGCGGGCGGTGATCTGGGGCCGGAATGCGGATCGGGCTGTGGCCTGCGCGCGGGACTGTGCCGCGCGTCTCGGGATCGAGGTCACCACCGGCAGCATTGCCGAGGTCATGGCGCAGGCGGATGTTGTGGTCTCCACCACGCCCTCCACCACGCCGTTGATCTCTGCCGCGATGCTGCGCCCGGGACAGCACGTCACGGCGATGGGATCGGATGCGGATTACAAGAGCGAACTGGCGCCGGATGTGATCCCGGCGGCCACGGTGTTTGTCTGTGACCGGCTGGCGCAATCCATCGCCCAGGGCGAATTGCGCCCGGCGCTGGCCGCCGGCACGGTCACCGATCCCCAGATCTATCCGGAACTGGGGCAGGTCATCGCCGGCACCCGTCCGGGGCGGGGCTCGGATCAGGACATCACGGTCTGTGACCTGACCGGCACCGGCGTGCAGGACACCGCCATCGCAACCCTCGCCGGAACCCGCGCCGCAGCGGTCGGGGCCGGAACCCTCATCACCAGCTGATCAATCAGGACATACCTCAATGGCAGAGCCCAAGCTGCATTTCTCCCGCGCTGAATTCCAGCAGCGGATCGACCGGACGCGCGCGGAAATGGTCCGCAACGGTCTGGATCTGTTGATCGTGACCGATCCCTCGAACATGAACTGGCTGACCGGCTATGACGGCTGGTCTTTCTACGTGCACCAATGCGTGGTGCTGCCGCTGGAGGATCCGCCGTTCTGGTTTGGCCGGGAACAGGACGGCAATGGCGCCCTGCGCACCTGCTTCATGGGAGAGAGCCAGATCATCGGCTACCCGGACCACTACGTGCAGTCCAGCGTCTGCCATCCGATGGATTACCTCTCGGCGCAGCTGGCGGACCGGGGCATGGATGGTGGCAATATCGGCGTCGAGATGGACAACTACTGGTTCACCGCCGCCGCCTACGGATCCTTGCAGAAGCACCTGCCCAACGCAAACTTCGGCGATGCCAACGGGCTGGTGAACTGGCAGCGCGCGATCAAATCCGACGCCGAACTGACCTATATGCGGCAGGCCGGTCGCATCGTCGAACGCATGCACCAGCGCATCTTTGACAAGGTCGAACCGGGCCTGCGCAAGAGCGACCTTGTGGCCGACATCTATGATGCCGCCCTGCGCTATGACGCGGAGACCGGTTTCGGGGGCGATTACCCGGCGATCGTGCCGCTGCTGCCGTCGGGCGCCGATGCCGCCGCGCCGCATCTGACCTGGGATGATGAGCCCATGCGCCCGAACGAAGGGACTTTCTTTGAGATCGCAGGTGTGGTGAAACGCTACCATTGCCCCCTGTCGCGCACCGTGTTCCTGGGCAAGCCGACGCCGGCGTTCCTGGATGTCGAGAAAGCGGTGCTGGAGGGCATGGCCGCCGGGCTGGAACAGGCCAAGGTCGGCAATACCTGCGAGGATATCGCCAATGCCTTTTTTGGGGTGTTGCGAACCCATGGGATCGAGAAAAACAGCCGCACCGGTTATCCGATCGGTGTCAGCTACCCGCCGGACTGGGGCGAGCGCACCATGTCCCTGCGTCCCGGCGACCGGAGTGAATTGAAAGAGAACATGACCTTTCACTTCATGACCGGATTGTGGACAAAGGACTGGGGCTTTGAAATCACCGAGAGCATTCGCATCGGTCACAACGGACCCGAGTGCCTGGCCAATGTGCCGCGTAAGATGTTGATTAAGGACTGAGAGATGAAAGCGAACCCGATAAGCGCGACAATTCCGTTTGACGAGGACGGGGTGCATCACGGCTTTCTCAAGCTGCCCTACAGCCGCGATGACAGCGCCTGGGGATCGGTGATGATCCCGCTGACGGTGATCCGCAACGGCGCAGGCAAGACCGCGCTGCTGACCGGCGCCAACCACGGCGACGAATACGAAGGTCCGGTGGCCCTGCAGGAACTGGCCAGCCTGACCCGCGCCGAGGATGTCACCGGGCGGCTCATTATCGTGCCCTATTTCAACTATCCGGCCTTTCGCGCCGCAACGCGGACCTCGCCGATCGACCGGGGCAACCTCAACCGGGCCTTTCCCGGCCGTCCCGACGGCACCGTGACCGAAAAGATCGCCGACTATTTCCAGCGCACGCTGTTGCCGATGGCGGATCTGGCGGTGGATTTCCACTCTGGCGGCAAGACGCTGGATTTCGTGCCCTTTGCCGCCGCGCATATCCTCGACGACAAGGCGACCGAAGCGGCCTGTTTTTCCGCCATGCAGGCTTTCAACGCGCCCTATTCGGTGCAGATGCGCGAGATCGACAGCGTCGGCATGTATGACACCGCGGTGGAGGAGATGGGCAAGGTGCTCGTCACCACGGAGCTGGGCGGGGGCGGCATGTCCACCGCCCGCAGCAACGCCATTGCCAAGAAAGGCCTGCGCAACGTGCTGATCCACAGCGGCATCCTGCACGGCGAGATGCAGATCGACCCCACCGTGGCGCTGTCGATGCCGGACGATGAGTGCTTTGTGTTCAGCGAGGGCGACGGTTTGTTCGAGGTGATGAAGGATCTGGGCGAGCCGGTGACCAAAGGCGAACTGGTCGCCCGGGTCTGGCCGCTGGATCGCACCGGCCAGCCGCCGGAGGAGTATCATGCACGCCGGGACGGTGTGTTGATCAGTCGCCATTTCCCCGGTCTCATCAAATCCGGCGATTGCGCCGTGGTGGTGGGCGTGGTCGAGCGCTGACATGCAACTGGACCAACGTGATCTGGAAATCCTGCGCGTCCTGTCCACCGAGGGGCGCATCACCAAGGCGGCCCTGGCGGACCGGATCGGCCTGTCGCCGACGCCCTGCTGGGACCGGCTGAAGAAACTGGAGCAGGCCGGGCTGATCGAAGGCTATGGCGCGCGTCTGAACCTGAAAAAGCTCGCCCCACATGTGACGGTGTTCGTCGCGGTGGAGCTGGCCGATCACACCGCGCCGAGCTTTCAGTCCTTCGAAATCGCCATGCAGCGCTACGAGGAAGTCGTGGCCTGCTGGGCCCTGGGGGGCGGGTTCGACTATCTGTTGCAGATCGTCACCCGCGACATCGACGCCTATCAGCGCCTGATCGACGCGATGCTGGATGCCCGGATCGGGTTGAGCCGCTATTTCACCTATGTGGTGACCAAACCGGTCAAGGGCCAGAGCGCGCCGCCGTTGCAACTGCTCCTGCAAGGAGAGTAGCCCCGGCGCGTTTCCCCCGCTGCTGCGGCGCCCGGTTGCGGGGCACTGGCACGCCC
This sequence comes from Epibacterium sp. MM17-32, assembly GCF_022348205.1. Lineage (NCBI taxonomy): Bacteria > Pseudomonadati > Pseudomonadota > Alphaproteobacteria > Rhodobacterales > Roseobacteraceae > Epibacterium > Epibacterium sp. MM17-32. The sequence continues at coordinate 34,201 of NZ_JAKRFC010000004.1, read as the reverse complement.
GATGACGTGTCCTCTGACCGTCGCTCTGCGCAGGGCTTTCCTCTGTCAGCTGCGCGAACTTCAGCCACATCTTCTGTCGGGTTCAGGCAGAATCCTCTGCAAGTCAAAGGAGGATTGTGATGACTGAGACCGCTCTCTCGGCACGTTCGGACATTATGGACAAGGCGCTTGTGCGTTCTTTTTCCTACGTAAATGGCAAATGGTGCGCGGCGTCGAATGGGGAAAGCTTCCCGGTTCTGGATCCCGCAAATGGGGCCGAGCTGGGTCACGTCGCCAGCCTCACCGCCGAAGATTCCTCTGCCGCCGTGGATGCCGCGCAGGCGGCCTTTGCGGATTGGGCGGCGATGCTGCCGCAGGATCGCTCTGCCATTCTGCGCCGTTGGTTTGACCTGCAAATCGCCCACAAGCAGGATCTGGCGCGGATCATGGTGCTGGAGCAGGGCAAACCCCTGTCCGAAGCGCTGGGCGAAATCGACTATGGCGCGGCCTTTGTCGAGTTTTATGCCGAAGAGGCAAAGCGGCCCAATATCGAAGGCGTGACCAGCCATCTGCCCGATGCCGAGGTCGAACTCTGGCGCGAGCCGGTGGGCGTTGCGGCGCTGATCACGCCTTGGAACTTTCCGGCGGCGATGCTGACCCGCAAAGCGGCGGCGGCGCTTGCGGCGGGCTGTACCGTGGTGGCGCACCCGTCGGGAGAGACGCCGTTCAGCGCGCTGGCGCTGGCGGAGCTGGCAGAGCGCGCCGGGTTCCCGCCCGGGGTGTTCAACGTGGTGACCGGCAAGGCCGCCACCGTTGTCGAGCCCTGGACACGCGACACCCGGGTGCGGGCCCTGTCGTTCACCGGCTCCACCGAGGTGGGCAAGCTGCTTTATCGTCAGTCCGCCGAGACGGTCAAACGGCTGGTGATGGAACTGGGCGGACATGCGCCGGTCATCGTGTTCAAGAACTCTGACCTCGACCGCGCGGTGGCCGAGACCATCAAGGCGAAATTCGCCACCTCCGGGCAGGATTGCCTCGGGGCCAACCGCATCTTTGTCGAACGCGCCATCTATGACGAGTTCTGCACCCGCTTTGTCGCGGCGACGCAGGCGCTGACCGTGGGCCGGGGAATGGACGATCCCGACATCGGCCCCCTGATGAACGAAAAAGCGGTGCAAAAACAGGAACAACACGTGGCCGACGCGTTGGAAAAGGGAGCAACCCTCGCCTGTGGTGGCAAACGCCACGCGCTGGGGCCGCTGTTTTATGAACCCACCGTTCTGACCGATGTGCCCGCAGATGCGGCCATCCTGCACGAAGAGACCTTTGGCCCGGTCGCGCCGATCACGCCGTTTGACACCGAGGATGAGGTGATCCAGCGTGCCAATGACAGCGAATATGGCCTCGTTGCCTATGTGCACAGCCATGACCCGCGCCGGATCTATCGCCTCAGCCGCGCGTTGCAGTTTGGCATGGTGGCGGTCAACCGCACCAAGGTCACCGGCGCGCCGATCCCCTTTGGCGGCACCAAACAGTCCGGCATGGGGCGCGAGGGCGCACGGCTGGGCATGGAAGAGTTTACCGAGGTCAAATACGTCTGCCGCGACTGGGCGTAACCCTCGACTGATACGAGATTTTCCGCCCCGCGGGTGGAGCACGGAAATAGGAAGGACACGAAATGCTGAAGAACGATCAACTGGACCAATGGGACCGCGACAACTTCTTTCACCCCTCGACCCATCTGGCGCAGCACGCGCGCGGTGAGAGCGCAAACCGGGTGATCAAGACCGCCTCCGGCGTCTTTATCGAGGACCGCGACGGCAACAAGCTGTTGGATGCGTTTGCCGGGCTTTACTGCGTCAACGTCGGCTATGGCCGTCAGGACATTGCCGAGGCGATCGCCGATCAGGCGCGCGAGCTGGCCTATTATCATTCTTACGTGGGCCACGGCACCGAGGCGTCGATCACGCTGGCCAAGATGATCCTGGATCGCGCGCCCAAGAATATGTCGAAGGTCTACTTCGGCCTTGGCGGCTCCGACGCCAATGAAACCAACGTCAAACTGATCTGGTATTACAACAACATCCTTGGCCGCCCCGAAAAGAAGAAAATCATCTCGCGCTGGCGCGGCTATCACGGCTCCGGGCTGGTCACCGGCTCCCTGACCGGGCTTGAGCTGTTCCACAAGAAATTCGACCTGCCCGTCGAACAGGTGATCCACACCGAAGCGCCTTACTATTTCCGCCGCGAGGATCTGAACCAGACCGAAGAGCAGTTCGTGGCCCATTGCGTGGCCGAGTTGGAGGCTCTGATTGAACGCGAAGGCGCCGACACCATCGCCGCCTTCATCGGTGAGCCGATTTTGGGCACCGGGGGCATCGTGCCGCCGCCCGCAGGCTATTGGGAGGCGATCCAGACAGTCCTGAAAAAACACGACATTCTGCTGGTTGCGGATGAGGTTGTCACCGGCTTTGGTCGTCTTGGCACCATGTTCGGCTCGGATCACTACGGTCTGGAGCCCGACATCATCACCATTGCCAAGGGTCTGACCTCCGCCTATGCGCCGCTTTCCGGTTCCATCGTCAGCGACAAGGTCTGGAAGGTGCTGGAGCAGGGCACCGATGAAAACGGCCCCATCGGCCACGGCTGGACCTACTCCGCGCACCCCATCGGGGCGGCGGCGGGTGTGGCCAACCTGAAACTCATCGACGAGCTGAACCTTGTCAGCAATGCCGGCGAGGTGGGGGCTTACCTCAACGCCACCATGGCAGAGGCGCTGGGCGAACATGCTAATGTGGGCGATGTGCGTGGCGAGGGCATGCTCTGCGCGGTGGAATTCGTGAAGGACCGCGACAGCCGCACCTTCTTTGACGCCGCCGACAAGATCGGCCCGCAGGTTTCGGCCAAACTGCTGGAGCAGGACAAGATCATCGCGCGCGCCATGCCGCAGGGCGATATCCTGGGCTTTGCGCCGCCCTTCTGCCTGACCCGCGCCGAGGCCGATCAGGTGGTCGAGGGCACTGTGCGCGCGGTGAAATCCGTGCTCGGCTGAGATCACGCCCGTCCTGCAAGAATGCACTGTCCCCCGGTTGGCCGATGCCAGCCGGGGGATTGCATTTGAGCGGAGCTCTTCGGGGCTGGCTGGTCAGGGATACGTCGCAGGTTCACACCGGCTCTATCGCAACACAGCCGCAAAAATCCGCCACCCTTGCACATTCTGCGCGACAGGGTCCTTCGTGTCATGGTTGTGATAGAGGGGATGTATCCAAGCTTGAGACCAGAGCAGATTTGGAACGGACGTTCCTGTTCACCCGGGCGCGCCGCAGTCGCGGTCGGACGGAATCGGGGTCAGAGTAGGGACCGCAGCAGGGGGACCAGATGAGCAATACTGATGATCCGCAGGAGACCGGGATAAAGGCCAGCGCCATCGCCTGGGCACGCACCATGTATGACCTGTCCGGCTGGGTCTGGGACCACACCGGGGGCAAGCTGGGGTCCGGCGCCGAAAGCACCGAGGCCACCTCAGAGACCGCGATGCAGAAGATGCGCGCGCGCATGGATCCGCGCCCCATCAAAACGGTCGTGCCGCCGGGGGCATCCGCGCAGGAGGAAGCGGCGATCGACCAGCTCTTTGCCGATTTGCTGGATCACCTCGACACCCATGCCGGGAGCGAGGATCTGACGCAGGCCAAGCAGTTGTTCGTCGCGGTGGTCAATCGGGTGGATCAGGCGAAACAGGATATTGCACAGCGTGCGCTTGAGGCAAAGAAAGTTGAGCTGTCGGACCGGCTGAAGGCCATTCCCTTTTCGACCGAGGTGACAGACACCGAGGCACGCGCCTTTGCCAAAAGCCGCAGCGCGCTGTCACGGGTGATTGCCGGGGCGACCGACCTGTCCAAGCTGGAGCCGGTCGAGCCCGCCCTGGCCAAGCTTGAAAAGGCGGTGACGGCTGCCTTGGCGATGGTGGGACCGCGCGGGCAGGCGCAGGATCAGATCACCGCCGCACGCAGCGCGCGTGACGCGATGGCCAAGGTCGTCGACCGAGGCTACTACAAGGCCGTCACCGATGCGATCACGGCGGCGGACAAGGCACTGCATGCGGCCAAAACAGCGTCGGAGATCACGTCGTTGCGGGCCGCCTTGAAGGCGGTCATGGACAAGGAAGGCGACGCGCGTGCCTATGCGGCGGAATATGAGAGCAAGTCGCTCAAGGTCGAACTGTATCTCTCCGTGCACGCGCCCGACCCGGATCGCGACAACCGCAGCCCCGCCCATGCGGCCTGGATCGCCCTGGCCAAATCCGCGGCGCAGAAATCGGCCGCGCTTGATTTCAGCGGCGCGCGGGCGGAACTGGCGAAGTTCGAAACCCATTCTGCGGTGTCCGGTGATGGCGCAAACGTCAGCGGCTGCGGGAGTTTCGCCGCCGCCTACGACAGTTTCATGGCGAATTATGATGACAAACGCCTGTTCATCAAAGGCTCCAAGATCCGGGGCGCGGGCGCGATGGATGCGGATCTGGCGGCGGCGCGCAAGAAAGGCATCTGCGACAAGGACTGGGCCGCGGCAAAAACGCTGCTGGAGGATTTGCAGGACAAGATCGACAAGCTGCATCCGGTCGCTGTCGAATGGCGCAAGATCTATCCGCTGACATCGTCTCTGGGCAGTTCCGATCCCTTGCGGCAGGCGGTGGACGCGGCGAAGTCGAAACTGAACTCGGACGGCAGCGGCGATCACGCGGCGGCAAAGGCGGCCTTGACCGGGGTGTCGGGCACAGAGCGCAAGCGTGCGGCCACGCTGGCGCGGCTGGCGGCGGTCAAGAAACGGGTCGAAGGCATCGACACCAGCGCCTTTAGCGCGGCGCACAGCTATGCCAACGGACTGGTGTCCGGTGTGGAGGGTGATATTCCCGGTGACCTTGATGCGGCCAATACCGGGCTGGATGCGCTTGAGCCGAAACTGGATGCGATCGAGGTCTGGATGCCGCTGATGACGGATGCGCGTGCGGCGCGGGCGATGCAGGATGCATCGAATGCCTATGGGTTCCTGGATGACGCCATCGCCGAGGCCGGCAAAAACGACTATGCCAAGGCCAGGACAAAGGCGGCAGCGGCCCTGACCAATTATCAGCTGCTGGCGCGGTATCAGCCGCTCCGGGCGCAGGTGACCGGGGTGCGGGACTGCCAGACATCGGGAACGCCCCCCCATGATATGGTGGATGTGGCGCTGACAGAGGCGCATGACCTGGCGACCGTGCAAAAGGATCTGACAAAGGCGATCACCCGTCTGCAACAGGTGCTGGCGGACCCTGCGCTGGCCGAATTGGCGCATGAGATCGGCCTGTGGCAACAGCAATATCCGCGCGTGAAGAAACAGCACGACAAGATCACCACCGGGATGGAACCGGCCGCGGCCAAGAAGACCCTGACCGATGCCATGGCGGCGGTCGAAGACAAGGCGAATACCGATCACGATTACCCGGGGGCGATGGAGCTGCTGGAGACCCATCGACAGGCGCTGGTGGCCGGGCGCGCCTATGTCGCCAATCGCAAACGCGCCAAGTCGTTGAAAAAGGCGCTGGACCGGGCGGTAGCGACCTTTTCCGGCGTGCCGGATGTGGAGCAGAAACTCTATGGCCACACGGACGACAGCAAGCTGCTGGCGGTGATGAAGGCGGCAGATGATCTCGCCGTTGCGGGGCAGGTGGCGGATGCTGCCAAGGCCTATGCGGCGCTGCTGACATCGTGGCAGGGTTTTGCCAAGGAAACCGCCAAGCTGCACGAGGCCGCAGATGCGGTGGGGTCAAACGCGGGCCATTCGATCGACCGGCATGGCGCCGATGTCACGGATGCGGAGCTGCTGGCGCGACTGACCACCGGGGTCGCACCGGATGGCAAGACCTCGACGACCAGGGCCTCGTCGAAATTCGACACGTTCGAAGCGTGGTTGCAGGCGCGCGAAGAAGGTGCGGCGATGCTGGAGCAGAAATCGCACCCCGGCAGTAGCGACACCATCAAGGTCTCCGACACCTCGGTACCGGCGGACGTGAATGCGGTTGTGGCGATGAAGGCGGAGATCGACCATCAAGGGCCGATCGACAAGGCATATCTGGGGGTGAAACCCGCCCCGGGTGTGGACCCGGTCAAGGGCAAGATCGGCAAGGGCGATACCTACGAAACCTATGAGGCGCTCGACGGGATCACCCGCAGCCAGACGCTGTGGCTGTTCGAGATTGATTTCTCCGGGCTGACGATCCCGCCGGCGGGCCATGTCTCGCCGCCGGATTTCAGGCACAAGGGCGACCCCAAGGCCTATATCGACATCTACACCAACGAGCATGGTGCGGCACCGGCCAGCATCCCCGGCAAATGGGTGATGATGCAACTGTTCCCGTTGGTCGACAAATGGAACCAGGAGTTGCAGGATTATGAAACCTAGTCAGAGGTTTGAGAGATGAAGATCAACTATTACGTGGTGCGGCGCTACCTGAGCTGGCTGACAGAGGGGCGTGCAGCCTCCGACCCGGATCGCCTCGATGACTGGGAAAACTATGAGCCCGACATGGACCAGATGATACGCGAGGCCCGCGAAGCAGGCGACGAGGTCCTGCTCAAGCGATCCCTGGATTCGCTGATCGCCGACCCGGACGGGCGCATTGATGCCTTTGCCGGGCAGGTGCACGGGTTCGACGAGGATGACCTGGTGGCGCTGTTTACGGCCGCGTTCGACTATCTGTGGCCGGACGAGATGCTGAGCGAGCCGGGCGCGGGGCCGGCGCTGGAATTCGTGCCGATGTCGGATGAGGAATGGGCCGCGCGGCAAGGGCAGGGCTGAACCGGAGGAGGGTGCTATGGCGACGGGCGACAATGATCCCAGCTTCGATCTCGATGTCATTCAATCACTGATCAAGAAGGGCAAGGCGGGCGGGGGGCCTTTTCCCTTTGCCTTTGGTCTGGCGGCCAAGCCGGAGGCCTGCGGGTTCCTGCCGCATCTGCGCAAACCGGTGAAGGCGTTGAAATCCGAACTCAAATCCTCCAGCCCGGCGATCAAGAAAGTCTGCGTCGGAACCTTTACCGTGGAGGAGGGGCAGCTTCGGCTCAGTTGCGAAAAGCCGATCAAGGGGATCATCCGGCAGCTGCGGGTGCGGTTTCGCAAGGCCGGGCTGGGCAAGTTCAAACCCGTGCTGGTGGGCCCCGACGGGCAGGAAATCGACGAGGACAGCCTGCCGGATGACGACGGCGCAGAGGAGCGCCCGCCGGCGGATCATACTGCATCGGATACGGCCACGGCAGATGCTGCAGCGCCGTCGGAGGATGGCGGGGCCACCCTGAAAGCGCAGCTGGTGTCGTTGAACGCGCGGCTGAAAGAGGCGCCCGAGGATCAGCGCGCCAAAATGGCAAAGGTCCTTCAGCTCGCCGTTGGCAAGCTGAAGGCGGGGGATATGGCCACCGCCCAAAAGGCCGCGGATCAGCTGGCAGCTGCGCTCGACCGCAATGGCGCTGAGACCGCGCGCGAGACTGGCGACACTGCGGCCCCCGGCGCGCCGCTGGACATCTGGATCGCGGCCAAGGACACGGTCGACGGGCAGATTGGGCAATTGCAATCGGCCTTGCGGGGGATCAGGCATCCGGCCTTTGACAGGATTGCGGACCTGGGGCTGGCGGGTCTGTCCGGGGGGACGATGAACACAACATTGATGGCTGCCCTCTATGACTACAGGGACGCGCCGGCATCCCGGCAGGAGGACAGCCGCACGGCATTGCGCGCCGCCGTCGGGACCTATCGTGCGTTCCTGCACTCCGATCCCGTTGTGGCCCATTGCGAGAACAACCCCTTTGGCGTGCGCCTCACGCTGATCGAAACCCTGGGCGGGGCGCTGGGTCGCATCGAGAGCGAGCTGAAGACCTAGGGTCCGGCGCCGGGGCTGCGGGCTTGGCGGGGTCGTGCTTTAGCCCCACCTGTGCCCTGCCGCGGGTCGAGGGGCGAAATCTGCGCTTTGCCGATCACCGCGGGTTGATCCTTCTGTCCCGGTGGCGATAAGCTCGCTGTCCAATATGACCCACGCCCCAGATCCCACTGATGATCCCTGTTCCGATGCGGCTGCCCCTCCGGCGCCGCTCTTGACGTTCGAGCTGTTCGTGCAGCCCGGGTTCTCTCATCAGGAGCTGTCGTCGATCCTGTCGGTTCTGGAGGCGGCCAATGCGATGGAAACCGGGGCCTATTTCACCTGGCAGATCACCTCCGACTCGCCCGGGCTGCTGGCCAGCAATGGCGACATGCTGGTCCGGGCAGAGCCGGCGATCGGGGTGCAATATCTGCGCGATGTTCTGTTTGTTGTCGGTGGGCGCAATTGCAGCGGCGGCAGCTGGCTGCCCCGGGCGCGCGCCATGCAGAAGGAACGGCGCCCGGCCTTTCTGTTGTCGGAGGCGGCGGCGGAGTATATCCGGCGATCCGCGCCCCTGTCCGGACCGGTCACCACCCATTGGCTGGAGGCGCGTACGCTGCAGGAGACCGGAGACTATCCGACGCTCTCCAACCATCTGGTCGAGGACAACTCCGGTCTGCTGACCTGCGCCGGTCGCGGCCACACGGCAGAGCTTGTGATCCGTCTGCTGGCGCAGGTCCTGTCGCCGCAGGACTGCGCGGAGTTGACCAGCCTCCTGGTGCTGGAGGCCACCCGGGGCTTCAGCGGCGAGCAGCCCAAGGGGGCGGCCCGGAACACCAATCTGCTTGAGGCCCGTCTGGTCAAGGCGATGGCGGTGATGGAGGCCAATGTGGAGCATCCGCTGCCCACCGCCGAGATCGCCGAGCAGGCCGGGGTGTCGATCCGGCATCTGGAGCGCCTGTTTCTGACCCATCTGCACACGACGCCGGCCAAACACTATATGAAGCTGCGGTTGAAACTGGCCAACAAGCTGATTTCGGACACCAATCTGCCGATTGCGGAGATTGCCTTTGCCAGCGGCTTTGCCTCTTCGACGTCGCTTGCACGGGCCTATCGCCGCGACTATGGGATGACGCCCTATCAGGTGCGCGCTCGTGATCGCGGTGTCTGACCGATCCGCCGCGCACTCGCTCCGCCGGAGTTTGTCAACAATTAACCGTCTTCTGCTAGGGTCGATGAGGGTCCAGAAGGTCGCTGACGCCGGCGGCGGCGCCACGGGCAGGTGCGTGGCTGCCGGGGCGCCTGCGCCCTGCGTCAGGTTGGAAAGCAGAGACGATCATGACGGTATATGTCGTTACGGCATCGAACTATAACGAGCCTGCGTTCTGGGCAGGAATTGCCGAAGCGGAGGCGGGGCACACGCTTGATTTCAGCCCGCTGCCGCCGGGGTTCGAATTCTCCGTAAACGCTGCGACCAACAGCATTTCAATTTGGAACGGTGTGTCCTGGTACAGGATCGGATCGCGGGGCAACACAAGTGTAGATGCCGTTCTGGGCGGTGCAACTCACGCGGATCAGTTTACCACGCTCATCGGCCGCGACCGAGGCGGCGCGCGCCAGCGGATGGTCTTCGGGCAAGAGGCCGCGCCGCAGCTGCTGCCCCCCGGCGCGGCCACCACGCTGGAGGTCAGCAACGTCGCAGAGACGCCGGTCGACCTCTATGTGATGGGTGGCTCGGGTGACCCGCTGCACATCGCCGACATCCCCGGAGGCGCGACCTATATCGCCACAACTGCGGCCGGAACGCGGTGGATGTTGCAGGACGGTGCTCGGGCAGAGCGGGTGTGGATCAACGTCGATGGCCCCACCCGGATCACGACCCGCATCACCACCCAGAGCGCGTCGAAACCGGTGGCCATCAGGGAGCTGCCGGTGACGTCTGCTGCGGCGACCGGATGAGGCATGACGCCCGGCATACTGCATGGTCCCTTGACCGCTGCGATCTATCTGGTCGCGACGGGCCGGAGGATCCCGGACCCGGGGCGGAAGCGACGGCGCCTGCTGATGACTCCGCTCCATTTGCGGATGATAGGCAGCCGGTGATGCGGGCGGCGGGCACAGAAGACCAGCCGCCATCGGTGCAGCATTGCGCGCCGGGGGTGCCCTGTTTCACCCCGGGAATTCGCCTTGCCACGGCACGCGGGGCGATTCCGGTGGAGCAGATCGCGGTGGGGGATCTGCTGCAAACCGCAGACAACGGGTTTCAACCGGTGATCTGGGTCGGACGCCGGGATCTGAGTGCGGCGGATCTTTGGTCCCATCCGCATCTGCGCCCGGTTTTGCTGTCCCCGGGGGGGCTGTTGGCGAATGAACGCGCCTTGCTGGTGTCTCCGCAGCATCGCTTCATGCTCAACCGGCGGCGGTTGGGCGATCTCGGCGCGGTCGGCGAGGCGTTCCTGCGTGCGCGCCTGTTGCAGCATGTCGCGCCGCAGACCGCCTGTGTCCAGACAGCGGATGTGCCGGTCAGCTACGTCCATCTGATGACCGAGCGACATCAGGTGGTCTTTGCGGAAGGGGTCGCGACGGAGACCTTCTGGCCGGGGCCGGAGGCCTTGCGCGGCCTCTCCCTGGCGGATCAGCAAGAGTTGTTCGATCTGTTTCCCGAATTGCTGCCCGCCCTGCGGTTGCAGGGCGCGGCGGGGCGGCAGTTTGTCGATCTGCGCTACTGCAGTTTGGCACGACAGGATGTGTCCCGCGGGGATCTGGCCGCATTGGCGCCGGGCGGGCAGGCGGTGGCGGCGCGATCCGGCGCCGTTGCCGGACCGCCGCGCCGTGGCGCCTAGGCGGCCTCTGCGCGTCCCTTGAGGAACTCACAGGTCACCTGGACGGCGGCGGCCATATCCTCGGCGCTGGCGAATTCTTCGGGCCGGTGGCTGATCCCGTCGCGACAGCGCACAAACAGCATGGCGGTCTCGCAAAGCGCCGCCATCGCCGACGCATCATGGGTCGCGCCGGAGGGCAGGCGCGGTGCCGCAATGCCGCTGTGGCGACAGCCGGCCTCCAGCGTGTCCATCAACGCGGGGGCGCAGGGCACGGCCGGTTGCGCATAGGTGCGGCTCATGGAGAAGGCGGTGCCGCGGGCGGCGGCGATTTCGGTGCCCCAGACCTGTGCTTCGGCGGCAAACGCAGCGCGTTCCTCATCCGACAATGCCCTGATTTCAAGAGTGAGCTCGGCCTCGCGCGGGATTGCGTTCACCACGGCGGGTTTCAGGTTGAGCGTGCCGACCGTGGCCCGGAGCCCGTCGCGGCCCGCTGCCGTGTCGTGTACCCGGGCGATGAAATCCGCGGCGGCGACCAGCGCATCTCGGCGCCCCTGCATCGGGACCGTGCCCGCATGTCCGGTTTCCCCGCTGAAGGTGATGCTGTTGCGCTCGATGCCGCAGATGCCGGTGACGATGCCGCACGGCACATTGTCCCGTTGCAGGACCGGCCCCTGTTCGATGTGGATTTCCAGATAGGCCTGCACGCTGTCACGAGGCCGGCGCATCTGACCCAGCGCATCCGGGTCGCCCCCGAACTGCGCGAGCGCCGCGCGCAGGGACACGCCATCGGCATCCATCATCTCAAGCGCGTCGGGATCAAGCTGCCCCGTCAAGGCCCGCGGTCCGAGGAGTGCTGTGGGAAATCGCACGCCTTCCTCGTCGGCGAAGGCCAGCACCTCCACCGGAAACGGCAGTTGCACTCCCTCTGCGGCAAGCTGCTCCAGCGCGAGGCAGCCGATCAGGACGCCCATGATGCCGTCGTAACGCCCGCCTTCGCGCACGCTGTCCTGATGCGATCCGATCAACACCGCCGGTGCGCCGGTCGCGGAGGCGCTGCGTCCGATCAGGGTGGCGGCGGCATCCATGTGACAGTACAGGCCGGCCTGTGTCATCCAGCCCCGGATCACATCGAGGGCGGCCGCATGTTCGGGCGTGAAGGGGAACCGGGTCACCCCCGGTCCGGGTGCGCTGCAGGTTGCGATTTCATTCAATCGGCGCTCGGCCTCTTTGCCCCAGTCCATCGTGGCCCCCAATTTATAATGATTAATTTAGCTCTATCGTTCGCAGGTTTTCCTGTCTATGCTTTTTATCATGATAAAAGGCGGCAGAAGATGAGCAAACCGACCCGTGCCCCGGGCCAACCGCGTCGCTCGCGCCCGGTGCGCGTGGCGGATGAAATCAAGACCTGGGTGGTGGAACGCGACCTCCAGCAGGGGGACAAATTGCCCAATGAAACGGAGATGATCTCTCTGTTCGGCGTGTCCAAGGGGACGGTGCGCGAAGCGATGCGGATCCTCGAAGCGCAGGGGCTGATCCTGACCCGTACCGGCCCGGGGGGCGGCAGTTTTGTCGACAAGGTCTCGGCCGAGCGGGCGCGCTCCTTGCTGGCCAACTACTTCTATTTTCAGAACCTTTCGATCGCCGACATCTATCAGATGCGCCGCGCGCTGGAGCCGGAACTGGCCGCAAGCCTGGCAGGGACGCTCAGCGAGGAGCAATTGGCCGAGATGGAAACGCTTGCCGCGCGCTATCCGGAGCCTGCGCAATCTGCCGAGGAAGAGAAGGAACAGCATATTGCATCGCTCGACTTTCACGCCCGGCTGGCAGAGTTTTCTGGCAATGCGCTGCTGGGTTTTGTCATTTCCTTCATGGCGCGGGTTCTCACGGACATGACGATCTATCGCAAGCTCTACGAGCCGCCGAACCATGAATTGTGGCGCCGGGGGCGGGAGCATCAGATGCGGCTGGTGGAGGCCCTGCGCCACGGCAATGGGGATGAAGCGCGGCGGATCATGGCCTCGCATATGCAAGGCGCCGAAGACCTGATGACCGCGCAGGAGGCGCAGTTGGCGCGGCGCTTTATCGGGGAATAACCGGCGCCGCTAGCCCGCTTCGGGAAGCACGGCGCGGCTTCTGTCGGTCAAGGTCGGAACCTCATCCAGCCAGTCGAAATAAGGCGACCGATGGGCGCGAATGCACAGGGCGCGCAGGGCGGAGAGGGGCTCTTCGCTGAAGTCGATCCGCAGATCCAGCGGCGGATGGTCCGGCCTCAGCACCAGCAGCGCCGCCGATTGCAGACCACGGGTGTCCCCGCCAGCCGCGGCAGCCGCATCCAGCACCGCAAGCATGTGATCGGGCAGGGTGGCAAATTCTGACTGCGCCGTCTGCTGCATCACGTCCAGCACATTGGCCCCGGACAGCATGTTGCCCGCCACGGCCAGGTTTGGCGCGATCCGGTGGCCGGCGTAGGCGATGCTGTCCCGTCCGGTGAACCCTGCGCCCTGGCCGGTGCGGTCCAGCGCCAGCATCTGCCGGTGGTGGCGGCCGGTGTCCGCCTGCGTAACGGCCTCCACCGCCTGTGCGGCGCTGCGCCCGTTATACATGTGCCGCAGCCCGTCATCGCGCCAGAATGTGCTGGGGGCGGTGCCCTGCGACGCCACCAGCCCTGATTCGATGTCTCCGCGCAGGACCCAGCCCCCGACACAGAGACTCCCGGTTGCCGCAGCCGCCGCGAAACCGCCTGTTTGGGGGTCATGCATCAGTATTGAAAAGGTCATGGCGGTCTCCGAACGAATTTGGTGCAGGTTTAGACTTGTATTTATCATGAAAATTTGCGTGGATACAATTAATCATGAAAAATAAATCTCAGCAGAGAGGATCCGACATGAAATTTCTTGAGATGACGCGGCGCGGCGCGATGGCCGCGATGTTCGCGACGACGGCTCTGGCCGGGGTGGCGATGGGCGTGGCACCCGCAGCGGCGCAGACACCGCCGGGTGTGTTGATCGTGGGCCAGATCGCCGAGCCGAAGGCGCTTGACCCGGCGGCGGTGACGGCGGTGAACGACTTCCGCATCCTGATGAACGTCTATGACGGTCTGGTACGCTACAAGGACGGCACGCTGGAGGTGGAGCCTGCCCTGGCCACCGACTGGAGCATTTCCGAGGATGGCACCGAATATACATTCACGCTGCGCGAGGGCGTGGCGTTCCACGATGGCAGCGCCTTTGATGCCGAGGCAGTGGTGTTCAACTTCGAGCGGATGCTCAATGAGGACCACCCCTTCCACAACACCGGCCCGTTCCCGCTGGCCTTCTTCTTCTCTGCCGTGGAGAGCGTCGAGGCGGTCGATGACCTGACGGTGAAATTCAAGCTGAACGCGCCCTATGCGCCGTTCCTGTCGAACCTTGCCTATCCCACGGGCCTGATTGTCTCGCCCGAGGCGGTCCGGACCCATGGCGCAGAGTTCGGCCGCAACCCCTCCGGCACCGGCGCGTTCAAATTTGCCGAGTGGCGCTCGAACGAGGCCGTGGTGGTCGAGAAAAACCCCGACTACTGGGACGGCGCGGCAGAGCTGGACGCAGTGGTGTTCCGCCCGATCACCGATGCCAACACCCGCACGGCAGAAATGCTGGCCGGTGGCATTGATCTGATGGTCGAGGTGCCGCCGGTGGCGCTCTCGGAGTTTCAGGGCGATGCGTTTACCGTGCATGAACAGGCCGGTCCGCACGTTTGGTTCCTGATCCTCAACGCCAAGGAAGGCCCCTTTGCCGACAAGCGCGTCCGCCAAGCTGCGAACTATGCGATCAACAAATCCGCGATTGTGAACGATGTGCTTGAGGGCACCGCCGAGGTGGCTGCGGGCCCGACCCCGCCCGCCTTTGCCTGGGCGTATAATGAATCGCTCGAACCCTATCCCTATGACCCCGACAAGGCGCGTGAACTCTTGGCCGAGGCGGGTGCCGAAGGGGCGGAGCTGACGTTCTATGTGACCGAAGGCGGCTCCGGCATGCTCGACCCTATCGCCATGGGCACCGCCATTCAGGCGGATCTCAATGCCGTGGGGCTGGATGTGAAGATCGAAACCTACGAGTGGAACACCTTCCTGGGCGAGGTCAATCCGGGGCTGGAGGGCAAGGCCGACATGGCTGAGATGGCCTGGATGACCAATGATCCGGACACATTGCCCTTCCTTGCGCTGCGCACCGATGCATGGCCCGACAAGGGCGGCTTCAACTCCGGTTACTATTCCAACCCGAAGGTGGATGAGCTTTTGGAAGCGGCCCGCGTTGCGACCGATCAGGACGAACGCGCCAAGCTCTATCAGGAGATGCAGACCATCGTGCAGGAGGATGCGCCGTGGGTCTTTGTCGCCAATTGGAAGCAGAACGCGGTGACCTCGGAGCGGGTGGGCGATTTTTCCCTGCAACCCTCGTTCTTCCTGCTGCTGGATGATGTGACCAAGAACTGATGAGAGGTTTCGGATCGGGCTTTGCCCGATCCGACCCGCGCGCGCCCCTGCGGGGCGCGCGCGGCCCCCGTTTCCCCGGAGTTTCTGCTGAAGCCTCCCCGGAATTACGCTCCCCCCAATCGGCAGAGCAGGAAGGCACGCCATGACTGGCTATATTGTAAAAAGGCTCATCTCCGCGGTGCCGGTCCTTCTGGGGATCTCGGTCATCGTGTTTCTGATCATGGCGATGATTCCGGGCGACCCGGCCACGGCGATCCTGGGCTCTTATGCGACGCCCGAGAATGTGGAGAAGCTCAATCGCGATCTCGGCCTCGATAAGCCCTTGGTGCAGCGGTACTTTATCTGGCTTGGCAATATGTTGCAGGGCGATTTTGGCCGCAGCTTCTCGCTCAATCGCGCGGTGCTCGACGAGGTGCTGGAGCGGTTCAATGCAACGCTGGTGCTGGCGGGCACATCCTTTGTGATCTGTTCGATCCTTGGCGTTGCGGCGGGTGTGGTCTCGGCGGCGCGCCAATACGGGCTGGCGGACAAGGCGATCACCTTTGCGGTGCTTCTGGGCATTTCGATCCCGTCGTTTTTCCTCGGCATGATGATGATCCTGATCTTTGCAGTGAATCTGCGCTGGTTCCCGGTGTCCGGCATGTGGCCGATCTACGGCGCGCGGGATCTCTCGGCCCTTGTCAGCCATCTGACCCTTCCGGCCATTGCGCTGGCGGTGGTGGCGACCGGCGTCATCGCCCGCCTGTCGCGGTCCGCCATGCTGGAGGTCCTGCGGCAGGATTTCATCCGCACTGCCCGCGCCAAGGGCGTGCATGAGCGCAGCGTGATCTGGCGCCATGGTCTGCGCGCGGCGATGGTGTCGATCATCCCGGTACTGGGCATTCAGGCCGGGTTTGTGCTCTCGGGTGCGGTCTATATCGAAATGGTGTTCCAATGGCCCGGCGTCGGGCGCATGCTGGTCGATGCCATCCTCAAACGTGACATCCTCTTGGTGCAGGGCGGCGTGGTCTTTGTGGCTGCCTGCTATGTGCTCTTCAACATTGCCGTCGATGTCGCCCAAAGCCTTCTGGACCCGAGGATCAAAGCATGAGCTTCCTGCGTCTTTTGTCCCGCAACCGCCTCGCGCTGGCGGGGCTCATCGTGATGTCGGTGGTGGTGCTGCTGGCGGTGCTGACACCCATTTTGCCGCTGCCCGACCCGGATGTGACCAACACGGCAGAGCGGTTCAAGAACCCCTTTAGCGAAGGGGCCTTGCTGGGGACTGACCACCTTGGCCGGGATCTCGCCAGCCGCCTGATGTGGGGCACGCGGCTGTCGCTGGCGGTGGGCTTTGCGGCGGCGGTGGCGGCGGCCACCATCGGGGCGGCGATCGGCGTGATCGCCGGGTTTTATGGCGGGCGCGTGGACAATGTGATCATGCGCGGCGTCGATATGCTGATGGGCTTTCCCTATATCCTGCTGGCGCTGGCGATTGTCGCAGCACTTGGTCCGGGGCTGCTGAACGCGCTGATCGCGGTGGCCGCCGTCAACATCCCCTTCTTTGCCCGCAACATTCGCGGTGTCACCGTCGGCATTGCGCATAAGGAGTTTGTCGATGCGGCGCGGCTCTGCGGGATGTCGAATGCGCGGATCATTATCACGGAGGTGGTTCCGAATGTGATCCCGGTGATCGTGATCGCCATGTCCACCACCGTCGGCTGGATGATCCTTGAGACGGCGGGGCTCAGTTTCCTCGGTCTTGGCTCGCAACCGCCGCAGGCGGATCTGGGCTCCATGCTGGGCGAGGCGCGCTCAGCGCTGATTACCAATCCGCATACCTCCGTGGTGCCCGGTGCGATGATCCTTGTGATCGTGATGGCGATCAACCTTCTGGGCGATGGCGTGCGCGACGCGCTTGATCCGCGTCTGAAATCCGGCGCGCTCAGCCGCCCGATGCCGACCACCATGGTGCGCCGTAAAGACCCCGTGCCGCAGCCCGAAGGTGACGGCATCTTGAGCCTGCGCGACCTGCAAACCCAGTTCCACGTCAAGGATCGCATCTACAAGGCCGTGGGCGGAGTTGACCTCTCGGTAAGGCCGGGCGAATGCCTTGGCATCATTGGTGAAAGTGGCTCTGGTAAATCCGTGACGGCGCTGTCGATCATGGGGCTGGTGGCCTCGCCCCCCGGTGTCATCACCGGCGGTGCGGTGCATTACAAGGGCGAGGATCTGATCGGCGCCCCCTATGAGACCCTGCGCCGTCTGCGCGGGGATCGCGTGGCCTATATCTTTCAGGATCCTCTGGCGACGCTGCACCCGCTCTATACGGTTGGCGCGCAGCTCATCGAGGCGATCCAGAGCCATCATCGCACCAGCACCTCCGAGGCCCGTGCCCGCGCGATTGAGCTTTTGAAATCCGTGCGCATACCCAATGCCGAGGCGCGCGTGGACAATTACCCGCACGAGATGTCGGGCGGCATGCGCCAGCGGGTCGGCATCGCCATGGCGCTGGCCAATGACCCGGAGGTGATCATCGCGGATGAACCCACAACCGCGCTCGATGTGACGGTGCAGGCGCAGATCCTTGCGCTCTTGGATGATTTGCGGCGCGAGCGAGGCTTGGCGATCATCTTCATCACCCATGATTTTGGCGTGGTGGCGCAGCTCTGTGATCGGGTGGCGGTGATGTATGCGGGCCGGATTGTCGAGGAAGGCCCCACCGATGCCATCCTCAATGCGCCCGCCCATCCCTATACCGCACGGCTGATGGCCTGCGTGCCGGAACTGGGCCAAGGCAGACGCCAATTGGCAGCCATTCCCGGTCTGCCGCCGGTGGTGGACAAACTGCCCGCAGGTTGTGCCTTTGCCGACCGCTGTCCCAAGGCCGCAAGTGCCTGTCGCAGCGGAGATATTGCGCTTGGTACCTTTGGGCTTGCGCGAAAGATCCGCTGTATCGACCCTGAAATCCCAGTGCAGGAGGCCACGGCATGAGCGCGGCACTGAAACTCACCGACCTCAGCAAGACCTTCCCGGTGGGCAAACGCCTGTTCGGCGCCCCCAAGGCGGGCGTCAAGGCGGTGCAGCCGCTCTCGCTGACGGTGGAACAGGGCGAAACCCTCGGCATCGTGGGCGAGTCGGGGTGTGGAAAATCCACATTGGCGCGGATGCTGGTGGGCTTGCTGCCGCCCACCACCGGCCAGATTGAGATCGACGGCGCGCCGCTTGATAACGCGGACCCGGCCACCTTTGGGCAAAAGATCCAATATGTCTTTCAGGACCCGATCAGCAGCCTCAACCCGCGCAAAACCATTCGCCAGATCATGGACGCGCCCCTGCGGCATCTGCACGGCATGGACGCCAAGGCGCGCACCGCCCGCATTGCAGAGATCTTTGCTGCGGTGAACCTGCGCGAGGAGTTTCTCGACCGCTACCCGCATGAATTCTCCGGCGGACAGGCGCAGCGGATCGGCATTGCGCGCGCCTTGGCGGCGGATGCGCGTATATTGATTTTGGATGAGCCCGTGTCCGCGCTGGATGTCTCCGTACAGGCGCAGGTGTTGAACCTTCTTGCGGATCTGAAACAGAAATTCGGCCTGACCTATATCTTTATCAGCCATGACCTTGCGGTGGTGGAGGCGGTCAGTGATCGCGTCGCGGTGCTCTATTTTGGCTCCGTGGTCGAGGTCGGCCCCGCCGATCAGGTCTTTGCCAAGCCGACCCATCCCTATACGAAACTCCTGGCCGACAGTGCCCCCGTCGTCGGGCGCGCGCTCGCCGCGCCAGAGGCGAAGGAGACCGAACTGCCCGACCCGCTGAACCCGCCGGAGGGCTGCGCGTTTCGCGCCCGTTGCCCGCGCGCGGTCGAGGCTTGCAGAACTTCTGTGCCACCGCTGGATGTCGAACGCGCGCAGGTCTCCTGTGCCTGTTTCAACCCACTCTAGGAGAAAGGGGCTGCGCTGTCGCTGATCTGTCCGACGGCCTGCGCCTTGCACAGGCAGGGCGATCAGAGCAGCAAAGCAGGGCTGCACCGAACTTACGCGATTTTCACGCTATCCGTGTAAATATGCGGGTGGACTCTCGCGATATTTGAGCAATACTGCGCGTGTGAGTGCGGACGTGGTGTTGAGTTCAAAGCCATTTTGAGAATCGTAGCCTTTTTCTACGGGTATTGAGTCGTTCCGCAACAACGGCGTGCTGTTTGGTTCGCTCCGAGCGATGCGGTTGGTGTGTGTCGTGTCGGGGCCGAAGTGCGCTACATCGGCGACCCTCGATCCCCAGGAGGGTCGCCGATCCCCTTTTCCCATCCGATTGCAGGCGCTGGAAACATTGCGTTTACGGTGAGAACACCCGCCGCAAGGCCGGCTGCACCTATGTCGCGGGAGGAGGGGACAGGCGCGCGATGATGCGCGGACCAAAACAGACCAGCTGACCGTTTTCCTGACCGGAGCGATGCTTGGACCTGCGTTCCCGAGTTGACAATGGCGGCGGAACCGGCCACGAAACGGAACACGCGCCCGCGTAATTCAACTGGATAGAATATCCGACTTCTAATCGGGCTGTTGGGGGTTCGAGTCCTCCCGCGGGCGCCATTTCACATCAAAAAAAACCACCGCCCCGAGCCTGCGCGCACTAAACCCAAGCGAGGCGCCGAGGGCATACCGGGCAAGTCCGTCCTGCGCGTTTTGACCCTCCTGACCCTTGTCATGCACTTGCATATCAAGATGTGAGCTCTTAGAAGAAGGCCCATATCTGCCAGCCGCGTCCCCGAGCCAGCTTTCCAAAACAACGTGAAATTCGGGAACGTTCATGCTCAGATCACTCACTTCGCAACGTGGCCACCTCTTGGGTGGAACCGCACTTGCCCTGCTTGTGGCCTTGCCGGCCGCGGCGCAGGAGTCTTTCTCCGACAATGTCATATCGCTCGATCCCATCGAGGTCCGCTACAAGGATCCGGTTGGCGCCGCTGCAGATCGGGCAACCGCAGCCTATGTGGCGGATGCCGAGGTCGAGCGGGCCCGTATGGGGGACCTCAAGGACCTGTTTGCCGGTATCGCCTCTGTTTCTGTCGGCGGGGCCATTCCGGTCGCCCAGAAGATCTTCGTAAACGGGGTTGATATGCTCAACCTCACCATTGCGCTGGACGGGGCGTTGCAGAACAATCGTGCCTTCCACCATGTCAGCGCCAATGCTTTTGATCCCGGTGTGCTCAAATCCGTGCGCGTCGATCCCGGCATTGCTGCGGCGGACACCGGCCCCAACGCGGTGGCGGGCGCCGTCATCATGGAGACGGTCGATGCCGAGGATATTCTGCGGGACGGGCAGAATTTTGGCGGCACGGCGCGGCTGAGCTTTGGTGACAACGGGCAGACCTTTGGCCGGTCGCTGACCCTGGCGGGGCGCAGCGACGGCGGGTTCGAATTCCTTGCCTACGCCAAATCCGCCACCGGCGATGACTATGAGGACGGGTCGGGAGCCACGGTCTCCGGCACAGGTGCAGAGCTGCGAAGCCGCTTGCTGAAACTGGCCTATGAATCCCGCGAGGGCCATCGGGTCGAGCTGTCGGGACAGCAGATCAAGGATGATGGCGCGCGCCCCTATCGGGCCAACATCGGCGCGGTCGTCGGCGGCCGTCCGGTGCCCGAGACCCGGATATACGACACCACCCGGACCAGCTACAGCCTGCGCTACGAGAACACCAATGACCTTGGCATGTGGGATCCGGAAGTCGTCCTGGGCTATTCCGAGAGCGATATTCGGGTGCCGTCCCCCTATCAGAGCGTCGGGATCTCCAGCACCTTGTCCGCGAAGGTGCAGAATACCTTTCACCTGTCGGACAGCAACACCGTGACCGCCGGGATCGACTACTACAAGAAGGAGTCGGAGTATTCCGACCCCACCGACGGGCGGTTTGACGAGGCGGCAGACAATCTTGGCGTCTTTGCCCAGGCACGGCTGACGCCCGCCGACCGTTGGACGGTCTCCGCGGGGCTGCGCTACGACTGGCAGGATTTCACCGGTATCGGCGGATATGAGACCTCTGCCAATGGGGCCAGCGGCAATGCCGCCGTCACCTTTGAGGTCAGCGAGAGCTTTTCTGTCCGCGCTGGCTATTCCAATGTCTTTGGCGGGATCCAGCTGGAGGACAACTACGAGTTCTGGCGGCAATGGGATTACAGCGGCCTGCGCAGTGCGCGGGCGCAGAACATGAACCTCGGGTTCGACTGGCATCGTGATGCCCTGCGGGTCGGTGGCGAGATTTTCCTCACCGAGATCGACGATGCGCGCGGGGGCGGTGATACCTTCGACTTCCAGAGCCGCGGCTACAACCTCGGGGCCACCTATGACTGGGGCGATGGCTTTGTGCGGATGACCTATTCCAACAGCGAGATCGAAGTGAACGGAGCGTCCTCCGGCAGCTATGAGGCATTGGACTATGGCGCGCCATTGGGGCAGGTCATTGCGCTGGAGGTGCAGCACGAACTGGTCGCCTATGATCTGCTGATCGGGGGCAGCCTCGATATGGCGCTGGACTATGACGACACCCAGAGCACGTCGGATCAGGGGCTTGACGGCTATCAGGTGGTCAATGTCTTTGCGGAATATACCCCGCCGCAGCTGCCTGCGCTGACCCTGCGCGCGTCGATCAACAACCTGTTCGACGAGAGCTATGCGGACCGCTCGACCTATGGTGCGGATTATTCCTCGATCGTGCCGCTGAATGAACCTGGCCGGACCTTTGTGTTCGAGGCCATTGCCCGGTTCTGATCGCCTGTGATCCGGGGCGCGTCAGCTGCGCCCAGGGTCCTGCCCGCCGGGCAGGAGCTTGATCATCAGGCGTGACAGCAAATAGGCCTCGTCCGTGCTCATGCAGCCCGCGACGTCCGCCTGAATCGCCGCCATGTAGGTCGGCCATATGCGTTGGTGCAGCCCGGTTCCCGTCTCGGTCAGGAACAGCACCTGCTTGCGGCGCCCGTCTGCGATATGTTCCCGGCGCAGGAACCCCTCCTTTTCCAATCGCGAGATATGGCGCGACAGGGCATATTGCGGCACGAACAGGATCTCTTCCAACTGGCCCATCAGCTGGCCCTGGGGTCCTGCGCGCTCAACCTCCATCAGGATTTCAAACCAGATCGGATCGGCCAACCCCTCGGCCTTGAGCGCCTTGGCAATCGAAGGCAACAGTCTGCGATGCGCCCGCATGATGTTGAACCAGACCCGGTTGTAGGCAATCCGCGGGTCGTCATCGTCAAAGAATTCGGCCGGGCTCCGGGGCGGTGAGGGATGTGACATCAATAGACCTATCTGGCTGCAATAGCTTGGGAAAAACCACGTTTAGTCCTAGCCC
Source organism: Epibacterium sp. MM17-32 (assembly GCF_022348205.1). Classification (NCBI taxonomy): domain Bacteria; kingdom Pseudomonadati; phylum Pseudomonadota; class Alphaproteobacteria; order Rhodobacterales; family Roseobacteraceae; genus Epibacterium; species Epibacterium sp. MM17-32. Next base: position 11,723 of record NZ_JAKRFC010000004.1, on the reverse strand, counting down.
ATGGGCCGTGGCTTTGAAAGCACGAGCCGACACAGGGCCGACCGGTGCGACAGAGGTCCGACCCTGCACCGGGGCGGCTGGGATGCGGTCGGAGCAATCTTGGATTGCTGAAATCGCCGGGTGCAGTAACATGGGGCCGGGGAGGACGTAGATTGGCGAAATCTACACAACACATCGATCGTATCGTCGAAACCGCGACGGATCCCGCGGCGGCCGCGCGCAGTCGTCTGGCCGCGTCCTGGCGACGCTCGTTGCAGCATCATGGTCTGGATCCAGGGCAGAAGGGCGATGTGCAGCGCATTTCCGCAGTGGCACTTGCCGAGCGACGACGCCGGGCGGAGGCGATGATGCGCGTGGCCATGCCGCGGCTGGATGCGCTCTATCGGCTGGTGGGCAGTTCCGGGTGCGGCGTCCTGCTGACCGATGCCGAAGGGGTGGTGCTGGACCTGCGCGCCGCGGACGGGGATGCCGACATCTTTCAGGCCTGGGGGCTGGCGCCCGGGACCGATTGGTCGGAGGCCTCCGAAGGCACCAATGGCATCGGCACCTGCATTGCCGAGGGCCGGCGGGTGACCATTCATCGCGACGAGCATTTCCATGCCCGCAATATCGACATGAGCTGCATGGATGCGCCGATTTTTGGCCCAGAGGGGGATCTGGTCGGCGCATTGGATGTCTCCTCGGCGCGGGCAGATCAGACCGAGGCCTTCAACCGGTTGATCGCGGCGCAGGTTGCCCAGACCGCGCGCCAGATCGAGGTGGATCAGTTTCGCGCCTGTTTCGCGACCGCGCGGATCATTGTGGCAGATCACGAGGAGAGCGACGCCGCCATCCTGCTGGCCGTGGATCAGGACGATATCCTGCGCGGTGCGACACGCGGTGCCCGCAGGGCCTTTGGCTTGCAGGCCGCCGGTCCGGTTGCAGCAATACCCGCATCGGATCTGTTCGGGCGCGACGACGGGGCGAGCGGGTTCGAAAAAGCCGAGCGCGCCGCGGTGGTGCGCGCGCTTGCGCGGGCGCATGGCAACGTGTCACAGGCCGCCCGCAGCCTCGGAATTGGGCGCGCCACCCTCTACCGCCGCATGAAGCGGCTGGGGATTGGCGAAACCTCGGCCTGACCGTCTCAGTTCTGAGACAGATGCGCGACGGGGCTGTGTGCCGGATGCTGACGCGCCCCGGCAGTATCGTCATCCTCCTGGCATCCCCGGTGGAGGACCGGGATGCAGAGGAGGATATCATGAACGAACAGACACAGATCGCGGGTGAACATACATCGCCCTTCAAGGCCCGTTATGACAATTTTATCGGCGGGCGTTTTGTAGCGCCGGTCCAGGGGCGGTATTTCGACAACATCACGCCGATCACCGGCGCCAAGGTTTGCGAAGTGGCGCGGTCCTCTGCCGAAGATGTGGAACTGGCGCTGGATGCCGCCCACGCGGCCAAGGAGGCCTGGGGCAAGACTTCGGCGGCGGACCGGTCAAACCTGTTGCTGAAGGTCGCCGACCGGATCGAACAGAACCTCGACCTGATCGCCACCGCAGAGACCTGGGACAACGGCAAGCCCATTCGCGAAACGATGGCCGCCGACATCCCACTGGCGGTGGATCACTTCCGCTATTTTGCCGGCGTTCTGCGCGGGCAGGAAGGCGCCATGTCCGAGATTGACCAAGATACGGTCGCCTACCACTTTCACGAACCGCTGGGGGTCGTAGGGCAGATCATTCCGTGGAACTTCTCTGTTCTCATGGCCGCCTGGAAGCTGGCGCCGGCGCTGGCGGCAGGCAACTGTGTGGTGTTGAAACCGGCAGAACAGACCCCGGCGGCGATCATGGTGCTGGTGGAGGCGATCGCGGATCTGCTGCCGGCCGGTGTGCTGAACATCGTGAACGGCATGGGGCCGGAGGTGGGCGGGCCGCTTGCCAAATCCCCCCGCATCGCCAAGATCGCCTTTACCGGATCGACCGAGACCGGCCGCATCATCATGCAGGCGGCGACCGAGAACCTCATTCCCGTGACGCTGGAGTTGGGCGGAAAGAGTCCCAACATCTTCTTCTCCGATGTCATGGCGGCGGATGATGCCTTTCTCGACAAGGCTGTAGAAGGGTTTGTCCTGTTTGCCTTCAATCAAGGCGAGGTCTGCACGTGCCCGTCGCGCGCGCTCATTCAGGAAGACATCTACGAAGAGTTTATTGCTCGCTGTATCGCGCGGGTGAAGGCGATCAAACAGGGTGATCCGCGTGATCCCGCGACCATGGTCGGGGCGCAGGCCAGCCAGGAGCAACAGGACAAGATCCTGTCCTATCTGACCATCGGCGTCGAAGAAGGGGCAGAGGTGCTGACGGGCGGCCAGGCGGCCCGGTTCAACGGCGATCTGTCGACCGGTTTCTACGTGCAGCCCACGATCCTGAAGGGGCACAACAAGATGCGGGTGTTCCAGGAGGAGATCTTTGGCCCGGTGGTGTCTGTCACCACCTTCAAGGATGAAGCGGAGGCCTTGGCGATTGCCAACGACACGATGTACGGCCTCGGCGCCGGGGTCTGGACGCGCGATGGCACGCGGGCCTATCGGTTTGGTCGCTCGATCGAGGCCGGACGGGTCTGGGTCAACAACTATCATGCCTATCCTGCTCATGCCGCGTTCGGAGGCTACAAACAATCGGGCATCGGTCGCGAGACTCACAAGATGATGCTGGATCACTATCAGCAGACCAAGAACATGTTGGTGAGCTACAACCCCAACAAGCTGGGTTTCTTCTGAGTGTAACAACCCCGCAGACACAAGGCGGGTCCGGCGCTCTGCGGGCCCGCCGCACGCATCACACCACCGATGCCGGGGCACCCCGGCCTGCTGCAGGGCGTGATGGGGGGCCGCATCGCGACCCGCGCTCTCGACGGACCGGGTCTTCTTCTTGGCGGTCTTGGGCGGCGGCGCGGGTCGATCTGCGGCGGGGCTTTTTGCTCGAAGCAAAGACGCTCGCGTCCTGCCGGCACTTGGGGGATCAATGGGATGGGATCAGAAATCTTCCCAGCCGGCTGCTGGTTTCAGGGCCGGCGTGTCGTCGTGATCCGGCGCGGCGACCTCCATCGTTGCGGCCTCAGCCACAGGCATTGCGGCCTGTTCAAACTCCGCAATCGTATCGGCATCGCTGTGTGCAGACGGCTCTGGCTGTGCGTCGGCCTCCTCGGCCTGCGCGCGGACCTTCGCGCCATCGGTTTTGAACACGGCCACGACCCGGGCCAGCTGCGTTGCATCATTACGCAGCACCTGGCTGGCGGCGGTGGTTTCCTCGACCATGGCGGCATTGTGCTGCGTGACCTGGTCCAGTTGCGAAACCCCGGTGTTGATCTCGTTCAATGTGGTGGACTGCTCTTCCGCGCCGGTTGCGATGCCGCTGACATGGCCGGAAATGGTGCCCACGCGCCCGATGATCTTCTCCAGCTCCTCGCCGGTGCGCCCGACGAGACGCACACCTTCGCCGACCTGTTCGGTGCTTTCCACAATCAGGTGCTTGATCTCCTGAGCCGCATCGCCCGAGCGCTGGGCAAGGGCGCGGACCTCGGCGGCCACCACGGCAAAGCCGCGACCGGCTTCGCCCGCGCGGGCCGCCTCGACCCCGGCATTGAGCGCAAGCAGGTTGGTCTGGAAGGCGATATCGTCGATGACGGTGAGGATCTTCGAAATCTTGCTCGAGGAGGCTTCGATCTGCGACATCGCATTGACGGCATCCGCGACGACCTTGCCGCTTTGTTCGGCTGTGGCGCGGGCTTCGTCCATGACGCCCTCGACTTCGCGGGCGCCTTCGGCGGCGGAGCGCACGCTGCCGTTCAGCTGCTCCATCGCGGCCGCAGTCTCTTCAAGGGTTGCGGCCTGGCTTTCGGTGCGCTGTGACAGATCACCGGAGGAGACGCTGATCTGCTCGGCACTGGAGCGGATGCGTTCGGAACTCTCGATCACGGAATCGATGATGCTGACCATGGTGGCGCGAGTCGAGTTGAAATGGCGGCGCAGCGTTTCATACTCTTCGGCAAACGGATCGGTGATGGCATGGGTCAGGTCGCCGTCGGACATCTGTTTCAGCGCGTGGTTCAGCGCGTCCACCACCTGTTTCTGGCTCGACTGTGCGGCCATGCGTTCTTCTTCGAGGCTGCGCACCTCCGCCAGCTGCTGCTTGAGATTGTCGATATTGCGGGCGATGCGGCCGACCTCATCAGACCGGGTCTGATGGCCGACCGATTGTGCGTAGTCGCCCTCGGCAATGCCGGCTACCACGGTGCCGAGATCGGTCAGGGGGCGGCTGATCACCCGTCGCAAGACCAGCGCGGACACGCCGCACATGAGCAGGAAAATCCCGCCCGCCAGACCAAATGCCATCATCTGGTCCCGCAGAGCGACGGCTTTTGCGGCCTCACTGGACCAGAGCATGGCTACGGCCCCAACCGCAGCCCCCTTCGATGTGGTTGCGGGCGCTGCGACCAGCCGGCCGTCCCCGGCAACCTCGACGGTGCCTGTCTCTGCCGCGGTTGTGGCAAGTGCGGTCAGATTGGCAATCTCGGCCTCGCTTGCGGTGCCGACGGTTGCGACAATCTCGCCGTCCAGATTAAAGGCCACGCCGTGCAAGGCGCGGCCTTCGGTCATCTCGATCACCCGTTGCAGGTCGGCAAGGAGCTTTTCTTCATCGCGGAAGCGGATGGCGCCGCCGCTGCGTGAGGCAACGGAATAGGTCACATTGCGTCCAAGCGTGTCGACACCGTTCTGAACCGCCTTGTCGACGATCAATTTGTTTGCCACGGAGACAAATGCCGCGGTGACAAAGGTGGAGATCGCGATCAGAAGCCCGATCTTTACAAAGATCGACAAACCTTTGATGCTGGGAGGCTTTTTTGCCATAGCTGCCATCGAGTGTCCCGTCCCATTCCCTGGATTTCGGTTGGATTACAGAAGGCTTTCTGCATCCACGCCCACAGTGATCGCCCCGATCGCGTTGCCGCTGTCCGGGTCGACAATGGTGACAGAGATCTGCCCCTGATAGCGCTGGGTCGACTCGTCCAGTTCCACTTCGCTGATGTGGACGCTGCCGGCGCCATTGCCGTAGGTTTGCTGGAATTTGGCCTCATCGCCCTGCCACATGTCGGAGGTCACATCGGAGGCGGCGACGTTGAGGCCGTGCTCGTCCATCACGAACACCTCCGTCATGGCCCCCATCGAGGCCTCGACGCGGGCACGGAGATCATCGGAGACGGGGTGGTTCAGCACCGCGGCCAGCAGCGGGGTCGAGGGATCCCCGACATTGGCGCGCCATTCCTGGTCCATCTCTTCGATCTGATCCTGGCTCAGACCGGCATGCGCGTCGTTCTGCGCCTTGATCGCGGCCACGATGGCCGGGTCATTGGCCCAGTCGCTGATTTCGTCATTCATGTAGGCTTCAAGCGCCGGGGTGAATTCATCGGCAAAGGCTGGGACAGATAGCAGCAGCGCTGCTAGGGTTGAGACAAGACGCACGATTTAACTCCTTCAAGCCAGGGGCATCCACAGATACCTATTTTGCTTAGCCCAGAGAGTTTACCAGCCCATTAATCGGCGCCGCCCCGGCACGAGGTGCCCGCCAGGCGCGCCCCGTTCCGATCTGTGCCGCGCGTGGCACAGCAGGCGGCGACACGGTTGTAACCACAGGCATCTCAATGTGTTATAGCTGCGCCAACGGTTGAAGATTGTCGTTTTGAGGCAGGCATTGTCCCGGTGCATTTTGCGAAGAATATGCGCAGACTGCCCCGTGTTCAGACCGTTTGGCGGGGCGTGCTGACGCCGGACGCTGGCGCCTTGATGGAGAAATGCGCGCATGATCGAACTCAAAGACCTGCAATTGTTGACGGCGCTGGCACGTCACCAGCATTTTGCCAAGGCGGCCGAGGCCTGCAACATGTCCCAACCCGCCTTCTCGATGCGCATCCGCGGTCTGGAGGAAAAGCTGGGCCTGTCCATCGTGCGCCGTGGCAACCGGTTTCAGGGGCTCACGGGCGAGGGGCAGATGATTGTTGATCGGGCGCGGGGCATTCTGGATGATGCCAAGGCGCTGGATCAGGAAATCGCCGCCGCGCGCGGCGAGGTGACCGGAACGCTGGTCATTGGCGCGGTGCCGACCGCGACCTCCTATGTGGCGCAATTGATTGACCGCCTGCATCAGGCCCATCCGCGCATGCTGGTGCGGCTGGAGGTCACGACCTCGCTGTTGATCCAGCAACGGCTTTATGACGGGACGCTCGACGCCGGGGTCACCTATAGCGACAGCGTCGGGCGCGACAGCATGAGCCTGCAACCGCTCTATGACGAAACCTATGTGTTGCTGGCCTCGGATGAAATGCTTGCCCCCTTTGGCGAGAGCATTTCCTGGCACGACGCGGCCAGCCTGCCACTGAGCCTGCTGGAACCGCAGATGCAGAACAGGCGCATCCTGGACCGCGTGTTTGCGGATCTGGACCTGCGCCCCGAGATCATGTCGGAGTCCAGCGGTTTCATGGCGGCGATGGTCATGGCGCGGGCGGGGTCGGTGGCCACGATCCTGCCCAAGGCGCTGGTGCAGGCGCTTGGTCCGCTGGATGGCACCCGCGCGCTGCCGCTGGTGGACCCGGAGCCGGCGCGCCCTATCTGTCTGGCAAGTGTCGAGCGACAGCCCGAGCTCACAACGATCCGCGCGCTGAGACAGGTCATCGCGGCAAGTGCATCATAAGGGATGCTTATCGCGCCATCGGTCATTCGAATTTGACCGCCGGAATAAGGGGTGGGATTGCGGTCTGAAGGCACCTGAATTGGGAGACACCCATGGCACCTCTGGACAATACATCTGGCGTTTGGAAATCCGGGCGCGGCAAGGGCCGCAAGACGCCCAAGGGCCGCCAGCTCGACGATCAAGCGCATTCCGAAATCCTCGACCTGCTGGGCGAGCGCCCGCGCAATCGCGATCTGCTGATCGAGTTCCTGCACCTGGTGCAGGATCGCTTTGGCCATATCTCCGCCGCCCATATCCGGGCGCTGTCGGAAGAAATGCGCGTCGGCCAGGCGGAAATCTACGAGGTGGCCAGCTTTTATGCGCATTTCGACGTGGTCAAAGAGGGCGAGACCCCGCCACCGGCGCTGACCATTCGGGTCTGCGACTCGCTGTCGTGCGAGTTGGCCGGGGCCGAGCAGCTCCAGCAGGCGTTGGAGCAGGGCATGGACCCGGCGCAGGTGCGCGTCCTGCGGGCCCCCTGCATGGGCCGTTGCGACACCGCCCCGGTGTTGGAGATCGGTCACAACCACATCGACCACGCCACCGTCGAAAAGGTCGAGGCCGCGATTGCCGCGGATGACACGCACGCGCATGTCCCGCAGTATGAGACCTACCGCGAGTATGCCATCGCGGGCGGGTATGAGGTGCTGAAGGACCTGCGCAAAAACGGCGACTGGGAAGCGGTGCAGGACAAGGTGCTCTCTGCCGGTCTGCGCGGTCTGGGCGGGGCCGGTTTCCCGTCGGGCAAGAAATGGGGCTTTGTGCGCATGAACGAAGGCCCGCGCTATCTGGCCGTCAATGGTGATGAGGGCGAGCCGGGCACCTTCAAGGACCGTTATTACCTCGAACGCACGCCGCATGTGTTCCTTGAGGGCATGCTGATCGCCGCCTGGGCGGTGGAGGCGGAAAAGGCCTTTATCTACATGCGCGACGAATACCCGGCGGTGCTGGAGATCCTGCGCCGCGAGATTGCCGCGCTGGAAGAGGCGGGCATCGTCGCGCCAGGTTACATCGACCTGCGCCGCGGGGCAGGGGCCTATATCTGTGGTGAAGAAAGCGCCATGATCGAGTCGATCGAAGGCAAACGCGGCGAGCCGCGCCACCGTCCGCCCTTTGTGGCGCAGGTGGGCGTCTTTGGTCAGCCGACCCTCGTCCATAATGTCGAGACATTGTATTGGGTCACCAAGATCAACCGCGAAGGGCCGGAGTGCCTGAACGATGTGGAAAAGAACGGTCGCAAGGGGCTGCGCTCCTACTCGGTGTCCGGTCGCGTGAAAAATCCGGGCGTGCATCTGCTGCCGGCAGGCTCCACCATTCTGGATGTGATCGAGGCCGCCGGCGGCATGCTGGACGGCCAGACGTTCAAGGCCTACCAGCCGGGCGGCCCGTCCTCCGGCCTGTTGCCGGCGCATATGGATGACATCCCGCTCGATTTCGACACGCTGCAACCGCACGGCACCTTTATCGGTTCGGCGGCGGTTGTTGTGTTGTCGGATCAGGACTCGGCGCGTGATGCGGCGCTCAACATGCTGCGCTTCTTCGAGGACGAGAGCTGCGGCCAGTGCACCCCCTGCCGGGTCGGCTGCGAAAAGGCCGTGAAGCTGATGCAGGCGGACAAATGGGATCAGTCGCTCCTTGAAGAGCTGAGCCAGACCATGGTGGATGCCTCCATCTGCGGTCTTGGCCAGGCCGCGCCGAACCCGATCCGTCTGACCATGAAACACTTCCCCGAGGAGGTGTGAGCATGTCGAGTGTCACATTGACCTCCCGCCCGGCTGATAAGCCGGGCAGCGCCCGACCCGCCCCCATGGGGCGGGCGCTTTGCACCCACCCCTCGGGCCGGTCGCTGCCCTCAACGCAGAACGGGGAGAAATAAGAAATGTCCAAAAAAGTCACTTTTACCCTCGACGGCGAACAGGTCACGGCCGAGGCTGGCCTGACCATCTGGGAAGTCGCCAATGGCCGCGGCCTCAAGATCCCGCATCTGTGCCACAAGCCGCAACCGGGCTATCGCCCCGACGGCAACTGCCGCGCCTGTATGGTGGAGATCGAAGGTGAGCGGACCCTCGCGGCCTCCTGCATTCGCGAACCCAGCGAAGGCATGGTTGTCACCACCAACAACGCCCGCGCCGAGAACGCGCGCAAGATGGTGATGGAGCTGCTGGTCGCCGATCAGCCCGCGCAGGACGTTGCGCACGATAAATCCTCGCATATGTGGGACATGGCCGAGCTGAACGGGGTTTCGGAGTCGCGGTTCCCCAAGATGGAAGAGGGCCATATCCCGCTCCTGGATGACAGCCACGTCGCGATGAGCGTGAACCTGGATGCCTGCATCTCCTGCGGTCTTTGCGTGCGCGCCTGCCGCGAAGTGCAGGTGAACGACGTGATCGGCATGGCCGGTCGCGGTCACAATGCCTATCCGACTTTTGACATCGCCGACCCGATGGGCGCGTCCTCTTGTGTGGCTTGCGGCGAATGCGTGCAGGCCTGCCCGACCGGCGCCCTGATGCCCGCCACCGTGGTGGACGAAAACCAGGTTGGCGACCGCGCGGATTTTGACTCTGAGACCGAAAGCGTCTGCCCCTTCTGCGGGGTGGGGTGCAAAGTGTCGCTCAAGGTCAAGGATAACAAGGTCAAATATGTCGAGGGTATCAACGGCCCCGCCAACGAAGGTCGCCTCTGTGTGAAGGGCCGCTTTGGCTTTGACTATATCCACCACCCGCACCGGCTGACCAAGCCGCTGATCCGCCGGGACGATGCGCCAGCCAAGGGGCTGAACGTCGATCCGGGCAATCTGATGACTCACTTCCGCGAGGCGACCTGGGACGAGGCGATGGATGTCGCCGCCAAGGGGCTGATGCGCTTGCGCGATGAGGACCCGAAATCGGTTGCCGGTTTTGGCTCGGCCAAATGCACCAACGAAGAGGCCTATCTCTTCCAGAAGTTCATCCGCCAGGGCTTCAAGCACAACAACGTCGACCACTGCACCCGTCTGTGCCACGCGTCTTCTGTTGCGGCGCTGATCGAAAACGTCGGTTCCGGTGCGGTGACCGCCACCTTTAACGAGATCGAAAACGCCGATGTGGCGATCATCATCGGCGCCAACCCGATCGAGAACCACCCCGTTGCGGCGACCTACTTCAAGCAGTTCACCAAACGCGGCGGCAAGCTGATCGTGATGGACCCGCGTGGGGTCGGCATGCGCCGCTACGCGACCGAGATGCTGCAATTCCGCCCCGGCGCCGATGTGTCGATGCTGAACGCGATCATGAATGTGATCGTCGAAGAAGAGCTGTATGACAGCCAGTATATTCACCGCTGGACCGAGAACTGGGAGGCGGAGAAAGAACACCTGCGGGCGTTCTCGCCCGAGAAGATGTCGGAAATCTGCGGTATCGACCCCGAGCAGCTGCGCCGCGTGGCGCGCATGTTCGCGGGCGCCAACGCCGGCATGATCTTCTGGGGCATGGGCGTCAGCCAGCATATCCACGGCACCGACAACTCGCGCTGCCTGATCTCGCTGGCGCTGATGACCGGCAATGTCGGCAAGCCCGGCGCCGGCCTGCACCCGCTGCGTGGTCAGAACAACGTGCAGGGCGCCTCTGACGCCGGTCTCATCCCGATGTTCCTGCCGGATTATCAGTCGGTGATGGACGACGGTATCCGCAAGAGCTTTACCGATGTCTGGGGCGGCGGTGATTTCTCCAACGAGAAGGGCCTCACCGTGACCGAGATCGTCGATCAGGTCTATGCGGGCAATATCAAGGGCATGTACATCCAGGGCGAAAACCCGGCGATGTCCGACCCGGATGCGGATCACGCGCGCGAGGCCTTTGCCAAGCTCGACCTGATGGTGGTGCAGGACATCTTCCTGACCGAGACTGCCAACTTTGCCGATGTGATCCTGCCCGCCTCGACGCTCTATGAAAAGAACGGCACCGTGTCGAACACCAACCGCCAGGTGCAGCGGGTGCGCCCCGCCGTCGCCCCTCCGGGTGAGGCGCGCGAGGACTGGAAGATCACCGTGGAACTGGCGCAGCGGATCGGCTTGCCCTGGGCATACAATGATGTGTCCGAGGTCTTTGCCGAGATGAAGCTCAACATGAAGTCGCTCGACAATATCACCTGGGAGCGGTTGGAAACCCAGACCGTGACCTATCCGTCCCTGTCGCCCGAAGATCCGGGCCAGGCGGTTGTGTTCGGCGATGGCTTCCCGCGGGGCGAGGGGCGGGCGAAATTCACCCCGGCCAGCGTCATCCCGCCGGATGAGGCACCGGATGCGGAGTTCCCGATGATCATGACCACCGGCCGCCAGCTGGAGCACTGGCACACCGGGTCGATGACGCGGCGGTCCCTGGTGCTGGATACGGTCGAGCCCGAAGCGAACTGTTCGCTGCACCCCAAGACCCTGCGGGCGCTGGGGGTGGAGCCGGGCGAGATGGTGCGCCTGTCGACCCGTCGCGGTTCGATCGAGATCATGGCGCGCGCCGACCGGGCCATTGCAGAAGACATGGTCTTTGTGCCCTTCGCCTATGTGGAGGCCGCGGCCAATATCCTGACCAACCCGGCGATCGACCCCTATGGCAAGATCCCGGAGTTCAAGTTTTCTGCGGTGAAGGTCGAAAAGGCTGCGGGTCAGATCGCCGCCGAATAGACGCCGCCCACCTTGCAACAAGACGACAGCGCGCGCGGAGCCACGGCTCCGCGCGCGTTCTTTTTGGGAGCACCGCTTTGCGGCGTGGCACCGTTCCGTTTGCCGGTGGTGAATCGGGAGCCGCTTTGTATCCCGCTGGCGCGCCAGATTTGGTGGGTGTGCCTCTTTGAAACCGCGGAGACCGCGCTTGCTGCGTCGATTCCGGGGCCGAGTCTGTGGGTAAGTTTGGTTTGATTGTGGATAAGGGGTTTGGGTTTGGGATTTGGGTGTGAGGGGGAGGTTGGTTTGAGGTTTTGTGGTGCGGG
>NZ_JAKRFC010000030.1:0-13272 GCF_022348205.1 Epibacterium sp. MM17-32 | reverse complement strand
CTGCTTCTTCCAGATGCCGCCGCACTCGACCAGCTTGCCGCGCGGGGAGCGGCCGAGGACGCGGTGCGTGGGGGCCATCGGGTTCGTGCTCGCGACGGGTTCGACCGTGATGTCGAGATCGAAGGTCAGGGTCGAGATGGAGCCTGTGCCCTTGGCGGTTTCGATGTCGGCGCTGGTGAATTTGATGCAGTTCGTGGTCATTGCTCTTCTCCTTGTTTGTGTTGCAATGATGGTCACCTTGCAGCTGGCCAAGGCCCGGCCACACCGAAGGCGAAGCGCAGCGGAGAGGGGCAGGCGCCGGTCTTTTTGGCTCGCGAGGAATGACCCGCAGGGTCAGGGGAAAAAGATCGGCGACAACCTTTGTGGGCGGGACGACAGCTGCGACCAGCATGTCATGCAACTCAGACAAAGGGAGAAGTGCTGTGGCCGCGAAGGAAACCTAGCTGAACAGCCGATGAAATTGCCGGGGGCGGTGTCTTTTCAGCCCTCTCACCCCGAACCGCAGCCGGACGGGTTCGCGCTTTGCCGAGCCTTGCCCAACGTAGCGCGCCCGGGCACATCCGCAGGCAAGCTGGTCGAGTGTGGTGCCATCTGGCTGAGCGATTTCAAGCAGACCGTCGAAGCATCTGCACCGGGCGCGGTTCATCCCGATTTTGAACGACCCCTCTTCGGCAGCCCAATCCTTTGCGATTTCTTGCATCGCAATGATCTCAGGCCCTCTGCCAGCTGCTGCCAATGCAATCCGGCAGTCGTCGAGCATCGTTTACGGTCAATGATGGCAGAACAGCATGTCCGGCAATGCGAGGAATACTGCCGGCTGGGGCGCGGTGGACGAGACCATTGAGGCAATCCGCCCCGCCCCAGCGACCGTTACCGAATGGCCGAGATGAAGCGTTGCCACGACCATGCGACGGCTGGTCGGGCTGGCTCCGCAGGAGACTGCCCGGCCAGCGGCACGTCGCAGGGAGAGGCAGCGTTTCAGCTCGGGGAGGGCGGCTGCGCGCAGCCGACCGAGTAGGGCGCGGTCCTGACCAAAGGGCAGGAGGGGCCATGATCATCAAAACCTAACCATCGCCTGAAACGCTCGGTTTGCCGCGAAGAAAACTGAGTGAACTGATGATGGAGATTCAGCCGACCTCCGTGCTTCGAGGTAGGCCTTTGCCGTTGTATGTCCGACATGCGGCAAAAGACTGAGCCAGTCCTATCCGCAGTTGCGCAATCCTCTTCCGCTCAAAGGACAACGCAAGTGCATAAGGCATCAAAGAGGGATCAGTAGGGGCAGTCTGGCCCCGGCCGCAGCACGGCCTCCGCAGTGGCGCGACCCAACGCAACATCTTGGCCGCGCTCAGTCAGCTCGAGCACTCGGTTTTCGTCGTGTTGCTCCAGCCGCACCAAGCCGGAGGCCTCCAGCAAGCAGGCGGTCGAAGTGAGTTCGTCACGTGTGGCAGCAAGTGCGATTACTCGGAGCCAATCCAGAAGGACGAGTTCATGCATTCGGTAGCATGGAGCCCGTTCGAGCGCCCGCAAAACAGCCAAAGCTCGATGCGCCTCTTTGATGACTTCAATCGGCGCGACATTGTTAGTCATCATGAAGGATTCCCGCCCATCACCAAACCCGCCTCGTTCATTCAGATCGCGTGTTGGCCTGAACTTGAAGATCCCCCAGACGAGCCATTAGGGCATCAAATGCGATGGCGTCTGACTGAAGCAGCCCCGCTTCCTGCATTTTCCGGTAGTCTTGGGCCAGCGCCTCCAAGGCCTCACCTTCTGGGATCAGACAAAGCGATCCTGAGATGGCTTCGGCATAGTTTATCGTCGCGCCCGCACGGTCGGTTTCGCGAAAAAAGTGCTGTTTGTGCTTCGCAACATCTTGCGCAAGCGTCTTATCCTCCAGCGCCCGTGCAGCAATACCCACTGCCTGCAGTCGATCAAGATCGTACCAATGACGCGCATAGCGGTCGCCGCCTCGAAACGCACCCCGCAAGCAATAGGCATGGATAGCTGTCGCCTTTTCCCAAAACGTCCGTTCGGCCATCATCACACGAGGCGTAGCGACGGGCATGAGCAACTCAGGTAGTGCTTGGGAGAGGTCACAAATTACTTCGTGACCTTGTGCCGGCTCTCCTGTGGACCTGGCACCAAATTCCAATAAGACCGAGGATCGAACATATCCGCTGCCGCTGCGCACTGCGTCGTAGTTCAGATAGATCTTGTCACCTTCTACCCGGATTTCTGCCGGGAGCGCCGCTGCCTTGACCTTGTCCGACAAAATGGGGGCCACTTTTGACGCTACCCACTCGCCCAAGCGATCCCGAACGGCTTCGGTCCATTTCTGAGCTTGCGAGCGGCTTGGCGGATATGGATCGTCGGGATCCTTGATCAGATCGGGAATGATCTGCCTGATGTCATATGTCAGATCGACATCTTCTGAGAACCGGTCAATCGCCTTGTAGACCTTGGACAGCGAGGTTCCGCCCTTGAACACCAGGTGTTCGCCGAGAGCACTGTCGAACAAGGCTTCAAGCACCCAGACGACCCAGATATCCTTTTCCAACAGGTCTGCAGGCCGCCCCAATTTCGAGGCGGCCACTTCCAGCGCGTCGATCTTGTCTTCACGCGACAGCGAAAAATAGGTTTGGCTTTCGGTCATTGCAATGACGCAAGCGCGCTAAGTTCCTTGGCCATCCAAGTTGGCGCAGATGCTCGAAGGCTCAGAAGCTCGCGCTTCTCCTCTTCGCTCAACGTCGCTTTGATACGCCTCAAAGCCTGGGCAGCTTCAGACTTACCAAAATAGGCGAGCGCCCGAAAGGCGTGCCCGGCACGACTGTTGGGCGCACGAAGCTGCCAGCTCGGCACATGTTTAAGCTCGACGCTTTGCGCTCCGAGCTTTAGATGACGGCTCGGCCCGGAAGTCCAAAAAACTTGACGGGATGGGTTCTGCGTCGAGATGCCGAGCAAGTTCGCTGCCGACGCGCCACTTTGCGACACGCGCTCACCGGTTGATTTCGCAATGTGCTCAACCACGGCCTCAACCGAGGGCGCCCGGTTCCCGAAGCGGGTTTTCACAGGCAAAGCGAACAATCCGCGCTTAACACGCATAAGCTCCCCGCGCCGCACCAACCGCGACAGCGCCTGGTCAACCGCAGCACGCTCTCCGATGTGCAACAACTCCCGCGCCGACAGGGTCGCACCCTCCGGCAGCGCTTCAGCATAGGCCTTGATCGCTTGAGATGTGGTTTGCATGTTCGCCTCCATGTGTCAGATATATAGCTTGGTTTCTGACAGTTTTCAAGGTAAAAGCACCTACAACAACGAAGGGAGCGTGCTGGAGAAGCCAGCTTAACGAATTGATTTAAGACAGTTATGAACTTGATATGTGCATTGAACCCCTCAGAAAACGAACAGTAAGCGGAAAGCTCTATACCCGACGGGATGAGATTAGTGCGTTTATCCGCTTGAGCCTTGATTGGCCCTTTGATGAACTCCTGGACAAAGCTGCGATGCGAGATCGGCGGCACGCCGACTACGTGCCTTCCGAAGTGCTGCTCTATCACCTGAGACAAACCAAGACCGACAATGCAGATGGCCGGTTTGTGGCACTTTACAACATTTTGTTGGATCGGATTGAAGCCGCCTGTCCCCGGCCCAACAGCCGACGCGGCGATAAGGATGTCGAGGATTTTCGCGTCGCCGAGATCCGCGATAAAACAATAGAACGTGTGACAGAGCTCATGTTTGAGGACCGGCGAGGCTACGTAGAACAGCTTGACGCATATGAGGTGTTTTTTGACCGGGCCGTTCGCTCCGTCCGCATAGACAAATTCCGGCAGGTAAGTGGTCGGGAAAATGCCACCGAATCCGTTGTGCGCCACGATGGCAGTGAGGATATCCGCGAGGAAGTCGAAGAGGCGCTTGAGCGATACAAAAAGTCAGGCCTGACAAAAGAAGAAGATTTTGATTACCGGTTTCGCATACGTCGCGCGATTGACGCCTTACCCGAGGAAGAACGAAAGGTGATCGATTTGATGCTCGCAGAGATTCCCATTGAGACAAACAAAGACGGTGAGCCTTCAATGACCCAGCTGCTCGGCTGCGTCGAAAAAACCGTACGAAACAGGCGTGATCGTGCGTTTGAAAAGATCAGACGTGCACTAAAACTGGAGGACAATGATGACCAATAGAGAAGATGTCCTCAGCGACTTCACGATTGAGCCTGAAATGTCGCCTGCCGTGCTGAAAACCTATTTGAGCAAATACCCTGAATTTGCAGACGATCTCTTGGATTTGTTCCACGAGCTGACAATGAGCGACATGGAAGCGGTCGAGGCAAGTCTCCCGCTTGAGACCAAAGCTATGAAGTCCAGCGTCTTGCGGGTTCAGAAGGTCGAGCAAGCACTGTACGGCGCCGACGTTCGTGAACTCTCAAAGTCGTTGGGTTTGCCGCGGAGTTTCCTCATGGGGTTGCAAGCAAGTGTTGTCCATATTGGCTCGATGCCGATTTCGCTCCTTAATAAGCTCGCAAAACTGCTGGATGTGAGACTGCAGGATGTCATCAGCGGCATGCAAATTGGCGATCAACAGGCCGTTGCGATGAAATCTGATGTGAAACCTGAAGCGCAACCGGCCATCGAATTCCAAGATTATGTAGACCAGGCTGGATTGACCGAGGAGGAGCAACGCGCATTGCAAGAGTTGCTTGCAGATGATGGATCGGATTGAAGCCGTTCGTCGATGCGCCGCGCGTCTTCATACTGAGCGTAGGAGCAAGGGAGGCGATCCAACCCAGCCCTATTCGTTTGCTCTTCAAGAGGCAGAAGCTCGGGATTACGAAGTCCGCAAGCTCGCTCCAGACCATCCGCAGCTCAAAGGTGGACGGGCGCTCTTGCAGCCGAGAGCCAAAGTCATCCTGCATGAGGATACGGGCATTGAGTTCTTAAATGCGTTTCTTGTTGCCCATGAGATAGGTCATGATGAATTTGGCGGGGGCATTGATGTCCAGCCAACCATGAACATCGATCCGGCACGATCGTCTGATCCGGCCTCAGTTGGGGCGGATCGCGTTGTCGATTACAGCAACCGTGCTCGCCAGGAAGTCCAGATGGATATGTTTGCGCGAGAGTTCCTCTTTCCGCGCAGTTTGGCCTGGTCATGGCATGTCGAAGACAACCTTGGCGCAGGGGAGATTTCGGAGCGCCTTGGCGCCCCCTACGACATGGTTGCGGTTCAGCTATTTGATGCGCTTTTGTTACCGGTGTTGGAGGAAGCGCCGGATATCGCAAGCCCGCCCAAACCATTGAACCGCGAGCAACAGATTGCCGCGGATCATCACGGAAAGGCGCTTCTTCTGAAGGCGGGACCCGGGACAGGCAAAACCCAGACTCTCGTTGGCCGCCTGTCTGTGCTTCGAGACCGTGATGTGCAGCCAGAATCCATTCTGCTCCTGACATTTTCCAACAAGGCCGCAGGAGAGATGACCGACCGGGCCCTGCGGGTTTGGCCGGAAGCGGCTGGTGCCGCTTGGATTGGGACCTTTCATTCATTTGGGCTTGATATCCTGCGCAGGTTTCATGACCGCGTGGGTCTTCCCGCAGATCCACGTATGATTGATACGACTGAAGCCATTGCCCTGTTGGAGGATGAATTCCCACGGCTGCGTTTGAAGCATTTCAACGAACTTTGGGATCCGACAGATACCCTGCGCTCTCTCCTTTCAGCCATTTCGCGGGCCAAGGATGAGGTAGTCGACAACATCCACTACCGTAAACTCGCCGAGCAAATGATGGAGGCCGCAGACACAGAGGAGGATATCGAGGCAGCAGAAAAGTGTCTGGAGATCTCAGCCGTCTATGATCTGTATGAAGGCCTGAAGGCGGAACGCGGCGTAGTAGATTTTGGTGATCTGGTCGCTCGACCGACAATGCTCGTCGAAAGTGACGCGGATGTTCGCGAGAAACTTCAACGACTCTATGACCATGTTCTGGTGGACGAATATCAGGACGTAAACCGGGCCAGTGTGCGATTGTTGAAAGCGCTGAAGCCCAACGGCACCAACCTGTGGGTGGTGGGAGATGCCAAACAATCAATTTACCGGTTTCGAGGCGCATCCTCGTACAACATTGATCGATTTGAGACCGAGGATTTCTTAGGAGGCGAAAGTCTCCCACTCAATATCAATTACAGATCATCACAAGAAATATGCGACACATTCAAGGGTTTCGCTCAAACGCGCATGGCAGCTGCCGGGGCGGGCTTTGAGGCCACGGCGTTTAAGGGTACTAATGGGGTTAGCCCCGTGTTTGTGGGTGTTGATGCCAAGGATCGTGAAATAGACGAAATCGCCTTCCGAATAAAACAGGCCTGCAACGAGACCACGTCTTTCAGTGATCAGGCCGTAATATGTAAGGGCAATGCGAGACTGGCAGAAATCGCCGCTGGTTTGGAGGCGCGGGGGATTCCGGTCTTGTTTCTTGGACCCCTCTTTGACCGACCAGAAATCAAGCAAGCGCTTTCCGTCCTTTCCCTAGTGATTGATCCGCGCGCCATGGGACTTGCCTGCGTCGCGTCTCTCCGCCCATTTCAACTGGCAATTGAGGATGTCTCAACCTGTGTTGATGCGATTCGTGCCGCTAGAAACACGCTGCCCTTGGACTGGAGGCAAACGCTTTCGGGCCTAGACGACATCAGCGAGGAGGGTGAGAAGTCCCTCTCAAGGCTGATTGAGGTGTTTGGGGAGTTTGAACCCACTTCATCGGCCTGGCGCGTGATTACAACTCTCTATCTCGACAAGACGCGCTTGGCCGCCGAATTTGCGAAGGGAGCAAGATCAGGCAACGCAAATCCTGCGATTGCGCTGTGGCAGTTTCAGAACTTTCTGAGATCAACATTGCCGAAAAAATCCGGGTACCCCATTCGCGATCTTCTCGATCACATCCGACGCCTTGTCATAGTGTCAGATGAACGTGACTTACGCGACCTGCCTGAAGCTGCACAAAGCCTCGACGCTGTCCGGATCATGACCATTCACGGCAGCAAGGGCCTTGAGTTCAAAGTCCTTCATTTGCCGGCATTGACCAGCCGATCCATTCCGCTGTCAGCTAAGCAAAATCGCGGACTCGCACCTCCTGACGGCATGATCGAGGGTGCACCCTTTAAGGGCTGTGACGCGCTCACGTCCGGGCATGACGAGGAGCAGCAATGTTTGTTTTTCGTCGCTTTATCCAGAGCGGAGGAGCGACTGGTACTTTATGCCTACAGCAAGCGATCGAAGTTCGTGGATGACATATCTGGTCATGTTCTGAACGAATCTCCGCAATCGGCATCGGCTGAAGGTGCGGTATCAACGAACGGAATAAAGTTGGAGGTTGATGGCATCGCTCGCATATCGCCTTCTGAGCTTGCGACCTATGAGAAGTGCCCACGGCGATTTTTCTTTGCGCATGTGTTGCAGGTTGGCGGTCGTCGCGCAGAGTCGCCCCTTATGCGTATGCACAACGCAGTCCAGGGCGTTGTCGATGAGCTGACGTCTCGTTTGAACGATGAACCAAGCGAAGCCGAGCTCGCAGCCATTATGGATAAGGCGTGGATGGAAAATGGTCCGGCGGATCATGGATACGCTGCCGAGTACCGTCAAATCTCAGACGAGCTGCTGAGTTTTTTCCGATTGCTCCGCACAGGCGAAAAGCGGCGCGCACCCACCCCAATTTCCTTGAAATTCGGTGAGGCAGAGATTGTCGTATCTGCACATGAGGAAGTCGATGCTGGGTCTGGCAGGGTACTGCGGCGCATCAAAACAGGACGCAAGACCACGAACGCTGTCGAGTCCTTAGATGCGGCTGCGTTTCAACTTGCCGCTGAAGGCCACGGCGAGGCTGAGTTCGTGTTCTTGACAGGCGCGACGCAGGACCGATTGACCATGAGCAGTACGAAGTTGGGGAACCGGAAAACAAAGATCGCTCAAGCTGCAATTGAGATCCTAGAAGGGCATTTCCCCCCAAAACGCAGCGATCGCTGTGCCCGCTGCGCATATTTCTTCATCTGCAGCGAACCGCCCTCAGGCACGCTCCGAAAAAAAATCGGATCAGGCTTACCGGATTCCTCCTGACGCCGCGATTGTCCTTGTGAAGGCGCAGACATGAGGTTTGCGTCCGCCAACTTCTTAAGGACGAACACAATGAAATCGCAAGGAAATGATCCTCGCTTCCCGGTTTTCATCGCCGATGAGGGCCTCAACTTCAAAAAACACGTTTTCGATGACCCAAAGGTTCTCGGTCGCCAGTTGATCGAAGCTGCCGACGGGCATCCTGTTGATGAGCATGTGGCAATCGCCATTTTGCCAAATGGGGACTTCGAAGACATTCGCCTCGATGAAAGCTATGATCTGCGCGGTCGCGGTGCTGAAAAAGTGCTGGTCGCGCGGACGGACCGTGTCTTCAAGTTTAAGATTGACGACAAGGATCTTGAATGGCCGCGCGCGTGCATCAGCGGATTTGTACTGCGTAAGCTTGCTGACCTGCCGGAAAACTACAATCTCTGGCAGGAAATCCCGGGCCAGCAGGACCGCAAGATTGCTGACAGCGATGTCATCAATCTCGATGCCAAGGGTGTGGAGCGGTTCATCTCGCTCATCGATCAGACGACGGAGGGGGACACCCTTCCTTCGTTTGATCAGACTTTTCTGGTGGACCACGGCTATCAGTTCGAAGTCGTTCAGGAAGGCCGTGAGACCGCCATCATCCTGAAATCGCTCGAGCTGCCTGAAGGCAAGTTCAATGTCGAAGCCGCGGATATCCTTGTACTCCTGCCAGCCGGGTATCCCGATTGCGCGCCTGACATGTTTTATGCCTCTCCGCATTTGACGCTGGCGAACGGTCAAGTCCCGAAAGCCTGCACAGTGCAGCACACTTTTGCAGGTCGTGTTTGGCAGCGCTGGTCGCGCCACAACAACGCCTGGCGGCCCGGCATTGATGGTTTGCGCACGATGGTGGCACGGATCAAAACAGCTCTCGCCGAGGCGCGGACATGAAGGGCCCGTTGGATGTTATTCTGGCTGGTCCGCACGAAGCCGGTATCCGGTCCCTGCTCGCGCAGGGTGCCGGTGCTGAGCGTTCAGCCTACATGCTTTTTGGGACGGCGGCGATCGAGAAAGACCCCTGGACGGACACTGCTCGCACACGGCTAATTTCGCATGCGTTCATCGATCTCGATGATGACGACGTGGTCTCAGCCTCCGAGCGCCACGTGACGTGGCAAACCGACAGCTTCATGCGATTGCTTGGTCGCGCCAAGTCCGATGGTCTGGTTCCCGCCATCATTCATACCCATCCAAAGGGGCGGGCCCGTTTTTCCAAACAAGATGACCGGAACGAGGCGGAACTTGCGCGGACCGCCCTGATCAAGGGTGCACCCGGACTGATCAGCGTTTTGATAGCGAGCGACGGCGAGATTGCCGTGAGGATTTGGCGCTCGGCCGAAAAGCCAACGGCTATCGCGCGTATTCTTCACACAGGACCGCGCCTGACCCTCACCGCGGAGAACGGCAGCAATCTGGGCTTCCTGGACCGTCAAACCCGACTCTTCGGCGATCAGGCCAATGCAATGATCACGCAGTTTCGGTGCGGCATTGCCGGAGGGGGTGCTACGGGAAGCGCAGTGTTGCCCTTGCTGATGCGTCTTGGCGTGCGCGAAGCGGTCCTTTTCGAAAAGGACCATGCTGAAGATACAAATCTCAACAGGCTCCATGGCGCACGACAGGAGGATGTTGATGCTCATCGAGCCAAGGCCGACATTCACGCGCGGACAGTTGCGGAGGCCAATCTTGGTATGTCGTTGGCAACCATCGATGCCTGGGCCGGAGAGCCATGCACATGGGATGCGTTGAAATCTTGTGATGTGATTTTCTGCTGCACGGATGACCACGCCGGTCGGCTCTTTCTGAACCGCTTCGCCCGTTTCTATGGCATTCCGGTCATCGATGTCGGGCTCGCAATGCAGCGTCGTGATGCTCAGTCGTTCGATCTCTTTGCCCGGGTTACCACCCTTGTGCCCGGACACCCCTGTCTGCTTTGCGGCGGGTTCATCAACCCGCAACGCGCTCGCGAGGAGGCCTTGCAGCGAACTGATCCAGAGGCCTATGAAAAACTGAAAGAGGAAGCCTATCTGCTCGGTGAGGGTGATCCCTCCCCTGCCGTTGTGACCTTCACGACAGAGGCGGGTGCCATGGCGGTCAATGAATGGCTGACCGGTATTACCGGGTTCGCCGGAGCAAACGGAATGGCACCGACGCGGATGCGACGGTTTCACGCGCGCGATGAGCGTTTTCCTGAGATTTCGCCGCGCCCGGGCTGCCCGTGTTGTGATGCAACTGAAACTCCGGGCCGGGGGGACATGACGCCCTTTCTGGACATGGTGACGTGAGATGAAAAAGTTATTGGCAAACCTGCTTCGGCAGATTGGAGTACTTAAGTATGATTATCTGGTGAGCAGGCAGGACGCCTTCCCGCAAACGCCTGAAACAGAACCGGACGAGTTAGTCCTGGTCGAGAGCGGCGCGATCCAAAAATGGGCCTGTCTCTCCTGCCCTGGCGGCTGTGGTGAGAGGATCGCTTTGTCTCTCAACCCAGATCGTCGACCTCGCTGGAGCATTAGCACAGATTTCTGGCAAAGACCCACACTCCACCCGTCGGTGCACCAGCAAAACGACTGTGGGTGCCACTTCTGGGTAAAGAAGGGTAAGGTTCACTGGTGCAAAGGTGGACGGCCGCAAACGCCAAAAGAGAAAGCAGGACGACACAAATGCTAAGCGAGCGAACAAAGCGACCTGTGCGCCTCGAACTACAACCCGAGCAATCGGGGGCAAAATCATGCGGTTCGCATTAGACGACGACAAACGAGTTGAAGCCAGCCCAGGCGCCAAAGGCAGATGCCCTGGTTGCGGCGATGACCTCATTGCCCGATGCGGAACCAAGATGGTCTGGCACTGGGCGCACAAAGGACAACGCCACTGCGACCATTGGTGGGAAAACGAAACGCAGTGGCATCGGGATTGGAAGAACCAATTCCCGACAGATTGGCAGGAGATCGCTGCGCGCGACGAACATGGCGAGCTTCACATCTCAGATGTTAAGACATCCAAGGGCTTGGTGGTTGAGTTTCAGCACTCATACATCAAGCCTGTAGAAGCGCGAACGCGGACAAGGTTCCACAACCCTATGTTTTGGGTTGTTGACGGAACGCGTCGTAAGACCGACCGCAAGCAGTTTGCAACCGCGCAAGCAGACGGCGTGAAGCATCCGACAAAGGACGGGCTGGTTGAGCAGCTCTGGGTTTACGATTCAAGGTTGCTAAAGGAGTGGGTCCATGTCGGCGTGATCGTAGCCTTTGATTTTGGGCAGGACACGGTGTGGCTTCTTCGGAGAGTCAAAGGTGACTGGGCCTATGGATTTGCCTATCCGAAACGATCACTTGTCGAGAACATTTTAAAGGGAACTCCGATACCGGACGTGTTGTTTGGCAAACCTGTTAGGCAAACGGTGCGGTACCGTCAGCGTCGTGCCAGGTTCTAGCGTTCGGTTTCCATCAGGTGCAACTGACACAGATCTTTTTGGGACCGCAGACCCTCAGGCCTTTGCGGACAAACCTGCATCCTCCATCTGCTCGCGGTCCGGCAGGTCCTGCAGGGAAGGCAGGTCGAAGGCAATCAGGAACTGTTCTGTCGTCACGAAGGTGTAGGGCGCCCCTCGCCGAGGAGACCGCGGACCAGTTCCGATCAAGTTGCGCGCGCGCAGCCGACCGATCAGGTCCCGGCTGATTTCCTTGCCGAAGATGTCTTTGAGACCGTCACGCGTGATCGGCTGGTGATAGGCGATGGCCGCCAGGACCGCGACGTCGAATTCACTCAAGTCCAGCAGTTGGACGCCGACATCTGCCGCCGCCTGGATCGCGGGCGCGTAGATAGCCCGCGTCCGGAACATCCAGCCGCCGGCGACCTGGGCGATCTCGAAGGCCCGCCCCTCCAGATCGGCGGCGAGGTCCTCGACGAGCAGATCAACCGACACCCCCTGCCCCACCACGCGGGCAAGGTCGTCGCGCGGCACAGGGGAGGCAGAGGCGAAGAGCACCGCCTCGATGCGGCGCATCCACTCCCGCCAGCGCAACTCTGGCGGCAGGTCGGGCAGCTCGCGGTCAAGCTCAGCTTCTGGTCGATCCTTTGCCATCCCTACAACCCGTAGAGCCGGAAAGTGTCGCGCCCGGTCAGCTCGCGCACCGCGCCGAGGGCAACCAACCTTTCGCAGAGCCGCCGCGCGGCGCGATCCGGCAAGGGCAAAGTCGAAGGCGCTACAGCATCGCGGGTCAGTAACATCTCGACCGCGTCGCCAGCTCCCTTGGCCCGGAGCTTGGGTGCGACCGCCTTCAGATGCGCCGCCCGAGGGGCGAGGTCGGCGGAGAGACGCACGACCTCGACGGCCGATGAGACGAGCGCCCGATGGCAGGCGAGCCTCAAGTCGTCACCACGCTTGCGCAGGTCAGCGCGTTTCAGGCCCGCGGCGAGTAGCGGCACCAGTTGATCCCAACCGAGTGCTTGGGCGATGGCCGTATCCGCCAGGATCAGCGCCGACACGTCTGCACGCGGTGCCTCAGTCAACACTGCCTCCAGCGCCATTGCGGCACGGGTCACCGGCGCCCCTCTCCCCGCATCGAGCCACGTAGCGATCTGGCCCGACTCGAAGGCCGGCAAGGCCCGACCAAGAGATTTGATTGAAATCGACCGTTCCACTGCGCGCCGCCAGACGAGGAAGGTTTCGCCAGCTGGTCCAGGAAGATCGCCGGGCCGCAACAGGTGCACCGCATCGCGCAGCTCCCCTACCCGCTCCGACCTTCCAAAGAACGCGACGCAAGCCTCGGCCGCCCGCAGCGCGAGCCGATCCCGCAACAAGGCTTGGGGCACCTCCGCGCGTCCTAGCACAACATGCAGATGGTTCAGCGCCGCGCCCGACAAAAACGCAACATCTTCAAGGGTTTCAGCGCGTGCAGAGGTGACCCAGGCAGGCATCCGGGGTAACGTGTCGAGGTCGCTGATGTGATCTAGCCGGGCGAAAGTCATGCCTGAAGCCTACATCAGCGCGGCGCTTTTTGCCATAAAATAGCAACCAAACCGCCCCGCATTGCTGTTCTACACTATGTCCAATAAGTTTGCATTATCGGACATAGCAGAAAGGCGCAAGGCGGGGCGGTTTGTCGTTTTAGTTTCATGGGTGGATTCGGCCGAAATCGCCT
>NZ_JAKRFC010000029.1:0-14938 GCF_022348205.1 Epibacterium sp. MM17-32 | reverse complement strand
AGGCGATTTCGGCCGAATCCACCCATGAAACTAAAACGACAAACCGCCCCGCCTTGCGCCTTTCTGCTATGTCCGATAATGCAAACTTATTGGACATAGCGCGATCTTGCAGGCTGCGGCGGTTCTAACGCTATTTTCTGGTGAAAAGCGCCGCGATGACGTAGGCTCCAAGCATGACATATGCTCGGCTCGATCACACCAGCGACCTCGACACATTACCCCGGATGCCCGCCTGGGTCACCTCAGCGCGGGCTGAAAGCCTTGAAGATGTTGCGTTTTTGTCGGGCGCAGCGCTGAGCCACCTGCATGTTGTGCTGGAGCGCGAGGAGGTGCCCCAAGCCTTGTTGCGGGATCGGCTCGCGCTGCGCGCAGCGGAGGCCTGTGTCGCGTTTTCGGGGCGCCTGGAGAGAGCAGGGGATCTGCGCGACGCGGTGCATTTGTTGCGTTCTGGCGATCTGCCGGGACCGGCTGGCGAGACCTGCCTCGCCTGGCGGCGCGCGGTGGAGCGGCCGGTGTCGACCAAGGCTCTGGATCGAGCCTTGCCGGCCTTCGAGTCGGGCAAGATCGCGATGTGGCTCAATGCAGGGAAGGGGGCGCCGGTGACTCGGGCCGCGATGGTGCTGGAGGCGGTGCTGACGGAGGCGCCACGCGCTGACGTAGCTTCGCTGGTCCTCGCGGATGCGGCTCTCGCCCAAACATTCGGTTGGGATCATCTCGTGCCGTTGTTGGCCGCGGGTCTGAAACGTGCCGACCTGCGCAAGCAGGGCGACGATTTGCGTCTCGTCTGTCATCGGGCACTCATCTTATCGGCGGTCGAGGCTGTGCGTCTCTCCGCCGACCTCGCGCGTCGGGCGGCACACCTAAAGGCCGTTGCGCCAAAGCTTCGCGCCAAGGGAGCGGATGCCGCTGTCGAGATGTTCCTCACCCGCGATGCCGTGGCACCTTTGGCCTTGCCCTTGTCGGATCGCGCCGCGCGGCGGCTTTGCGACCGACTGGTCGATCTCGGCGCGGTGCGCGAGCTGACAGGGCGAGACACGTTTCGGCTCTACGGGGTGTAGCGATGGCGAAGGATCGTTCAGAGCCGGACCTGGACCGTGAGTTGGCCGACCTGCCGCCTGAGCTGCGCTGGCGGGAATGGATGCGCCGGATCGAGGCGGTGCTGTTTGCCTCGGCCTCGCCGGTGCCGCGCGAAGACCTGGCGCGCGTGGTGGGGCAGGGGGTCTCGGTGGATCTGTTGGTCGAGGATCTCGTCGCCGATCTGGAAGGGCGGGCCTTCGAGATCGCCCAGGTCTCTGGCGGCTGGATGTTTCGGACGCGGGCGGCCTACGCTCCCGCGATCCGGGTCGCCGCGGATGTCGAGGATCAGCTACTCGACCTGAGTGAATTCGACGTCGCGGTCTTGGCCGCCATCGCCTATCACCAGCCGATCACGCGCGACGGGCTCAAGGACATCTTCGGCAAGGAGATCAGCCGCGACCTGATCGGTCGGCTGCATGCGCGCGACTTGATCGGGACCGGGCCACGATCGCCGCGCCGCGGTGCGCCATACACATTTGTGACGACCGAGCAGTTCCTTGTTGCATTTGATCTGGAGACTCTCGCGGATCTGCCAGAGCGGGAGCAGTTGGAGGACGCAGGTCTGGATGGCGGGTCATAGGAATGGTTGCGGGCTGGCGATCCCCGTATTGGCCAAACGGTGAGGCATGTCGTGGACATTTCGTGACGCTCTCAGTTGTGACTTGTTGAGAGAACTCAGGCTTCGATCCTGAGCCCTCTGAACAGAGCTTCCCAAGGGTCCCCATCCTCGGTCATCGCGCCCGGTTCCAGGTTTGCTATGTTCTCGTCGATGACTGCGTTGTGGTAGTTCTTGAGCCAGCTGTATTTGCGCCGCACCGTCGCGTTGGGACTGTCGGCGAGACCGCTCTCCACCAACGTTTTGTGCCTACCCAGAAACTCGATCCAGCCGGCGTATTCGCCGTCGAGCTCGCTCAGACTGGCGCGAAGATAGTCGATGTAGTGGAGGCCTGACTCGTCCTGGCGCAGGAGGTTGTTCAGGTGACGCTCTTCATCCTCATAGGAATGTCCTTCCCGCCAAAGCGTTTGGTCCTGTCGGTGGCGTTCGATGACATCTTCATGGATCGCAATGCGCGGGAAGATGACCTCGCCTTCTTCCATGAAATAAGCCTGAACGAGGGCAGGCCCAAACACCGGACCACTGAAGTCGATGCCGAGATGCATAGGGCCGATGGTCATCGCGCCGCGCACCATTATGCCGTTCGCCACGCATTCGATCTGGATGTGCAGCAGATCGATGAGTTCCCAGACCAAAGGGCCAGCCTGGTACTGAGTTTCAATGGTTCTGGTTCTTACGATCGCGTCAGACACGATCTCTGCATGGACTTCGCTGATCATCCGCATCTCGTCGGAGCGGGTGGGCGGCGTGGCATCCCCTTCGGACACCCTGCGAAACATCGAAAGCAAGTGCCTGATCTCTGCACCGCTTCGCGTGTGCAGGAGGTTCCTGAAACCGAGGACATCAAAAAAGGTCACAAGGCATTCTTCGTAGTCGGGGTCGTTCTCGAAATCAGTCATCTCTGGTCCATCTTCAGCCGAGGAGCTTCTCCAACTCTTCCCCTTGGGCGGCATGCTTCTTGGGGTTTTCTGCTTTCAGCTTGTTCACGTTGATGAGCTTCCATCGGACCGCTGGAAGCTCGGCCGCTTGAGGGCGGTCGATCGCGTCGAAGTCTGGATCGCCGTCATGCAGGGTTCTCAGAAACCTCTTCGCGCCCTCATCCAAGCGGGATTGGATATCACCGATCAGGCGGTCGCGCGTTGAGACCAATTCCGTTAGGTCGACTGCTTCCTTCGTCATGCCCTCGAATTCCCGCGCGTAGGGCTGATCTAGATCGATCAGGTTTGGATTCAGCAGTTCGTGCGGCGGGCGTGGTGAACTCGCGAGGTAGATCAGAAACGTGCGGAACAACTCGTCGGTAAACCCTTCGTTCTCGTAGAGCAGTTTAACGTCGTAGAGGTCTCGCGGGTGCTGGCGATCTAGGGCCGCATGTAGCTTGCCGCCGAACAAATCCTCGAAGGAGACGATGTTCATCGTCGCATATCCGAACGCCTCCTCGACGGCTTCGGAGACTTCGCGTTGTTCCGGATCATGCACGACGCCCCGGGTAACGGGGGAGGTTTCGATTTTGATTTCGGCTGTGCCGAGGCGGGCGAGCGCACGCGTGGCGCCGCCGCCACCGCCGGCAATTCGCTGCGCTTTGGCGCCGGCGATGCCGCCTTCGATGGCGGCGGTAATCCGGTCCATCGCGTCGTTGATCTCGACGAGGCTGTCGGCGCGGTCCTTGACAGGCAGATAGGTCAGATCGATATCGACCGAGAGGCGCGGAAGGTCGCGATAGAAGAGGTTGATGGCCGTCCCGCCCTTGAGCGCAAATATCTCCTCCTTCGCCACATATGGAAGTACCCGTACGAGCAGGGCCACTTGGGCGGCATAGTCTTCACGCGCCATCACCACGTTCCTTTCTTACAAACTCTTCGGGCACCATGATCCTGTAGCGTGGATGTATCTTGCCGCCTTTGACCAATGCGCGATCCCCGCTGCCGAGGTCGAAGTCTTCCGGATCGAGACGCTTGCGCCAGGCATGGTCGTGGCGGTCGGCGAACACGAAGAACAGGCGTTTGACCTTGATCTTCTTGCAACTTCTGAGCAGTGCCGAGAGGGTTCTTGGGCGCAACGTCGTCAGGCTTTCGAACACCATGTCGAGGTTGTGAAAGCTCTCCTGATCCGGCAACTCGTCAAGCGCTTCGAGGATGGCGCGTTCCGGCGAGGACATCACCAGTTTCCAGTCCCATGGCAGGGACGATGCTGTCTCGTTGAGATTATTTCGCGCGTCATTGACACCCAACTCTGGATCGGAGAACAGCGATACGCTGCGTGTGCGGAGTTCGGTGTTGAGCGGCAGTTTTTCGAGCCAGTTGGGGATTTTTGAGCCGTAGAGCCAGACTGTGCTCTTGTCGCCGAGTGAGAGGTAGTGCGCATAGCCTTGCAGGCCCAATGCCGTCGCCCCCCCGATATGGACAGGGTAGTGCATGATGTGCTGGAGCGAGAGCAGGCTGGTCTTCCAGTCGAGCGTATTCGTGGTGGCGCTGCTTGGTGCGGGACGGCGGAACACTCCGCGTCCTAGGCGTTCTAGCCAGCCGCGTTGCACATAGCCGTAGGACGAACGCCGACCTATCCCGTGGTGCTCCAGCCAGGCGGAGTCCACGAGGAACCCCGTGGGGACAGCCTCAAGAAGACTCTTTAGTTTTTCGTGTTCTTGTCCACTCATGGGCGACATAATGATGTATTTTTAAAGATGCCGCCACTTGTTTCTGTGATAACCTGTGAGATAGTCCGTCAAGGATCGACAAATTCTGGAATTTTCAAAGAGACTGGTGGTTGTCAGCTCTGAAGCTCACCAGCAAAGCAGGGCGTGGATGCCCTCGGAGGGCTGAGAAGACATCCGGCCATTCGGATCGAACAGTCGAAGCTATGTGCCCCTGTCGAAGCCGCTGCGCCAAACCAGAGTCAGGTTTCACTTTCGATTGTGGCGTTCTTTTGCCCATACAAACATCGCACCGACGGCAGCATTGGCTTGCTGCACGCTGAACACTTCCGGTTCGAACGCGCCCGCCCATTGCTTTGTATCGCGATGTTCCGGGTGGTGTTTGTCGGTCAGCGCGTCGAGAAACTCTTCGTAAGAGTAGGGTCCTCCACAGTCCTCTGGCGGGCAGGCTCGCTCTCCGTCAACACAGGCGGGAAAGTCCAGATCTGGTCTTCCGGTTGGTTTGCTAAACTTCTCAACGGTGACGAGATGCCGCCAGCCATCGCCGAAATCATAAGTGTATGTGAACTGACTGCCTTTCTTGACCAGCTTTCCAAGAGTAAACCTCTTCTCGTCCTTCCGCCCATCGGTAGGGTCCCAGCTGTCGTCACTTTCGTCGCGGGCCTCGAACCTGTCTTCGCCAATCTCGAACTCATGCAAATGATAGTCTTGCCAAGGCATAGCGCCCTGGAGAACGGAATGCAGGATGTCCAAGCTGATGTCATTCGGCACGACGATACGGCGCCAGATGGGTGGTTTGATGCCAACCAGTTCGATTTTCAGCTCAATCAAAGTGTGTTCCGCCTGTCTCAATGGCCCTGCCGTTGAAGTAACTTTTGATTCTTAAGTTGAAGCATTCAAGGGGAACATTGGCCCCTCCCGCCCTTTGGCCAGGACCGCGCCCTACTCGGTCGGCTGCGCGCAGCCGCCCTCCCCGAGCTGAAACGCCGCCTCTCCCTGCGACGTGCCGCTGGCCCGGCCGTCTCCTCCGGAGCCAGCCCGACCAGCCGTCGCATGGTCGTGGCAACGCTTCATCTCGGCCGTTCCGGTTACGGTCACTGGGGCAGGGGTGTGCCCGCAACGGTGCGAACAGATGTATGTGGCCATCGGCCCAATCAAGCATAAAGCATGGGAAGTGCTTCAACCATGACGTTAGTCGTTGCAAAGATGGCTGTGCAAAATAGTGTGGTTCGGAGAGGGTTCCGATAATGTCTTCAATAATCAAGTTTTTCCGAATTACATTCTTTCTCGTCCTGTATTTTTTCTTATGTATGGTCGTGGTGACCACAATGCTTCAGGGTTGGCCGATTGGCGGCCAGATGTTGTTTGCATTTGGTGTTCCCGTCATTCTGGTCTGGTGGCAAGAAAAACGGAGATCGCGGAAAGTCGCTGCAAAGGCGCAAGCTGAGGGGAGTTCCGAAAATCTACCCCCCCGACCTGAGCCGGTGCCGCGCCCAAGTGCCTACGACAAGCGTATCGAGCGTGAGCGCGAACGAACTCGCGAAGCCAACGCGTCCAAACAGCCGGCTGCCGTGCAGGCTTACTCCCCACCAAAGCAGGACTACGCTGAAATCGTTCGGGCTGGAAAGTCTGCGGCGCCGGCACTTGCCGCGGCCGCTGAACGAAATCAGCCCTCGCGAGTGGCATCGAGCGCATCGGTCCGATCATCGAAAAGCGGGTGGGTCCCGTCTTATGAAACAGCTAGCGTCGCCGGCCGCAACATCGGCGGGATGGTCTATGTCGGCACGGCTCCCTTGCTGAACACCTACGGGTATCGTGACAAGTGCCGAGCCTATATCGATCCGTCTCTGTCTGTCGCGCGCTCTGGAGCCGACAAAGCTGGTGAAGGTATGCCTTACTGGCCCGGATACGCGGATATCTCACCTCAGTGCCGGGCGACCTACCTCGACTGGTTGGCCAGCGGGCGCAACGACGCCTCCTACAACCCCGGATACATGTTCCTGTACTTCTACGGGCTGGAGCGTCGCTTCTTCGTCGATCAGTCCAACGAAGATGCCAAGGATATCGTCCAGGAAGTTCGGCGGCTGCATTCACTTTACCCTGACAACCACTCCGTCAGGCGCTATTTGGGTGAGTTCCTCGACATTGCGATGCTTGCCGAAACCGACCTCGACGCTATCGAACCGATTTTCGAGAAGCAGGGCTGGGAACTTCCGTTCTCACTCAAATACGCAATCGGAGCTCGGATCGACAAAGGCGAGAACCTGACGGCTGACTGGTTGCTGAGTTGGTTCATCTGCCATCCGGAAACAAATCTGAGAACTCCCGCGACGCGGTGCCGTGACGAGTTCGTCGCTCTTTTCCGTATGCGGTTTGATCGGCGTTTTCCTGATGGGCTCAAAGTGACAAAACCCCGGAAATCACTCACGGCATCCTATCGCGCCGCCTCCAGCGAGTTTCAGGGGTCAGTCAATCCGACCGTGGATGGCAAACCCGTGCCCGACATCTCCGGCTTGCGCAAGCCGGTCGAGATTGCGCAAGAGCTGGCTGACGAGGTGATGAACGACCTCGACAAGCTCAGTCGCTTCCTGGGCCGAAACCCTGACGGCCGCGGAAGTGTGGAAGCGCATGCCTTGCTACCCTCTGAACTTTGGGATGCTTTCCCATCAGAGGAAATGGACCGCTTGAAATCTTGGGCAAGCGATATCGTCGATCGCGGGGGATTGGTGCCGCTTGAGGAGGTGATCGGACGACTGGAGGGAGAAACGAACGAGAAGATCGGAAAACGGCAAATGACAGGAGCCGCCGACGCGCTCGCGCGCCTCGGTTTCGGTCTGGCGCCCGACCCTCGGTTTGCGCTCCGGTCGCCCAAGACGGAGGAGCCTGTTGTGCTGTTTCGTCTGGGCGAACCCATCGAAAGACTGGAGGACGTTTCCGACAGCTATCGAAGCGCCTTGATCGAATTGGCACTTGGGTCGTTAGTCGCCCATGCTGATGGTCGCATCGCGGAGCCTGAACGCAGGGCGTTGGAAGATCAGGTTTCTGCCACGGCCCTCAGCGATCAGGAACGCCGCAGGCTGCGTGCAAACCTTGAATGGTTCCTGGCCGTGCCACCGGACATGACGCTTCTGCGGCGCAAACTGAAGGAGGTGGGCCAAGACAGCCAAGCCGCTATGCGGGCAGCGCTGGTCGGTGCAGCACATGCCGATGGCATTATTCACTCCGACGAAGTCGCAAGCATCGAGAAAATCTACAAGGCTTTGGGACTTGATCCTGCGCTTGCCTACACCGACCTGCATGCTGGCGAAGTTGCGGATGGTCCACGCACTGTTCGCGCGTCGCAACCGGGTCGCCCGGGCGAAGCGATACCCGCGCTCGAAAAAGCCAGCGGACCGAAACTCGACGCTTCACGGATCGCAGCAATTCGTTCGGACACAGAGCGCGTGTCGTCCGTCCTCGGTCAGATTTTCGATGTCAAAGAGGAAGAAAGTGGTGCCTCCGCGCCTGCCAGCCAAAGCCAGCTGGTAGGGCTTGACCCGAAACACGGCGCCCTTGTCCTCGAACTGGTCACTCGAGAGCATTGGTCTGAAACCGAGTTCGAGACGATCTGCGCCTCGCATGGGTTGATGGCATCCGGGGCTTTGGAAGTCGTGAATGAATGGGCTTTTGAGACCTACAACGAAGCACTGCTCGACGAGTATGATGGATATGACGTGTCTCTGGAAATTGCGGAGGCGGTAAAAGAAAAGATGAGTGCGGAGGGCAGGGATGTCTAAGTTGAAACCACGTGAACGCGATGCAATCGTACAGGCGCTTCGGGCCGGGGTCGTGCCCAAACTCGGTTTGCGCCATATTCAGGTTGGCCGCGTCCGAGAGATTGAAGAGCTCGTCAAGGACATGGACCGGATATCCGATGGCGGATCGGCGATCCGGTTCATCATCGGGGAGTACGGATCGGGCAAGACGTTCTTCATGAACCTGATCCGCCTCGTGGCTCTGGAGAAAGGCCTGGTCGTGATGTTCGCGGATTTAGCGCCAGATCGGCGCATTCACGCGACCGGCGGACAAGCTCGCGGGCTGTATGCCGAGATGGCCCGAAACCTCTCGACGCGGACCAAGCCCGATGGCGGGGCATTGGCCAGCGTGGTGGAGCGATTTGTCAGCCAGGCTCACCGAGATGCTGAAGAACGGGATTTGCCCACGGGGACCGTCATTCGTGAACGCCTTGGCCACTTTGAAGAACTTACCGGAGGGTTTGAGTTCGCCGAAGTCATCCGTCGATATTGGGAAGGCCATGAGACCGGCGACGACGAGTTGAAATCCGCAGCCCTGAGATGGCTGCGCGGCGAGTTCGCGACACGCACCGACGCGCGCAAAGCACTTGGTGTGCGAACGATCATCGACGACGCCAGTGTCTATGACCATCTGAAGCTGATGTCGGCATTCGTGTGCGAGGCCGGGTATAAAGGATTGCTGGTCGGCCTCGACGAGATGGTGAACCTCTACAAGCTCACTTCGTCGCAGGCCCGCAATGCAAACTACGAACAGATCCTCCGGATCCTGAACGATGTGCTGCAGGGTAGCGCCGAGAACCTCGGATTCCTTATGGGTGGAACCCCGGAGTTTCTGATGAACACCCGTCGAGGGCTCTATAGCTACGAAGCCCTTCAATCGCGTTTGGCCGAGAACACCTTCGCGCGGGACGGATTGGTCGACCTTTCAGGACCGGTTGTCCGGCTGGCCAGCCTGACCCCTGAAGATCTCTTCGTTCTTCTGGCCAATGTGCGGCGGATCATGCAGGACGATGCCGGTGCTCTGCCGGACGACGCGCTCGAGGCCTTCATGGCGCATTGTTCGGACCGGATCGGTGAAGCTTACTTCCGCACCCCGCGCAATACGGTGACGGCATTCGTGAACCTGCTTTCCGTGCTTGAGCAAAACCCCGGTGTCGAGTGGAGCGATCTGATCGAAAAGATCGAGGTCTCCGAAGACCTCGGCGAAGACATGAACGAGGTAGACGAGTCGACTGGTGCCCAAGACCCCGGTGACGATGATCTGATCAGCTTCAAGCTCTGACGCCGATGAGCAGTGCGTTCGACAAACTGGCGAGGCCTGTGCAGAAATGGATACGCCAGAAAGGTTGGCGCGAACTTCGCGACATCCAGGCGCGATCCATCCGGACGATCTGCGAATCCAATGCCGATTTAATCGTTGCAGCTTCTACGGCGGGCGGAAAGACCGAGGCGGCGTTCCTGCCGTTGATTTCACAGGTGCTTGACGAGCCGTCGGGCGGCACCGGCTTCGACCTGCTCTACATCGGTCCGCTGAAAGCCCTGATCACGGACCAGGCCATGCGGCTGGAGGGCATCTGCCAGGAAGCAGAGCTTCCGGTTGTTCCCTGGCACGGAGATGTCTCGCAATCCATCAAGACGCGCGCGTTGATATCTCCAAAAGGGATCCTTCTGATAACCCCAGAGTCCCTTGAGGCGCTTTTCATTCGTCGCGGTTTGGAAATTGCCCGCCTGTTTGGGGCGACACGGGCGGTCGTGATCGACGAGCTGCACACAGTTCTGGACAGCGAACGCGGTGTCCAGCTTCGTTCACTGCTCACACGGCTCGAGCTCGCGATAAAGCGCCCAATCCGTCGGATAGGTCTGTCAGCTACGCTAGGCGACATGGACCTCGCTAAGGCCTATCTTCGCCCTGACGCCGCAAACGCTGTCCAGCTGATCGAAGCAGATGGCGGCGAGGCTGAATTGAAGCTTCAGCTTCGCGGTTACCTTTCCGGCGATGAAGATGAAAACAGCCCATCCGCAACGGACGCGATCGCAGCACATCTTTTCAAACACCTTCGAGGCAGCGACAACCTGGTCTTCGCCGGAGCGCGTCAACGGGTCGAGATTTACGCAGATCGGTTGCGGGAGCTTTGCGAACGGGAGCACCTGCCACAGGAATTCTATCCCCACCACGCGAGCCTCTCCCGAGAACACCGTGACTTCGTTGAGCGGCGCTTGAAGGACCCTGCGAAACCGACGACAGCCGTTTGCACATCGACGCTCGAGCTTGGAATCGACATCGGTGACGTGACCTGCGTGGCTCAAATCGGTGCGCCATTCAGCGTCGCCGCGTTGCGACAACGGCTTGGCCGATCAGGCCGGCGTGAAGGACAGCCGGCCATTCTCAGGCAGTATGCTGTCGAAGCCAAGTTGACGCCGGAGAGCAGTTTCGTGGATCGTCTTCGCCTCGGCCTGATCAGGTCCATCGCGATGATAGACTTGCTGCTGGAAGGCTGGTGCGAACCTCCAAAACCTCAGGCGCTTCATCTCTCGACGCTCGTCCACCAGATACTGTCAGTCATAGCGCAGCGCGGCGGTGCGTCTGCAAGCGTGGTCTACAATGTGCTCTGCCGCGAAGGCCCCTTTCGGAAGGTCACAACCGAAGTCTTCGCAGATGTGTTGCGTGCAATCGGCCACCCAGAAACCGGCTTGATCGAACAGGTCGGCAGCGGGCTGTTGCTTTTGGGACCCGCGGGCGAAAAACTGGTTGAGCATTACAGCTTCTATGCGGTGTTTCAGACGCCTGAGGAATTCCGGTTGGTCGCAGAGGGGCGGGACCTTGGAACCCTGCCGATCGATAATGTTCTTGCCCCTGGGATGCTATTAATATTCTCTGGGCGACGTTGGGTTGTTCAAGAAATCCATGATCGTGAAAAGGTCATCGTCGTCAAACCCGCGAAGGCTGGTGTGCCGCCCGTCTTCGGCGGCGATGCGGGGGACATTCATGACAAAGTGATCGACCGAATGTTCGCCGTGCTCGAGGGGGATTCCAGCCCAGCTTACATGGATACAGTCTCTTTGATGATGCTCGAGGAAGCGCGTGCTCACTATGAACAGCTGGGGTTTAGGGCCAATAACCTACACACCATTGGCGAGCATACATCAGTCATTGCGACGCGGGTCGGTACTGTGAAGACATCAACCCTCGCGCTAGCACTGAGAAGTGAGGGGTTTTCGGTCGAACTGCATGACGGGTTTCTGATGGTGGAGGCCGGGGACGAAACCCCCGATCTTCAAACGGTACTAGCGCACATTCGATCTGGCGAACCTGTCGATCTGTTCGCTGGAGCTGGGAATTTAATGTCGGAGAAGTTTCATCCTTACCTGTCGCAGCCCCTCTTGGAGTTGGATGCAATTTCTTCCAAGCTTGCGCCCGATACTCTTACCGCGATGGTCGGTAGAATCGTCCCAGCATAATATGTGCGGCAATACTCGTTGACTGTTTTCATCGCTCCTAGGGCTAGTGATTGCTTTGTCTCCGCCAAGAAAGGACGGCATCTTCCGTTCCCGCAACTGGTGCCGCGTCACTCCAACGATCCCAGAAATTG
Organism: Epibacterium sp. MM17-32; assembly: GCF_022348205.1. Classification (NCBI taxonomy): domain Bacteria; kingdom Pseudomonadati; phylum Pseudomonadota; class Alphaproteobacteria; order Rhodobacterales; family Roseobacteraceae; genus Epibacterium; species Epibacterium sp. MM17-32. The sequence continues at coordinate 3,214 of NZ_JAKRFC010000029.1, read as the reverse complement.
ACTGTCGCGCTATTGGGCTTGAAGCGCGGCTCGGACACCACAACTCGCGTCGGAAGCAAGCTCGCATCGCCGACCACCAATGCCTCACCGATGTCGAGGACCGGTAGAAGATCACCAAACCCGCCGAGGCTGTCAGGCAGCAACCGTTTGATCACGGATTGATCGTCGCCGTTGGTCAGCCGCATCGCAATGACATTGTTGCACTGGCTCAGAACGGTGCGGTTCACTTCGGATGGTCTTTGGCTGATAACCACTAGTCCAACACCGTATTTCCTGCCTTCTTTGGCGATCCTCTCGAAAATCCCGACAGAGATCTCATCGGCTGACTCTGACGATGCACGCTCCGGGATATACAGATGTGCCTCATCGCAGAACAATGCGATGGGATGACGGTTGTCTGGTGGCGTCCACTGGCTGACTGTGAATATCAGCCGAGCAATCAAGCTGACCATGAGCGGCAGGATGTCGGACGGCACTTCCGAGAAATTGATGATCTTGATCCCACCCTTGCCATCAGCTTGCGATCCGCGCCCGCCTATCAGGAAATGCGTTACCTCCGACAGCCAGGCCATATCCATACAGGCTGCTGGCGGCTGAAATATGAACCCAAGCCTGCGATCATTTCGTTTGGCTTCAAATCGCGCGATTAAGCGGCTGAGCTTGTCGAAGTATGGTCCTTGCTTATCCTTGTTGTTAGCGCCCGGAACCATTTGTTCGTTCAAGTCAGATAGTTGCTTGTGGACACTGTCGATATCGAAAGGCACGGGGCTATCGATAGTGAAATTTGCAAGAATGTCGGCGTGTTTTCCCGGATCAAGCATTGCGCGCTTCGCATCGGTGATACAGCGCGTCATGAGCATGGCTTGGTTCGGAGCGTTCTGATCGGACCGATCTACAAACAAAGCGACCAATGCCTCATAGCCGAGAAGCCAGAACGGTAGATGTAGAACACCGTCGGCCAGTCGGCGATCGTGTCCAATGTCCCCCGGCCCAGCGATGCGTAGATGCCGAAACTCGTCGCTATCGAGGGTCTGGTACTCACCATGGATATCGAACAAGATTACGTTGGCTTGTGGAAGACCGGCAATCTGGTCTAGGAGCCGCGCAGTTGTGTACGATTTGCCGCTGCCAGTGCTACCGACCACGATGGCATGACGTTGGAACAGACGGTTGCCGTTCAAGAAGGCCCGCGCGTCCTCGTCCAAAGCATAGCGACCAAGATCAAGCTGCGGGCCGTCGCCGGAAACCTGCGAAATGACCTGCATGAAGTCTGTCAGGCGCTGACCTTCCAAGGAAAAGCAATCCGCATCGATTTCGGGCACAGTCTCTAGGGTGCGCTTAAAGACGTTCTCTTTCAGCCCCTCCTTGTCTACGAGTGTTCCAATCAGAGCGACCCGAACGAGGTTGTTTTCGGGGAGCGCGGCTTCCGGATCCTCCTCAGACCCGTCTATTGCAGTTTCGTCACCTGCTTTGCGTGTGATGCGCGAAACTATCCCGATTAAGTGCTGCCCGGCTTTCGAGCTTCTGATCGCGGTCAACCGATTGACCTGAATCCGTTTGAGGCGTTCAAGTTCATCGACTCGCACCGTCACAGTGGCAGTATCGACGGCAATAATTTTGCCGAGACTTTCATCATCGTTGAAATCAAGTATGCCCAACTCTTCCTCCTAAAACCCAATCAATTCGTTCAATGCAGGCAACTCCCAATATTTGCCCCCGATAACAACAATACCGTCTGGGCTGTCACGGTTGTAAACCATCGTCCCCTCATCGTGGTTCTCGAGCGCGAGGTAGTGACGCCCGGCGTTGTTCTTGAGAAAATCCTTGGCTTCGGGCGTTAAGGTGCGCGCTGCGACAAGGATGGGAACGTCATGCACACGACAACGCGTCATCAGCTTCGGATGGATATGGCCGTCGCGGAACCCGTATCCTATGCAAATGAATGCGGTCGCGGCACTCAACACACGATCGGCGCCCTGTATCGCGCTCCGAAAGGGCTCGTCGTGCGTCCGCTGATATTTGCTTACACCTGGCGTGACGATCAACGGAACCAAACCATCGGGCAACTCGCTCGTCATCGGTAGCGACATCACACCCCCATGCGGGTCTGAAAACCAATCAAGAGACCCGTGGACTTTCCAGACTGTGACCGTCCGCGCCAAATTGGCCCCTTGTTTGAAAATCAGATTCTCCGCCCCATCGGCCCGTCGCAGATAGCCCGGAAGGAAACCCGTGTTGTGGATGTAGCCGCCTGAATCGGCTGCATACTCTGCAACGCGGTCGTAGTTTGTTGTTACGACATGGATATTGCGGTTTGTACTTCGGAATAAACCTGTGAATAGGGTGCGGAGCGGAAAAATGGTCTCGGTCTTTATAGCTGATTTGAGCAGGCTATAATCGCCCTGAGCGATGAAGTCCCAGGTACTTCGGACAATCTTGACAACCAAGGAGTCGGGTAGAGGCTTGTTTTCTAGTGCTGCTTCTAAATGATCTCCAGCGGCCAAGGCTGTTCTAACAAGTGTCCAGGCATCGACTTCCGGTCCATCGTCGGCCTGTACATTATCGCGGAGCCAAACGGCCAAATCCCCCATGCCACGAATGCCATGCGGTATCGAGGCCCCGCTGCCCAAGACTATCACTGGGCTATGCTGTGCACAGTTTTGGCACTGCTTTGCGAGTTCTTCTAGTTCCAAAGCTATTTTGCCTCACTTCTTGTACTTCGGCTTAGTTTGTCTGTGCCCGAAAACGATTTGGTCCAAAATTTCGCTCTTACGATACCCCCGGTAGCACTTCTTTGTCACAGCAAGTTTTCGCTGTCGTCGCAAGGTGGGTGCGTCGGGAATCTGGCAAGTGACATGGATCCGAAAATGCCTGCTCCAGCTATGATCCATGCATCAACATGCGCCCTCTGGCATCTTTGACGGCTGTTCACCATCCTTCCTTAGCGGCCAACGCACTTCTCCCTTTGTCTGAGTTGCATGACATGCTGGTCGCAGCTGTCGTCCCGTCCACAAAGGTTGCCGCCGATCTTTTTCCCCTGACCCTGCGGGTCATTCCTCGCGGAGCAAAAAGACCGGCACCTGCCCCTCTCCGCTACGCTTCGCCTTCGGTGTGCCCGGGCCTTGGCCAGCTGCAAGGTGACCATCATTGCAACGCAAACAAGGAGAAGAGCAATGACCACGAACTGCATCAAATTCACCAGCGCCGACATCGA